>DASZYY010000055.1:0-2396 GCA_035545175.1 Mycobacteriales bacterium
GCCCGACCGCGGTGGTCGCCGTAGAGCAGGCCCGGCGTGAACGGCATGCCGGCCTCGTCGACCGCAGTGAAGCTCGGGACCATCGTCGCCACCGAGATGCCGTCGAACTCGGACACGCCGAGCTCGTCGAGGGCCTTGCGAGGGCCGTCCACCCAGGCCTGCCGGGCGTCGTGCTCGAAGACGTCGACGTCCGGGGCATGGATGTCGTGGGGGACCCGGGCCCGGGCGACGATCGTCGCGTCGCCGTCGACGGCGAGCGCCTTCACGGAGGTCGTACCGATGTCGATCCCGACCGTGATCCCGCTTGCCAACTCGCCCTCCGACCACCTGACACGCGCGTCAGGTTTTCCCGATATTCTCATGGGAGGGAAGGCATGACCTTCAGCCTTACCCGCATCGCCTAAGGAGGCCGAGCTTGTCGGCGAACCCTGACCGTCCACGTGCCCTTGTCCTCGCGCCTGTGCGCGGTGAGGGCAAGGAGATTCTCGAGTCCCTCTGCGACGTCGTCTACGAGCCGTGGATCGAGCAGCACCCGATCAAGCTCTACAGCGCCGAGGACCTGGCCGCGAAGATTGCCGAAGTCGGGGCAACCGTGCTGGTCTGCGAGTCCGACAACGTCAACGGTCCCGTCATGGAGCAGTCGCTGAAGGTGATCGGCTGCACCCGGGGCGACCCCAACAACGTCGACGTCGAAGCCGCTACCAAGGCGGGGATCCCGGTGCTGCGCGCCCCAGGCCGAAACGCCGACGCGGTCGCCGAGATCACGGTCGCGCTGCTGTTTGCGGTCAACCGGGGGATCGTCGTCGCGGACAAGGAGTGTCGCGCCGGTGAGATCTACCGGGACGGCACGATTCCCTACCAGCGCTTCCGCGCGTGGCAGCTCGCCGGCAAGACGGCAGGCCTCGTGGGGTACGGCGCGGTGGCACGTGCGCTGGCCTGGCGGCTCGAAGGCCTCGGGATGAAGGTCATCTCCTACGACCCGTACGTCCCCGAAGCGACCCACTCGCTCGAGGACCTGCTCGCCGAGGCGGACATCGTCTCGATGCACGCGCCGGTGCTCGACTCGACGCGCGGCATGATCGGCGCTGCTCAGTTCGCGGCGATGAAGCCGGGCGCGATCTACCTCAACTCGGCGCGGGCCGCTCTCCATGACACCGATGCGATGGTCAAGGCGCTGCAGTCGGGTCACCTCGGCGGTGCCGGTCTCGACCACTTCGACCACGAGTGGCTCGACCCGAAGAGCGAACTCGCGGCGCTGCCCAACGTCGTACTCACTCCGCACATCGGTGGCGCCACCTATGACACCGAGGCCAACCACTCGCTGCTCGTCGCGAGCGACATCAGGGCGATCCTGTCCGGTGAGAAGCCGGTCAACTGCGTCAATCCGGAGGTCCTCGCATGACCGAGGCAGTCATCGTCGATGCAATCCGTACGCCGATCGGCAAGCGCAAGGGCGCCCTCGCGGGCTGGCACCCCACCGACCTGCTCGGTCACGTGCTGTCGGCAATCGTCGAGCGCAACGGGATCGACCCGGAGCTCGTCGACGACGTGATCGGCGGTTGCGTGACGCAGAGCGGCGAGCAGGGCACCAACGTCACCCGCAACGCCTGGGTCGCGGCCGGCTTGCCGCAGACGGTGGCGGCGACCTCCGTCGACCGGCAGTGCGGGTCGTCGCAGCAGGCCGTGCACTTCGCAGCCCAAGGCGTGATGGCCGGCGCTTACGACCTGGTCATCGCGTGTGGCGTCGAGTCGATGACCCGCGCCCCGATGGCATCGAATGCGCGGGGCGGCACGGGCCCGTTCTCACCGGCGTTCCTCGCGGCCTGCGACAACCAGCTGAAGATGCAGTTCGAGGTCGCGCAGAAGATCGCGAACGACTGGGGCATCACGCGCGCCGAGATGGACGCGTTCGCGATCGAGTCGCACCGCCGCGCGTCGGAAGCGCAGAAGGCAGGCGCATTCAAGCGCGAGATCGTGCCGATCAACCTCCGTGACGAGGCGGGCAACGACACCGGCGTCGTCATGACCGACGACGAGGGCATCCGCCACGAGACCTCGCTGGAGAAGATGGCGTCCCTGCCGCCGGCCCACTTCGAGCCGTCGCTCGCGCCGGACATCACGGCGGGCAACTCCTCGCAGATGAACGACGCCGCCGCGGCGATGCTGATCTGCTCCCGCGAGACGGCCGAGAAGCTGGGGCTGCGCCCGCGCGCCGCTTTCCGTCACTTCGCGGTCGGCGCGGACTCGGCGACGTGGGTGCTGACCGCCCCGAACCCGGTGACCCGAAAGCTCTACGCGAAGACCGGCATGACCACCGCGGACTTCGACGCGATCGAGGTCAACGAGGCGTTCGCGTCCATCACCATGGCGTGGGAGCGGGAGTTCAAGCCGGAGCC
>DASZYY010000056.1:0-21163 GCA_035545175.1 Mycobacteriales bacterium
CCCTCGCTGACCGAGCATCGCCACGGTCATCGCGAGGTGGGGGGCGTTGGGAACCGGTCGGGCGCCGACGTGGCGCACCTCGATGCCGGCGCCGTACGACGGGCCCGCCAGGAGCAAGGCGCTGATCAGCTGGCTGGACGCAGACGCATCGACGGCGACCCGGCCGCCTGCGACGTGTCCCGTGCCGTGCACCGTGAACGGCGGTGCGCCACGTCCTTCGTCCTCGACCACCACGCCGACCCCGCGAAGCGCTGACAGCAAGGGCGCGATGGGACGGCGGCGGATCGCATTGTCTCCGTCGAACTCGATCGCGGCGTGGGTGAGCGCGGCGATCGGCGGCACGAACCGGAGCACCGTCCCGGCATTCCCGACATCGACGCAGGCCGCGGTGCGGGTGAACGACCGGCCGTCGACAGACCAGCGGAGGTCGTCGGAGTCGTTGATCGCAATGCCCAGCGAACGCAGTGCCTGAACCATCAGGGTGGTGTCGCGACTGCGCAGGGGTCGCTCGATGGTGCTGCGTCCGTCGGCGAGGGCACTGAGGATCAGCGCCCGATTTGTCATGGATTTCGACCCCGGGACGCGGACCTCCGCGTTGACCGCGCCGACCGCCGTCGGGGCGGCCCAGCTGTCTGCAGTGTGCTGCGTCATTCCCTTGATGCTCCCATCGTGTCGCCAGCACTTTCACGGGGCACACATTCGAGTAACACTGCAGGTATACGGCGGCTGCCCAGCGAACCGCGCTGTTCGGCCTGCCCGCGGGGCACGAAGACGGAGGCGACGCAGGTGAACACCCAAGAGATCCGAGCCCGGCTCGAGGCGGTACTGGCCGACCTTGACCGGTCCGCCGCGGTCCTCGCGCACGACCGGGACTCGGGGGGCGAGGTCGACGAGCTGGTGCTTCACCCGGCGGACTACGCCTCGAACGTCGGTGAGGCCGATCGCGAGGAGGCCTCGATCGAGGTGATCGCCGCGTACCGGGAACGAGTCGTGCGGGCCCTCGAGCGGCTCGACGGCGGCACCTACGGGCAGTGCGTGGACTGCGCCACGCAGCTGCCGGAGGAGCGTTTGGACGCCAAGCCTGACGCTGAGCGCTGCGTGCCGTGCCAGCAGCGGCATGAGGCCGCGGCGCGGGTCTAGCGCGCCTCTCACACGTCTTAGGGGGAGATCGCGATGGCTGCGGCCTCGCTGGATGCCCGGTCGCTCGAGGTCGACACGCCGAGCGGTCCGGCGCACGTAGCGCTGTCCAAGCGCGGCAAGACGGGGCTGTACGTGGTGGGGCACGGAGCCGGCGGCGGCATCGACGCCGTCGACCTGGTCGCGGTATCGACCGCGCTCGTTGCGGCGGGCTGGACCGTTGCGCGCGTCGTGCAGCCGTATCGGGTGAAGGGCCGGCGCGCGCCCGAGCCCCCGCCGCGGCTCGACGCCGCGTGGGCCGTGGTGCTGGACGCACTTCGCAAGGAGCGGGCCGGGCGTCTCGTCGTCTCGGGTCGCAGCAGCGGCGCGCGCGTCGCGGTGCGGACCGCCGAGGCGGTCGGCGCGGACGCGGTGGTGGCACTCGCCTTTCCGCTGCATCCACCTGGCAAGCCCGAGAAGTCACGCGCCGACGAGCTGATCGGCTTGAAGATCCCGCATCTGATCGTGCAGGGCGAACGCGACGCCTTCGGCGCGCCCGCTGAGTTCCCGTCGCGCGCGAACGTCGTGGGCGTGCCGGGGGACCACTCGCTGAAGCAGGCGCCAGACCGTGTCGCGGCCACTGTCATCGGCTGGTTGAACGGCATGTAGCGCGGTCGGGGAATCACTTCGCCGTCCGAGGCGTTCTTGGGTGCGTGAGCGTGGGGCTATTGTCGGCGCCGATGGTCGTTGAGGAGCCAGTCGAAGATCGCACGGCGCGGTTCGAGCGCGATGCGCTGCCCTTCCTCGACCAGCTCTACTCCGCCGCGCTGCGTATGACGCGCAACCCCTCCGACGCCGAGGACCTGGTCCAGGAGACCTTCGTCAAGGCCTTTGCTTCGTTCCACCAGTTCACCGAGGGCACGAACCTCAAGGCCTGGCTGTACCGGATCCTCACCAACACCTTCATCAACAGCTACCGGCGCAAGCAGCGGCAGCCGCAGGAGTCCAGTGATGCCGAGGTCGAGGACTGGCAGCTTGCCAGCGCCGAGTCGCACACCTCGGTCGGCCTGCGGTCGGCCGAGACCGAGGCGCTCGACCACCTGCCCGACAGCGACGTGAAGGAAGCCCTCCAGTCGTTGCCTGAGGACTTCCGCATGGCGGTGTACCTGGCGGACGTCGAGGGCTTTTCGTACAAGGAAATTGCCGACATCATGGACACGCCGATCGGCACCGTGATGTCACGCCTCCACCGGGGGCGGCGAGCACTTCGCGAGGCGCTCGAGTCGTATGCCGTCGAGAGCGGCTACGTACGACCTGGTGCGCCGGCCGCGGATGGCGGGAGCGGGTCATGACAGGACTAGGGCTATGAGCTGCGGCAATCCGCATGACGTCGACTGCGTCGAGGTGATCCGGCAGGTCTACCTCTATCTCGACGGCGAGATAGAGGAGTCGCAGCGCGTCGAGGTCCGCCAGCATCTCAACGAGTGCGGTCCGTGTCTGCGTCAGTTCGACATCGAGCAGGAAGTCAAGGCGCTCGTCGGCCGGTGTTGCGGCGGCGAGGTGGCCCCGGACAGCCTGAAAGACAAGCTGCGCGCGAAGCTCGCCGAAGTCCAGATCGAGATCACCACGGTCGAGTACCGCGCCGAGTAGCACCAGCGACTCCGCAGCCGCTCCCATAGGCTCGCGACGTGTCTTCTTGGCTGGTCACCGGCGGAGCCGGCTACATCGGCTCTCACATCGTCAAAGCGCTGCGAGATCGTTCCGAGCCGGTTGTCGTCATCGACGACCTCTCCACGGGAACGGCGGATCGGGTCGGCGACGCAACGCTCGTCCGCGGCAGCGTCCTCGATGCCGAGCTCGTCGCGGCGACGATTCGTGACTACGACGTCGGCGGCATCATTCACGTCGCGGCGCGAAAGCAGGTCGGCGAGTCGGTGGAGCGGCCGCTGTTCTACTACGGGGAGAACGTCGGCGGAGTGCTGACGCTGCTCGACGCCGCGGTCGCGGCAGGTGTGCAGTCGTTCGTCTTCTCCTCGAGCTGCTCGACGTACGGCATGCCCGACGTCGATCAGGTCACCGAGGACACCCCCTTCGCGCCAATGAGCCCGTACGGCGAGACCAAGGTCGTCGGCGAGTGGATGTCGCGCGCCGTCGCCGCTGCCTCCGACCTGCGGGTGATCTCACTGCGGTACTTCAACGTCGCCGGCGCACAGTCCCCTGAGATGGGTGATCCTGCGGTCCTCAATCTCATCCCGCTCGCGCTCCAGGCGCTCACCGGCGGCGAAGCGCCGAAGATCTTCGGAGACGACTACCCGACGCCGGACGGCACGTGCATCCGCGACTACGTGCACGTGGCTGACGTCGCCGACGCGCATGTCGCCGCGCTCACTCACCTCAACAACGGCGGTGGGTCCGCGACGTACAACGTCGGTCGCGGCGAGGGGTCGAGCGTGCGCGAGGTCCTGGCGTTGGTCGCGGACGTCACCGGCCTGCGTACCGAACCGGTCGTCGCGCCGCGTCGCCCGGGCGATCCTGCTCGCATCGTCGCCTCAGCGGACCGCATCCGTGCGGACCTGGGTTGGACGTCGCGCTATGACCTCCGCGAGATCGTCGAGAGCGCCTGGGTGGCGTGGACCAGCTCCGCCCACTGAGCTTCGGCTTCCTGGTCCTCGGCGCGTCGGCGGCGCCGTGATGTCACGACGATGAACTCGGCAAGGCCGGCCGCGACGAGCACATCGCCCACGCTGACCACTTCGGGGCTGATCGGCATCGGCACCGGGATCACGTCGCCCAACCGGCGCCAGCTCGACTCCGGGCCCGCGATCGAGTGCCGTGGGTCGTTGCCGGTCGCCACCGTCAAGGTCGAGACGCCGGCACGCGATGCGGCGGCGATGGACACCGGCATGTCGCCGTTGCGCGCGACGACGACGGCGTTGAGCACGAGCCCAAGCGTGATCAGCGGGACACCCGCGACCCGGAGGTTCGCGACACAGAAGACGAGTGCACACGCGGCTGAGGCGCCGAGCGCGGCGGGGTAGACCCACTCCGAGCCGCTGTGGTCGGCCACCAACGCGCCCGCGACCTGGGCCAGCACCGCGAGGACGACGTAGCCCGGGGCCCGGAACTCCTCGTGCGTCACGCCGTACCAGCGTCCGCCGCTGAGCAACGCGACGATGATCGCGCCGCCGACGACGACCCCCACCAACACCACGCCCGCCAGTGTCCACCAGGACACCCGGCAGATCCGGTAAATCGGATCAGAGAGACTGTCGGCGATGTTCGAGTCCCTTCTGGTTGCCAACCGCGGAGAGATCGCCCGCCGCGTCCTTCGCACCGCGAGCGCGATGGGCCTGCGGACGGTCGCGATTCACTCCGAGGCCGATGCGGAGCTGCCGTTCGTCCGCGAGGCCGACGAGGCGATCCTCATCGGCCCACCGCCGCCGGCCGAGTCCTATCTCGCCGTCGACAAGGTGCTCGAGGCGGCGAAGCGCTCCGGGGCCGAGGCGATCCACCCTGGCTACGGCTTCCTCGCCGAGAGCGCGGAGTTCGCTGCCGCAGTCATGGACGCGGGTCTGACCTGGGTGGGGCCGTCACCCGAGTCGATCCGCGCGATGGGCGACAAGATCAGCGCGCGCAACCTGATGTCGGACGCCGGCGTCCCGGTGGCGCCGGGTACCCGCGAGCCGATCGATGATGTCGAGGCGGCGGCCGTCGCGGCACGCGAGATCGGCTACCCGCTGATGGTGAAGGCGTCCGCAGGCGGTGGTGGAATCGGCATGGGCGTCGCGCGTGACGAGGCGGAGCTTCGCGCGGCATTCGAGACGGCGCGGACGAGGGCGGAGCGGTTCTTCGGGTCGCCGGCCATCCTGCTCGAGCGTTACCTCGACGGGGCGCGGCACGTCGAGGTGCAGATTCTCGGACTTCCGGACGGCCGCGTGGTGGCCCTCGGCGAGCGCGACTGCTCGGTGCAGCGGCGACATCAGAAAGTGGCCGAGGAGACGCCGTCGCCGGGCGTGGGCGACTCGCTGCGTGCGGAGATGCTCGCCGGTGCCGTCCGGGCCGGCGAGGCGGTGTCGTACCTCGGAGCAGGAACCGTCGAGTGCCTCGTCGATCCGGCCACCCAGACCTACGTCTTCCTGGAGATGAACACCCGGTTGCAGGTCGAGCACCCGGTGACGGAGCTCGTGACCGGGGTCGACCTCGTCGAGGAGCAGCTCCGGGTCGCCGCCGGGGACGCGCCGGCGGCGAACCTGGACACCGTCACGCCGAACGGCCATGCGATCGAGCTTCGGGTCTACGCCGAGGATCCAGTGCGCTTCCTGCCCTCGCCCGGCGAGATCACGAGCTGGGATGAGCCCGTGGGGGAGCACATCCGAGTTGACGCCGGTTACGCCGCAGGGACGACGGTCACGCCGTACTACGACCCTCTGCTCGCAAAGCTGTGCGTCTGGGGCGCCGACCGGGCCGAGGCGCTGGCGCGGGCACGTGAGGCGGTCGAGCAGTTCCGCATCGAAGGACCGAAGACCAACCTGGCCTTCTTCACCAGGCTGCTCGCGGATGAATCGTTCGTGTCGGGCAACTACGACACAGGTCTCGTCGACGGGATGAACAAGAAATGAGCTCTGACCTCCTCACCGAGCGCGACGGCAACGTACTGCGGCTCACCATCAACCGCGAAGACAAGCGCAACGCGCTGTCGGCCGACGTGATGCGCGGGCTGCTCGACGGTGTGACCGCGGCCGCGTCGGACGACGACGTCCGGGTGATCGTCGTGAGCTCGGCGGGGGATCGCATCTTCTGCGCGGGCGCAGACCTCGCGGTCATGTCCAACGACGCGACCGGGCTCGAACAGCACGAAGGGCGGGGATTGCTCGCGCGCCTCGTCGTCGCGATGCGCGAGTGCCCGGTACCGGTGGTCGCGCGAGTGCAGGGCATGTGTCTCGCGGGTGGCATCGGACTGGCGACCGGCGCGGACGTGGTGCTGGCACGCGAAAGCGCGATGTTCGGTCTGCCGGAGGTCGACCGCGGGCTGTGGCCGTTCATGGTGAGTGCACTGCTCGCCCGGCACATCTCGCCGAAGCACGCGATGGACCGGATGCTCGTGGGCGATCGGTTCGATGCTCGTACGGCGTACGAGATGGGTCTGGTGTCGAGGGTGTTCCCGGACGACAGCTTCGACGCAGACGTCGATGCCTACGTGTCGAAGCTCGCCGCGTCCCCGCCGGCGGCGGTTCGGCTCGGGAAGGCGGCGTGGGTCACGGCGACCGAGACCGGGCCCTTGGCGATCGCGCTTGAGGCGATGCAAGCGCAGCTGTCGCTGCTGACGACCACCAAGGACGCCGCCGAAGGGATTGCGGCGTTCTTCGAGAAGCGCCCGCCGCAGTGGAGCGGACGCTGAGCGCCTCGTCGCGTCGGCGATGAACGCCGGACTGGTCGTCGGCGTCGCGATCCTCGTCGCGCTCGGGGCGATCGTGGTGGCGGGCTACGTGGTGTCCAGGCAGCGGGCGGCCGGCGTGGTGCCCGGTGGCCCCGATCGGGTCAGCGAGGAGGTCGTAACCGGCTTGATGGCGGAGCTGCGCAAGGCGCAGGCCGAGGCTGCTCATTGGAAGTCAGCGGCCGAGCGGCTCCAACGGGACCTCGACGGGCGGTCCTGAGCCACGTCACTTCCGCACCACCGGTTAGCCTGCAGCGCAGCTGCGAGAACGGAGACAGCATGGCCGAGGTACGCGCCGAGATGGTGGCGAACGTCTGGAAGGTTCTCGTTTCAGAAGGCGACCCGGTCGCCGACGGGGACACCCTGGTGATCCTCGAGTCGATGAAGATGGAGATCCCGGTGCTCGTAGAGGGCTCCGGAGTGGTCAGCCAGCTGGTCGTGGCGGAGGGCCAGGTCGTCCAGGAGGGCGATCTGATCGCCGTAGTGGCGTAACGGCGCCCGGCGGGTGCACGATCTCCTGGACAGGGGGCCCGTCGTAGCGGGCCGGGAGCTGTGACGAGCGTGGTTCCGGGGGCGAAAGTTATGCGGTCAAGGTCGGCGGGAATCGCGCCGAAGGAGAACATGTGTCTGGCTTGATGATCGAGCCGTTCTTGCGCGCGCTCGTCGACTGCGGGGGCTCCGACCTGCACTGCAAGGTCGGGTCGCCCCCACGCGTGCGCATTGACGGGCGGCTGCGCAAGCTCGAGACGCGTGACCTGACGCCCGCGGACACCCAGCAGATGGTGAACGAGGTGCTCCGGGAGGACCTGGTCGAGGAGTTCGACCGGACCAACGAGGCCGACTTCGCCTACTCGCTCCCGGACGTCGGCCGGTTCCGCGTCAACGCGTTCCGCTCGCGTGGGTCGGCCGGCCTGGTGTTCCGGCGGGTTTCCGTCGGGGCCATCCCGCTGGGCGACCTCGGACTGCCGACCGTGCTCGAGAGCCTCGCGCTCGAGCCACGTGGTCTGGTTCTGGTGACGGGCCCGACCGGGTCCGGCAAGACGACGACGCTCGCGGGCATGATCGACCACATCAACCAGAACCGCGAGGTTCACGTGGTCACGATCGAAGATCCGATCGAGATCCTGCACTTCGACAAGCTCGCGATGATCAACCAGCGCGAGGTCCGGGTCGACACCGACGACTTCCACGTTGCGCTGCGTGCGGCCCTCCGGCAGGACCCCGACGTCATCCTCGTGGGTGAGATGCGTGACCAGGAGACGGTCCGCGCGGCGCTCGCCGCGGCCGAGACCGGCCACTTCGTCATGTCGACCCTGCACACGACGGACGCGCAGGAGACGATCACACGTGTCGTCGACTTCTTCCCGCCGCACGAGCAGAAGCAGATCCGGATCTCGCTCGCCAGTGCTCTGCGCGGCATCATCTGCCAGCGCCTTGTGCCGCGGGCCGACGGCGAAGGCCGCTGCGTGGCGATGGAGATCTGCGTCAACACCGGCCGCGTCGCCGACTCGATCACCGACTCCGAGAAGTCGTCGTCGATCATGTCGCTGATCGCGGAGGGCTCCTACTACGGCATGCAGACCTTCGACCAGCACCTCGTCGCGCTCATCCGTGACGGCGTCATCACGCTGGACGCCGCGATGACCGCCTCGACCAACCCGCACGACCTAACCGTCGAGCTCCGCCGCGTCGGTCTCGTCGCGTAGCCCGGACGACGGCGCATCCGCCGCCTGGATCTCCCCGCCGAGATCTAACCTCGGCTAATGCCGACGATGGACGAGCTGCTGGCGGCTCGTGGGTTCGCCGATGCCGCGGCACCGCGTGCCGGTGGCGTGACGGAGGCCCTGCACCATCTCGTCGCCGACTGGCAGCTGCTGGCTGACCTCTCCTTCGCCGACCTGTTGCTCCTCGTGCCGGACGAGGGCGCCGAGCAGTTCGTCGTCGTGGCACAGATCCGTCCGACGACTGGGCCGACGGCCTACCAGGACGACCTCGTCGGCAGCGTGGTGAGCACGACGCAGCGGCCCCAGCTCGCGGTCGCGATCAACGAGGGCAGGATCAGTCGCGAAGGTGACCCGGTCTGGTCGCCGCAGGGCCCGCTGCGCCAGGAGGCGCTGCCGGTCCGGGTGGCTGGCACGGTGGTGGCCGTCGTCGCCCGCGACACGAACCTCGCGGCGGCCCGCACGCCGAGCCAGCTCGAGATCGCCTATCTGCGCAGTGCGAACGATCTCGCCCAGATGCTCGCCGAGGGCCGCTGGCCCTACCCCGGCGAGGCGGCGGAGTGGAGTGGCCCGCGGGTCGGCGACGGGCTGATTCAACTCGACGCGGACGGCATCGTGGCCTTCGCGAGTCCGAACGCGCTGTCGGCGTACCGGCGGCTCGGCCACGTCGGAGACCTCGCCGGACAGTCCTTGTCGGGCGTGACCGCGGCGCTGGTCGGCGCCGGCCCGGCGCAGCAGGTCGCGAAGGGCAAGGTGCCGGCCGGTAGCGACATCGAGGCGAACGATGCCGTCATCCAGCTGCGTGCGCTGCCGTTGCGGCCAGGTGGCGAGCACATCGGAGCGCTCGTGCTGGTCCACGACGTCACCGAGCTGCGTCGCCAGGAGCGCGCGCTCGTCGGCAAGGACGCGACGATCCGCGAGATCCATCACCGGGTGAAGAACAACCTGCAAACCGTCGCGGCGCTGCTGCGCCTGCAGGCGCGCCGGCTCGCGGCACCGGAGGCTCGGACCGCCCTCGAGGAGTCGGTGCGGCGGGTCTCCTCGATCGCGGTCGTGCACGAGACGTTGTCCGGTGTGCTCGACGAGTCGGTGCGTTTCGACGACATCGCCGACCAGGTGCTGGCGATGGTCGTCGAGGTCGCCGGCGCGCACGTGGCGGTCAAGCGAGTCGGGTCATTCGGCGTGCTCACGGCGGAGGTGGCGACGCCGCTGGCGATGGTGCTGTCAGAGCTGGTGCAGAACGCGGTCGAGCATGCCTATGGCGAGGCCGGGACGGGGCAGGTCGAGGTGCGGGTGGAGCGGTCGAGCGAGGACGACCTGCGGGTCGACGTCGTCGACTCGGGGCGCGGCCTGCCGGAAGGCTTCTCGATCGACGGCTCGGACCGGCTCGGGCTGGCGATCGCGCGGACGCTGGTCGAGAGCGAGCTCGGTGGGAAGCTGACCCTTGGTCAGCGCGAGACCGGCGGAACGATCGTGTCGATCGAGATCAGCGCGAAGCGCTGAGGAGCAACCGCGCCTGCTGCATTCCGACCGCGCCACTGCCGTCGCCGCTGTGGACGATGTGGTGCGCGGCAAGCGCGATCAGGACGATCAGGCCGAGCAGCAGCGTGCCGAGGATGATCCGGAACCGCCAGACCGCGACCCACTGGCTCCGCGCTTCGATCGCGACGATCGGAGGTCGGACGTAGTCCTCGGACGCCATGCGTCCAGGGTAAGGCGGTTACTCGGTGCTCGAGTACTACGCGGTGCGGAGAGCGGTACGGACCCGACGGCGCTTGACCTCGCGACGCTCGTCCTCGGACAGGCCGCCCCACACGCCGGCGTCCTGGTCACTGTCCAGCGCCCAGCTCAGGCAAGCGTCGACCGCTTCGCAACGCTGGCAGACGGCCTTGGCCTCGTCGACCTGCAGCAGCGCGGGGCCGGTGGTGCCAATGGGGAAGAACAGCTCGGGGTCTTCGTCACGGCAGGCAGCACGGTGGCGCCAGTCCATGCGTCTCGTCCTTCCGTCGGGGCGCGGCCTGGTTGACCGTCGTCCGTCGTGGTTCCCAGTTCCCGTCCCTGTCCACTTTGTGAACAGTTTCACGAACTAGTCCGAACACCTGATCGTCGAGATGAACGATCAGGCCTCCGGGACGCTATTGCGTCGCCTCAGGGCTGTCCAGGGGACCGCATTGAGGCCTGTCTCGCACGCTAAGCGGTTGATTAGCCGGGAGCAAGCGACGTAGCCAGAATCCGGCTCGGTTCACCTGTGGCATACGTCACAGCACGGCCATTTGGGGGCGCGGAGCGCACCGCCAACCGGCCAAAACGGGCCGCGGAGGTGGCGAACCGGTCAGGCGATGACGCGGATGGCGTTCGGTGCCGCGCGCAGGTGCAGCGACTCGCCGTGCATCCCGAGATAGTCGCCGTCGACCTCGAGATGCATCGGGGCGTCGAGGGTGAGGGTGAACTCCGAGAGGTCGTGGAACGCTCGCGAGTGGCGCCCACGCAGGCCGTGGCCGGTCAGCATCCCGCCGGCCGCCCAAAGCGTCGGGAGCAGGCCCATCCGGTCCCGCACGACGAGGTCCAACCCGCCTTCGAAGGTGCACTGCGGGGCGAGGACGACGGGCTGGGACCGGAAGTAGGTCCATGGCGAGGTGTTGCTGGTGATCCCGAGGTAGATGCCCTCGATCGGCTCCTCGCCGGGGATGTGCAGCGTGATCGGCGGCTCGCGCTTCTCGGACCCGAAGTACGCCATGACCGCGTGGCGGGTGTAGCGGCTCGGTGTCGCGCGCTTGCCCTTGGCGCGGGCCTTCTCCACCCGGCGTACCGCGTCGGCGTCCAGCCCGACGCCGGCGGTGAAGGTGAACCAGCGCTCGTTGACCCGGCCCATGCCGATGCGCCGGGAACGCCCCGTACGTAGCGCCTCGAGCAGCTCGCTGGTGGCGACGACCGGGTCGCGCGAGATGCCGAGCGCGCGGCTGAAGACGTTGGTGCTGCCGCCGGGTACGACGGCGAGGGCCGGGGTGTCCTCCGAGGTTCCCTGCCACTCGCCGGGTCCGAGCAGGCCGTTGACGACCTCGTTGATGGTGCCGTCGCCGCCGAGGACGACCACCAGGTCGTAGGCCTCCTGCACGGCGCGGGCGCCGAGCTCGATGGCGTGACCACGGTGGGTGGTCTCCTCGAGATCGACCTTGAGGTCGCTGCCGAGGGCGCGGATGAGGACGTCGCGCTCTCGCGCGGATGTCGCGGTGGCCTTCGGGTTCACGACGAGAAGGGCCCGCATCGAATGAGGATACCGAGCCCGTACCCTGCGATCGAGATGGATCGCCCACAGACTCTGACGATTACGGCCGGGCTCGTCGCGCTGCAGGCGGCTGCGTTCGCCACCTGGGGTGGCGTCGAGCTGGTACGGGCGCTGGTCGGGCATCCGCACGACAAGAACACCGCAGTGCTGCTGGGTGTCGTCGTCCTGGTCCTGTCGGCCGGCGTCTTCACCGCGGCCTACGGGCTGTGGCGGGTCAAGCGATGGGCGCAGTCGCCGACGTACCTCGTGCAGTTCTTCTCGGTGATCATCGCGATGGGGCAGCTGACGAAGCTGCCCGCGCTGATGGTGCCGCTGCTCGTCGTCGGCATCGGCACCCTCGTCGCGGTCTCGCTCCCGCCTAGCCGGCAAGCGCTGGGCGGGATCTAGCCGGCGCGGGGCTCAGTCCTCGGCGAGGAGGCCTTCGCGCAGGTGCACGAGGGTCCGCGTGATCAGGCGGGAGACGTGCATCTGGGAGATGCCGAGCTCGGCCGCGATCTGTGACTGCGTCATGTTCGCGAAGAACCGCAGCAGCAGGATTCGCTTCTCACGCGGTGGCAGCTGCTCGAGCAGCGGCTTGAGGGACTCGCGGTACTCGACGCCTTCCAGTGCGGCGTCGGTCTGGCCGAGCGTCTCCGACATCGCGGAGCTCTCGTCGTCGAGGTCCGGGGCGTCGAGCGAGATCGCCGAGTAGGCGTTGCTCGACTCCAGGCCCTCGAGTACCTCGTCCTCGCTGATCCCGAGGTGCTTCGCCAGCTCGGCGACCGTGGGGGCGCGGCCGTTCTGCTGGGACAGCTCACTGGTCGCCTTGGTCAGCGCCAGCTTCATCTCCTGCAGGCGCCGCGGAACCCGGATCGCCCAGCCCTTGTCGCGGAAGTGGCGCTTGACCTCGCCGACGATGGTCGGCGTCGCGTAGGTCGAGAACTCGACCCCGCGCTCCAGGTCGAACCGGTCGATCGACTTGATCAGCCCGATCGTCGCGACCTGGACGAGGTCGTCGAACGGCTCACCGCGGTTGCGGAACCGGCGAGCCAGGTACTCGACGAGCGGGAGGTGCATCTCGACGAGCTCGTCGCGGATCTTGCGGCGGCGCGGATCGTCCTCCGGCAGCGTCGCGAGCTCGACGAACAGCTCGCGGGCATAGGCCCGGTCCGGCCGGTTGCCGGACTCGGACGCGGACGGCGTCAAATCGGCCGCTGGCTCGCTGTGCTCAGCGTCGATCGCGCCGTCACGCTGAGTGGGCGTGACGGGATCGGTCGTCATCGCGATGACCCGCTCCGGTGCTTGCACAGCGTGATCGTTACCCGTTTGTCGGCATCTGTACCGCTGCTGACGTCGCCGGCCAGTGCGGTGAGGACGGTCCACGCGAACGTGTCGCGCGACGGCTCCTCGCCGTCGAGGGTGATCACGCTGACCGTCACGGTCATCGAGTCGCCCGCGAGGTGGAACTCACAGGTGATGTCAGCACCCGGCAGGGCCTGCGCCAGCAACATCGCGCAGGCTTCATCGACCGCAATCCGCAGGTCCTCGATCTCGTCGATCGTGAAGTCCAGTCGCGCCGCCAGGCCGGCCGTCGCCGTACGCAGCACCGTCAGATAAGCACTCGACGCGGGAAGGGTGATCGCCACCACGTCGCGCGGCGTCACCGCCGAGACCTGTGTGGTGTCAGCCGTGTTTGTCACCGGTTCTCCCCGTCGATGCCCGTTTGTGCCGTTTTCCTGCCCAACGTAACCCGGGGGCGACGGTCCGCACGCTCATAGCCTCTTGTCATGCCGAAGGGCCGGCTCGAGGCGTTCAGCGACGGCGTCATCGCAATCCTGATCACGATCATGGTTCTTGAACTCCACGTGCCCCATGGCAGCGGAATTCATGCCTTGCGGCCACTAGTCCCGATCTTTTTCACCTATTTGCTCAGCTTTGTGTACCTGGGCATCTACTGGAACAACCATCACCACCTGCTCCAGGCGACTCACAAGATCAACGGCGTGATCCTCTGGGCCAACCTGCACTTGCTGTTCTGGCTGTCGCTGTTCCCCTTCACCACCGGGTGGATGGGTGAGAACCACTTCCGTCCGACGCCTTGTGCGGTGTACGGCGTGGTCTGCGTGGGGGCCGCGGTTGCCTACTACCTGTTGCAGCTCGCGATCGTGCGCGAACAAGGTGAGGGGTCGCTCGTTGCCGAAGCACTTGGGCGTGACCTCAAAGGCAAGATCTCGCCGCTGCTCTACGTCGCCGCGGTGCCGCTTGCCTTTGTCTCTCGTTGGATCTCCGTGGCGCTCTATGTCGGCGTCGCGGGCATTTGGCTGATCCCCGACCGGCGAATGGAGACTCGCATCGTGGAGGCGCATCGATGAAGCACCTGCAGCGCCGGACGTTCGTCAAGGCGATGGCACTGGCGGGCGGCGCGGCTGCGGTACGTCCCGCGTTCGGGTCGACCCTCGGCGGCCTCGACGACGGCGTGAAGGGCGCGTCACGCCGCTCGCGGCTCGACCCGACGCGTTCCCTCACGCTGGTGCACAGCGACCTGCACAACCACAGCTTCATCTCAGGTGACGCCGAGGGCGATCCCTACAAGGCGCTGCATCATCTGCGGGCGGCCGGCATCGACGTCGCGTGCATGACCGAACATGCGGTCTCCGGCGGCTACGGCCTCGGCGAGCACGTCTGCGCGAAGTGGCAGGACGGTGGGTGCCGCTTCATCACCGGCATCGACAACGACGACTGGGAAACGATGGCGAAGATTGCCGACGAGGCCTACGAGCCCGGCAAGTTCGTGTCGTTCCGCGGCTTCGAATACAGCACGCCGACCGTCGGCCACATCAACGTCTGGTTCGGCAAGGACTTCACCGACCCGGCGCACGAGGGCGCCCTCGTCACGCCCACCGAGGTGGGGGAGGCCTACCGCGTCTTTCCGCCGCTCGAGCCGGTCAGCGGCGTTTTCAAGTCGATGCCGAACACCGCGGAGATCACGCCGTTCTACGAGTGGTTGACGACACCGCCCGGCACCGGGCTGCTCGGCGGCGGGGCTGACGCGATCGCGAGCTTCAACCACCCCGGGTACTTCGGGAACTTCCAGGACTTCATCTACCACGCGAAGGCTGCGAAGCAGATCTTCCTCATCGAGGCCTTCAACGCCATCACCTTCAACGGCGGCGAGAGCCACGACGCGACCGACTACTTCTGGTACGGCCGCGCGGAGAAGATGCCGCAGCCGTTCAACGCCTGCTTCAACGCGGGCTGGAAGGTCGGCTTCAGCGGCGTCAGCGACGAGCACTCCGGAACCTTCGGCCAGACCGGCAAGGGTCGCGGTGGGCTCTACGTCAAGCACATGACACGTGAGGGCGTGCGGCGGGCGATCATGACGCGTCGTACGTTCGGCACGCGCGAGCCGGGCCTTCGAGTCGACGCGACGGCCAACGGAGTGCCGATGGGCTCCGAGCTGGCGCACCGGGGCAAGCCACTGCACATCAAGCTCGACATCGACCGCGGCCCGAAGTGGGTAGGACGCAAGCTGTGGGTGCAGGTGATCGGTCCGGGCAAGGACGACCCGACGCTTCTCGAGACCTTCCCGGTCCGCGTTCCGGGCGAGGACAAGCCGGTGATCGAGTTCACGATCAAGCCGCATCGCAGCTGGGTCTTCCTGCGGATCTGCGATCCGGCCCGCAAGAACGACCCGCTGGGCGTCGCGCCGTTCGAGGACGCCAGGTACGGCGGCGCCGTCGCCTACGCGAGCCCGTGGTTCTTCCGAGATTGAGCCCGCAGCGACTGGCGTTGCGGGTGCGGCTCCTCGTACCGGTGTGTCTGGTCGGGGTGGTGGCGGCGTGTGGTGGCGGTGGTGACAGCACGGACGCGGCAGCAAAGGCCAAGGCGGCGTGCGAGGTCTTCCACGGCTTCCATCCACCCACCGCGACCAGCCGGAAGGCGCAGATCAACTACACGAAGGCGTCGTACGTCGCTTTCCTGCAGTCCGCCGAGCTCGCGCGGAAGGCGGCGGATGAGGACTCCCGCTGGACCGCGTTGGAGACGGCGGCGCAGCGCGAGGCAGCGGCCTTCGAGGTCATCGTCAAGGCGACCGATCCGAAGTCGTCGGCGGACGTGAGCTCAGAGAGCGTGACGCGTGCGGTGGACGAGTCCAACGCGGCGCGGCCGAAGTTCGCCGCGGAGTGCGACAAGGCCGATCCCGGTGGTCTGAGCGGCGGCACGTCGACCCAGACGCCCGCTCCAGGGCCGGTCGCCACAGGCTGACCGCCGTACCAGCTCGGGCGCTGCCAGACATGCACTCGCATGTGACATTGGTGTCGCGGATTGCGACACGAATGTCACATGAGGGTCGTGAAACGCGACCCCTGTGTGACATGCGTGCGGGGCGTCACAACACCTATGTCACATACGAGCGCACGAATAGCGGCTACTGGTTCGGCGGGGTCGGGTTGAGTGCGTCGCCGTCCAGCCGCCATACCGTCCATTCGTCCATGGGCCGGGCGCCGAGGCTGTTGTAGAACTCGATCGCGGGGGTGTTCCAGTCGAGAACCGACCACTCGACGCGGCCGTAGCCCCGCTCCCTCGCGAGGTCGATCAGCGTGGTGAGCAAGGCCTTTCCCAGGCCGGTGCCGCGTGCCGCCGGGCGGACGAACAGGTCCTCCAGGTAGATGCCGTGACGGCCCTTCCAGGTCGAGAAGTTGAGGAACCACAGCGCGAACCCGACCACCTCGCCGTCGTGCTCGGCGACGTGGCAGAACGCGGCGGGAGTCTCGCCGAACAGCGCGGCGCGGATGTCGCTCTCGGTGGCCTCGACGGCGTCCGGCTCGCGCTCGTAATCGGCCAGCTCTCGGATCAGCGAAACGATGACGGGTACGTCATCGACCCGCGCTGTGCGTATTGCCGCGTTGCGGATCGGCGACGTACCCGTCATCAGAGTGTGTGCAGAAGGCTCTGCCTTCTGTCCGGCCCAGCCGGTTAGGCCTTCTTGGTCTCCCAGAAGATCTTGTCGATCTCGGCGATCTGGTCGAGCAGCTTCTGCCCCTCGGCCGGGTCGACCTTGCCCTTCGCGCCAGCAGCGCCCGCCTGCTTCGTGGCGTCGTTGAACAGCTGGTGCAGGTTCGGGTACTTCTCGAAGTGCGGCGGCTTGAAGTAGTCGGTCCAGAGCACCCACAGGTGGTGCTTGACCAGCTCTGCCCGCTGCTCCTTGATCTGCAGTGCGCGAGCGCGGAACGCCGGGTCCTCGTTGTCGGCGTACTTCTCCATGATCGCCTTGACCGACTCCGCCTCGATGCGGGCCTGCGCGGGGTCGTAGACGCCACAGGGCAGGTCGCAGTGGGCAGAGACGACGAGGCGCGAGCGCGTCCTACGCAGCATCAGGTCCTCCAGGACTCGGCGTTTCAAGTTCACTAGGACACTATTCCGCGACGTCTGGCCGCTACACACCGGGAGTGATCTTGTCGATGCGGGTCGCCCTGGTGCGCGGGCCGTCGATGGTGCCGACGCTGCGTGACGGCGACCGGGTCGTCGTGCGGCTCGGCGGGGCGCCGCGCGCCGGCCAGGTGGTCCTGGTCGAGCTGCCGGGCCGCCCGCTGTCGGTCAAGCGCCTGGTCGAGCTCCGGTCAGATGGCACGGCGCGGGTGGAAGGTGACAACCCTTTCGCAAGCACCGACAGCCGAGTGCTGGGTGCCCTCCCCGCAGAAGTGATCAAGGGGACCGTCGTAGCCCGGCTATGGCCCCGCCCGCGGCTACTGCGGTGATCTTGACGTTGTGTGCCTATCAGCGCTCGTGAGGGGCGCACGACGTCAAGATCACGGCGGTCTAGAGGACCTTGGAGAGGAAGGCCTTCGTCCGCTCGTGCTGCGGGTTGGCGATGACATCGCGTGGCGCCCCCGACTCGACGACGACGCCGCCGTCCATGAACACCAGCTGGTCGCCGACCTCGCGGGCGAAGCCCATCTCGTGCGTGACGACGAACATCGTCATGCCCGACTTGGCGAGGTCGCGCATGACCGCCAGCACCTCGCCGACCAGCTCGGGGTCGAGCGCGCTGGTCGGTTCGTCGAAGAGCATCAGCTTCGGGTCCATCGCCAGCGCGCGCGCGATGGCGACGCGCTGCTGCTGACCCCCTGACAGCTGCCGGGGATAGGTGTCTTCACGTCCGGCGAGCCCGACCTGGCCGAGTAGCTGGCGCGCCTTCTCCACCGCCTGCTCCTTCGGCAAGCCCTTCACTCGAATGGGCGCCTCGATGATGTTCTCGAGCACCGTCATGTGCGGAAACAAGTTGAAGTGCTGGAAGACCATGCCGATCTGGGCGCGGTTCCGCGCGACCTCGCGCTCCCGGAGCTCGTAGAGCTTGCCGTCGCGCTCCCGGTAGCCGACCAGCTGACCGTCGACCTCGAGCCGTCCACCGTGGATCTGCTCCAAATGGTTGATGCAGCGTAGGAGCGTCGTCTTGCCTGAGCCCGACGGGCCGATCACGCACATGACCTCGCCGCGTTGGACCTCCAGGTCGATGCCTCGGAGCACCTCGTTGAGGCCGAACCGTTTGCGGACGCCCGCCGCGCGCACCATCGGAGTCGTGCTCACGGCTCGTGCTCGCTTCCGGTTGAGAGCGGTGCCGCCGAGATGTGTGACGGTGGTCTCGACACCATCCGCCAGAACCGGCGCAGCGCCGTCTCGTTCGGCTGCCCGAAGACGGTCCCCCTCCCGTACCGCCGCTCGAGGAAGTACTGGCCGACGTACAGCACGCTGGTGATCGCCAGATACCAGAGTGCCGCGACGACCAGGAGCGGAATGGTCTTGTAGTTGTTCGCGTAGATGAGCTGTGCGCTGTAGAGCAGCTCGGTGTAGGCGATCGTGAAGGCGAGCGACGTGGTCTTGAGCATCGAGATCGTCTCGTTGCCCGTCGGCGGGATGATCACGCGCATCGCCTGTGGCAACACGATCCGCCGCATGATCATGATGCGCCGCATGCCGAGCGCCGCGGCTGCCTCGGTCTGGCCTTCGTCGACGGAGATGATCCCGGCGCGCACGATCTCGGCCATGTAGGCCGCCTCGTTCAGGCCGAGGCCGAGCAGGGCGGCCGTCAGCTTGCCGATGAAGTTCGTCATGTCGATGTGAACGAACCCGGGTCCGAACGGGATGCCGATGCTCAGCTTCGGATAGATGGCGGCGATGTAGTACCAGAAGAAGATCTGGAGCAGGACCGGCGTACCTCGGAAGAACCAGATGTAGAGCGCGCTCGCCCCCGAGACGATCGGGTTCGGCGACAGGCGCATCACGGCGAGGGAGGTGCCGAGCACGACGCCGATCAGCATCGCCAGCACCGTGAGCAGGATGGTCCGCTCGACGCCGTGCAGGATCGGGGTGGCGAACAGGTAGTGCCCGATGACTCCCCACTGCCAGCGGCTCTTGCCGCCGAGCGTCGAGAACGCCAGCGTGTGAACGAGCATCGCGGCGAACACCGCGATGATCGCTCCGACAACCCAGCGCCACGGGTGACGTACCGGGACGGCCTTGATGGGGATGGCCGTCCCGGCCTCGTCCTGCGGCGAGGTCATGCCTCTCTTACGAGATCGCGGCGTTGATCGCCGGGTCGGTGATGGCGCCGGACTGCACGCCCCACTTGGTCAGGATCTGGTTGTACGTGCCGTCGGAGATCAGCCCCTTGACGGCCTCGAGGACGGCCTGCGTGAGGCCGGTGCCCTTCGGCAGCGCGATGCCGTACGGCGCGACGCCGTAGGCGGTCCCGGCGAGCTTGAACTGCCCACCCGACTGCTGCACCTGGTAGGCCGCGACGGGCGAGTCCGCCATCCCGACCTGGTCGTGGCCGCTCTGCAGGGCCAGGTTGGCACCGTTCTGGTCCGGGAACGTGTCGACCGTGACGGTCTTCTTGCCGGCCTTGGTGCACGTCTTGCCCTGAGCGGTCGCGTCGTCCTGCTGCGTGGTCCCCTTCTCGACCGCCACCTTGAGACCGCACAGGCTGTCGAGGCCGGTGATGCTCGGCCCGCCGACCGCCTTCTCGTAGAACGACGTACCGGCCTGGAAGTAGGTGACGAAGTCGACGGTCTTCTCCCGCTCCTTGGTGTCCGTGAAGGAGGACATCCCGACGTCGTACTTGCCGGCCTGGATGCCGGGGATGATGCCGTCGAAGGTCTCGTTGGTCAGCTTGACGTTCAGCCCGAGCGCCTTGCCGATCGCGTTGGCAAGGTCGGCGTCCATGCCTTTGATCGTCGAGCCGTTCGAGGCGATGAACTCGTTGGGTGCGTAGGTCGCGTCGAGCGCAACGGTCAGCGTCCCCTTGGACTTGATCGACGCCGGGACCAGGGCCGCGGCTGCGGAGTTCACCCCTGAGGAGGCGGGGCTGACGGTCGATTTGCCGCCCGACGAGCTGCTGCCGCACGCTGCGGCGGCGCTCAGGGTGAGGGCGACAAGACCGGTCGCGACGATCGGTCGGGCCAAGCGCTTCATCGAGACTCCTCCGGGTCGTTTCTTGATCGCATTTTGCACCTCAACACCGCGATCTTGTGGACCTCGTCACACTTCAGCAGGTAATCCGGTGGGCTCGGGTAACGAATGTGACAAGATTGAGGGGTACCGGGTGATCCCCGCACACCGTGTCCTTCGGCGGCAAGGTCCACCGCGACCCCGCGCCGCTGGCGCCCGATCGGCGCCTTTCCGCTGATGAGCGCCACGTTCACGTGGTGCGTGTTTGGGATTTCCCATGGCCGTGGAGACTTTGACCATGACGTCGCGTGACGACAGCCCGCTCTACTCGCTGCACAAGGGCGGCAAGATCGAGATGGCGTCCACGGTGCCGCTGCGCAACCGGGACGACCTCTCGCTCGCCTATACCCCCGGCGTCGCCGAGGTGTGCCTGGCGATCGAGGCCGAGCCGGACCTCGTCAACGACTACACCTGGAAGAACAGCGTCGTCGCCGTCGTCACCGACGGCACGGCGGTCCTCGGCCTGGGTGACATCGGCCCGGAGGCGTCGCTGCCGGTCATGGAAGGCAAGGCGCTGCTGTTCAAGCAGTTCGGCGGCGTCAACTCGGTGCCGATCGCGCTCGCGACCAAGGACGTCGACGAGATCGTCGACACGGTCATCCGGATGGCTCCGAGCTTCGGGGGCATCAACCTCGAGGACATCAGCGCTCCGCGCTGCTTCGAGATCGAGGACCGGCTCAAGGCCGCGCTCGACATCCCCGTCTTCCACGACGACCAGCACGGCACCGCGATCGTGGCGCTTGCCGCCATGAAGAACGCGGCACGGCTGACCGGCCGCTCGCTCGGCGACCTGCGAGCCGTCGTGTCGGGTGCGGGCGCCGCCGGCGTCGCGGTGACCAAGATCCTGCTCGAGGCCGGCATCGGCGACATCTCGATCGCTGACAGCAAGGGCATCGTGCACGGCGGTCGCGGCGACCTGACGCCGATCAAGAGGTCGATGGCCGACATCACCAACAAGGCCGGCTTCACCGGCACGATCGAAGAGGCCATGATCGGCGCCGACGTCTACATCGGCCTGTCGGCCGGCAAGGTCGACGAGTCCGACGTGGCGAAGCTTGCGCCCGAGGCGATGATCTTCGCGATGGCGAACCCGGATCCGGAGATCCACCCGGACGTGGCCCG
>DASZYY010000057.1:0-6273 GCA_035545175.1 Mycobacteriales bacterium
TCAACCGGCAGTTCGTCGCCCCGGTCTACGACGTCGTCCTCAACCTCACCGCGTTCGGATGCGCGGTCGGGGCCTCGCTGCTGCTCGACCACTGGATCCCGGCAGCGCTGTCGGCGCTGGCGATCGTGTGCTGGCTCGCCCTCGCCCGGCGGACGATCGTCGCCCTGCGTCAGTAGACGAGCGTCCGCCGGTTCGTCTCGCCGTAGGTGTCCTTCACCGCGCCGCGAGGTACGACGGCGCGCTGGCCGGGCATCAGCCACAGCCGGCCGGTCCAGGTGTTCGCCCGGCCCTTCAGCCGGTGCAGGTGAACGGTCCGCAGCACGCGGCCGCGGGTGTTCACGACGTACACCGTCGCGTGCGCGACGTGACCGACGCTCGCCCACGGCTCGAAGCTGCACGTCGGGCACAGCACGCTGGTGTTGGGCTTGCCGAGCCCGCCGCCGTTATCGGCGTAGAAGCGGCGCAGCTGCGGCGGCACGTGGATCGGCAGCCGCGGGTAGCGGATCGCGGGGATGGTCAGGTACACGTGGCCTTCGGACGCCCGCAGGTGGCCGATCTTGATGCCCCGCCACGGCGACACCCTGAAGGCCCGTGACACCAGGTGGTAGGGCTTCGACGCGCCGCCGGTGTGGATGTTGCCGTCGATGACGAAGCGGTAGCGGCCGTTGGGCACCTGGCCGCCGGCGATGTCGGCGCGGGGATAGGAGTCGTAGACCTCCATCGAGGCCGTCCAGGTCCACTTCTGCATGCCGGCGAGCTGGTTCAGTGCGGCGGTCGACAGCGCGGCGCGCTGGTCGAGGACGACCTGGATCTGCCCGTGCTGGTCGGCGAACTGCCGCCAGGTGCCGCCGACGCGTCGCTGCACGACGACGTTCGGGTTGTCCGTCCAGTTGTCGCCACCGATCCACGTCACGGTCGCGTCGTCGAACCGGGTCAGGTTCTTCGGCTGCTTCACGACCGCCGCCGGTCCGACGCTGTTGGGGACGCGGGCGTTCCAGCCGGTGTAGTAGGCCGAGGAGATCTCACCGAGCACCGTCGCCTCGTTGGCCTGGCGGGCCTCGTCGGCCGGCAGGATCACGTCAGTCGGCTGGGTGGGCACCGGCGAGCCGCACATCAGGTTCGCGGCCATTCCGACGAGGTTGGTCACCATGTAGTCGGCGGTGTGCGGTCCGTAGCTCGTGAGCGCCTTGCGGTAGGCGTCGCGCGCCTCGTACTCGCGGAAGGACACCGTGTAGCCGTCGTAGTCACCGGTGTGGCCGAGGCCGACCGACAGCCGGTATCCCGGGCAGCCGCGGAACTGCCCCGCGCCTAGCTCCGTGTGGGTGAAGTTGCCGAGGATCGCGCTGTCCTTGGCCGGCTCCGAGACGGCTTTGGTGACGTTGCCGACGTCGTTCCAGCCGGCGGCATCGTTGTGGATCTCGGCTTCCATGTGCTGGAACGCCGCCACGGGCGTCGTCAGTCGCGCCACGCCCAGCGGGTCACGCGGGTCCGGACATGAGTACGCCGTCTTCGACGCGCGGTAGCAGGCGCGGACGTGCTTGGCGGGCAGCCCGCTGTCGTAGCCGACCGGCCACGCCTCGTCGACGTCCTTCTGGCTGCCGTAGTCGAAGCCCAGCCACTGGTTGCCGGTGGGCCGGTCGGTGCGGCTCTCGAGGTTGCGCGTGAGGTCGGCCTGCGCCTCGCAGGAGCAGGACCCCAGCAGGATCTGGCCGATCCGGACCGCCTGCAGCTTGATCCGCAGGTTCTCCTCGACGGCTTCGAACGAGGGCGCGTCGTAGTTGTCGGGGATGAACAGCCCGGTGGCCTTGATCTGGTTGAACAGCGTGCCGGAGAACGGCAGCGTCGGGATGCCGACATCGTCGCCGCGCTCGCAGTCGGGCAGTCCCGCTGCCGGCACACCCGGATCGCCGCCAACGGTCGGTCCGGTGCGGCAGTTGCCGACCGACGGGTACGGGTGGGACACCGGTCCGGCGTACCAGCGGGTGAGCATCTTGACGGTCGGGTCGGTCTGGTAGGGCACGTCGACCTTGATGCCGTTGTGCGCGCCGCCGATCGCCCGCCACGCCGCGATCGCATGCTCGAACAGCAGGTGCGCGCCGCGCTCGGCTTGGGCGTATCCCAGGTGCCCGTAGATCTCGTAGAGCTTGTCGCCGTGGTCCTTGAGGACCGGCGCCTGGCCGGGCGGGTAGGCATGCTCGTAGGGGCCCTCGGCCGAGCCGACCCCGCCCTGGCTGAACGCCATCGGAACGCCCGTCGCCCGCGTCATGTAGCGCATGAAGGGCGCGATCCAGTCCTGGCTGACCAGGTCGTACTCGTCGAGTGACTCGCCGTGCTCGGCGTAGTCGACCCAGGTCGCGAGCGGCTTGGGGTGCGACGGGCTCGACATGTCGTCGATCCGCATCACGACCAGGTTGTGGTCGTTGTCCTGCTGCGGGTAACCGGTCGGCGAGCCGTCCTCGTTGACGTCGGCGCCGGCGATGTTGCCCTGGAACCCGCCGAACCGCACGGTTGTCGCGCCGGCCCGGGCGGGGCGCAGCGCGGCGTACGCCTTCTCGATCGCGAGGGCCATCTGCCGGGCCTGGTACTCGAACATCCGAAGGTCCATGACGTCCTGGAACAGCCAGACGCCGGCGGCAGGGGTCGAGTAGTACGGCGAGTTGTGGTTGTGGGAGGCCGACAGCAGGATGTGGTCGTAGGCGACGGGGGTGCCGTGGGCGGCAAGCAGCTGCCCGACGCGGCGGACGAGCATGTCCTGGGCCAGGTAGTTGTCGTCGCGCACCAGGGCGACCGGCGGGTCGCCCTTGCCATCCTGCAGGACGATCGCGCCGATCGACAGCCGGGAAGCCACGCCGTACGACGATCTCTTGAGCACCGAGGCGAAGTTCGGGTCCCACTCGCTCTTGATGTCGTTCGGGCCGATCGTGCTGGCGTACTGGCCGGCTGAGGCGCCGACATGCCAGGTCGCGTCGACCACCGCCGCACCGGCACGCAGACCGTGCCAGCCGCTCTTCGCCGGGCGGGCAGCCGCGGCGCTCACGCCGACGACCCCGCCGAGCGCGAGCGAGAGGGTGGCGACGACAGCAGGGATCGCGCGTCGCATGGGCAGGACTTCGCTACTTGCCGAGCGAAACCTTCCCGGTGATCACGCGTCCTCGTGCTGCCCTGGCAACCCTTGCCGCCGCCGTTTCGGCCCTTTCACTGGTGCCGTTCACCGCCGCGGCACACGGATCGGTGCGGGCGTCGCAGGCCGGCTCGGCGGACTCCCGGCCGGTCTACCTCGTCGGCGGCGCCGCGGCGTCGATCAACCCGACGCGCGCGATGCTTGCGAACAAGGACTTCTACCTCGGCGGGTACGGCTTCGGCGACGACAAGATCGCCAACAAGTACCAGGTCCCCAGCACGGTCGGGCGCTACGCGACCGGGATCCTCGGCGACGGCGTCCACAGCCGGGCCCTGATGGTCAGCGACCGGCACAACACGATCGCCATGGCCCAGATCGAGACCCAGGGCTACTTCATCGAGTACAAGCAGGGCCCGTTCGGCCTCGAGGACATCCGCAAGGACGCCTCCGCGCAGATCTACGCGCTCGCCCTTACCGAGAAGCATCCGGCGCCCGTGCCGAGCCCGCGGCAGATCCTGGTGGACTCCGACCACACCCACAGCGGTCCCGACACCGTAGGCGTGTGGGGAGGCGACCCCACGTCGTACCTGCGCGAGGTGCATGACCGCACCGTCAAGGCGCTGGTCGACGCGTGGAAGGCGATGCGCCCGGCGACGCTCACGTACGGGGTGGCACACGCGGGCGTGGAGAACGAGACCAACGAGTACCCGCCGAGCGTCAACGACGACCCGCTGCTGACCAACCAGTTCAGCAACGACGCCCGCAACCAGGCGATGGACGACGAGATCCGGGTCCTGCAGGCGCGCAGCGTGAAGACCGGCAAGGTGATCGACACCTACGTCAACTACTCCTCGCACCCGACGGTGCTCGGCTCGGACAACACCCTGGTCAGCGGTGACTACGTCGGTCGGCTGAACCTGAAGATCCAGAAGGCTTTCGGCGGATTCGGCATGGACCAGGTCGGGACGCTGGGCCGGACCCAGCCGGCGCGTGACGGCTGCACGGACCCGGCGAAGAAGGGCGCCGCCGCCTCGCTGTGCGCGCTCGACGGCTACGCGAAGCGGGTCATGGTCAAGGTCCGTTACGCGGTGCGGCACGCCAAGCCGGTGCGCGGTCCGGCGACGGTCGGCATGTCGAGCTACCTGATCCAGGACGTCAGTGACTCACCGATTCTCGTGGGGCTGGAGTACACCGGGTCGCTGATCGGCGTCCCCGGGGCGCGCGCGCTCGGCTACCCCTGGTTCACGGCCACCCTGCTCGGCACGACGACGTTCTCCGGCCACATCGGCAAGGTGCTGGTCAGCGGCGGGCCGGGGGAGATGTACCCGCAGATCGTGGCCGAGGTCCGCCGCGACGTCCCTGGGATGCAGGGCTACATGAATATCGGCACGGCCGGTGACTTCCTCGGCTACCTGATCTCGCCGCTGTCGGCATACCCCGAGCCGATCCGGCGCTCGATGCTGTCCGGCAACCCGCCGCTCAACGGTGATCCGTCCTGCGGCGTCGCCGGGCTTTCCGTCGGCTGCCCGGACCCGATCGGCAACGACAACTTCTTCTTCAACGTCTCGCCGAGTCTCGGCATGCGGATCACCTGCTCGCTGCTGCGCGGCGCCGCCGACACCCGTGGGGTGCCGGAGCAGAACTACCTGCTGAAGGACAGCACCTGCCATCTGTTCAGCACCGACCTGCTGAGCGCGCCGGGGGACGACACCAAGTTCGCCGCACCGAAGGACATGTCGAAGCAACAGCCACACATGTAGCGCGGCTAGCGCGCCAGACGGCGGTACTGCTTGGCGCTGACCGCCAGGTAGCGCAGGTCGTTTCGGCGGTAGATGGCGAAACGGTTGTGGGCCGCCTGCTGTGAATACGCGCGGTACGACGTGTGGGCGCGGGCCGACATGACGGCGAACCCGAGCGAGTTCGCCCAGATCTCGAAGCCGCGACCGCCCAGGTTCGTCAGCTCCTGGCGCCTCGAAGGGTGCTTGTGGTTGGGATCGGTCAGGTAGCTGAGATCGACGTGGTGGGCGGCCAGCCGATGGAGCGTCTTGGGCGAGACGGTGACTCTGCTGCTGGTGTTGAGGCACTCGATCATCGCGTACAAACGTGCCGCGGACAGCCGGCTCGGTCCCCACTTGTCCGATCGCGGAATGTCGTGCAGCAGCGTCACGTTGAGCCGGTCCGCTTCGCTGATGACGGTCAGCGCCTGCACCCCAGGCACGCGTTGCGGGCGGGTCAGCTTGCCGAGCTGCTCGTGGTGTGCGGAGAAGATGACGTAGCGGAGGTAGGACTCCCGGGGGGCGGACGCACCCGCGGGAGCCACGTCGTAGGTGATCTTCTGCTTGTGGCCGTGACCGGTCTTGAGGGTGGTCGTGAAGGTCGGTCTGGCGGCCGTGAGGCGCTCGGCTCGTCGGAGGTCGCGGTGCAGCTCAGCGAGCGGGATCTCCAGATGCGCCCCATCCAGTCGGACGACCTTGACGGTGCCTGGCCCGTCCTTGAACACGCCCTCCACCCGGAAATGGTGGGACCGCAGCCCGCGGTACCCGGTCACGGCGACGATCTTGTGGACCTGCGGCCGGTTGAGGGTGGCGTGGCGATGGGCGGCAGCCGACGCCGGGCCGAAGGCTGTTGCGCTCAGGGAAAGCGCGAGCGCCGTGCCCCAGACCGGGCGCAACGTGATCATCGACCTGATCGTGTCATCTCGACGGCCACGGCGCACCTGGCCCCTGTGATCAAGTGATCTGCGCTCAGCCCACCTTTGGTGTGGCGCGCTCGACGATCGCTGCCGTGTCGACGCCCGGCGGCAGCGTCCCGAAGGCGTGACCCCAGTCGCCGCCTAAGCGGGATGCGCAGAACGCATCGGCAACCGCCGGCGGGGCGAAGCGCACCAGCAGCGAGCCCTGCAGCACCAGCGCCATGTGCTCGACGAGCCGTCGGGCCCGCACCTCGATGTCGGAGGTGTCGGCGATCTCGTCGTCGAGCGACTTGACCGCCGCATCGAGGCGGGCGTCGGCGCCACTGCCCAGGGCGACCTCGTCGCGGAAGGCCTCCCAGGCCCCGGGCTCACGCGCCAGGCCGCGAAGGACGTCGAGCACGTTGACGTTGCCCGAGCCCTCCCAGATCGAGTTCAGCGGCGCCTCGCGGTAGATCGTCGC
>DASZYY010000058.1:0-4136 GCA_035545175.1 Mycobacteriales bacterium
GGTCAGCAGGCTCATCGTCGCCGAGTGGCGCAGCCGCTCGACCTCCTCGTTCACCGAGGAGTCCTTCTCGATGTAGGTGTCGGTCTGCGGGACGTAGGCCTCGGGCTGGTAGTAGTCGTAGTAGGAGACGAAGTACTCGACGGCGTTGTTCGGCAGCAGCTCGCGGAACTCGTTCGCCAGCTGCGCGGCGAGCGTCTTGTTCGGGGCCATGACCAGCGTCGGACGCTGCAGCCGCTCGACCAGCCAGGCCGTCGTTGCCGACTTCCCGGTGCCGGTCGCGCCGAGCAGGACGACGTCCTTCTTGCCATCACGAATCCGGCGGGCGAGCTCGTCGATCGCGGCCGGCTGGTCTCCCGAGGGCTCGAAGTCGGACTCGACGACGAACGGCGCCTGCTTGGGGCGGATCGAGGTGCGGGTGGCCACGGTTCCACAACGTACGCCGGGCCTCTGACAGTCCCGAAAACGGGCGCCGGCCGGAAACCGGTCCTTTAGACGCGAGGCGGGCCGCCCGATGACACTGACGATCATGCGTAGCCGTCTGCTCGGAGTCGCGCTCCTCGCGGCCGCGGGGATCGGGGCCCCCGCACTGGCCGAGTCGGCCTCATCCGCCGCCCAGGCCGCGACGTCGGGCCCGTCGCTGTCCGTGAACGTGTCGGCCGGCCGGCACCACATCAACCCGGACATCTACGGCATGAACTTCGCCGATCCCACGCTGGCGCGCGAGCTCCATCTGACCGCCGACCGGTGGGGCGGCAACGCCACCAGCCGCTACAACTACCGCAACGACACGACGAACCTGGGCGCGGACTGGTACTTCGAGAACACCCAGCCCGACGTGAGCCTCGCCAAGCTCGTCAAGCGGGACCTGAGCCACGGCGTGCAGCCGCTCGTCACCGTGCCGATGACCGGGTGGGTCGCGAAGAAGTCACCGACCTCGCACCCGTTCTTCTGCGGCTTCAGGGTCAGCAAGTACGGCCCCCAGCAGGACACCGACTCCTACGACCCGGACTGCGGCAACGGGATGAAGCCGGGCGGCGGCAACGTGACCGGCAACAACCCGCTGGACACCTCTATGAAGGCAGGCCCGGACTTCGTCAGGGCGATGGTCCGCCATCTCGTCGCGACGTTCGGCCGCGCGAGGAATGGCGGCGTGTCGACGTACGAGCTCGACAACGAGCCGGCGCTGTGGAACTCCACCCACCGCGACGTTCACCCCAAGGCCGTCACCTACGCCGAGCTCTGGAGGCGTAGCAAGGCAACCGCCGCGGCGATCAAGCAGGCCGACCCGTCGGCGGCGGTCGCCGGGCCGAGCGACTGGGGCTGGTGCGCCTACTTCTTCTCACCCGCCGACCCGGACGGCTGCTCACCGGGCAGCGACCGCAGGAGCCACGGCAACCTGGCGATCGCGCCCTGGTACCTCAAGAAGTTCGCCGCGCAGCAGAAGCAGACCGGCAAGCGACTGCTGAACGTGTTCGACGAGCACTTCTACCCGCAGGAGGACGGGGTGTCGTTGTCGCCGGCCGGCGACGCCGCGACGCAGGCCCTGCGGCTGCGCAGCACCCGCGCACTGTGGGACCCGTCGTACACCGACGAGTCGTGGACCAACGACCTCGGCCTCGGTCCGGTCAAGCTGATCCCGCGGATGCGGGCGTGGGTCAAGAAGTACTACCCCGGCACGAAGCTGTCGATCAGTGAGTACAACTGGGGTGGCCTCGAGTCGGTCAACGGCGCGCTCGCGCAGGCCGACGTGCTCGGCATCTTCGGCCGCGAGCGGCTCGACCGGGCGATGCTGTGGTCACCGCCGGCCAGTGGCGAGCCGGGTGCCTTCGCGTTCCGGATGTACCGCGACTACGACGGGGCGGGCGCGCGGTTCGGCGACGTCGGCGTCCAGGCGTCGAGTGCGGACCAGGACAGCCTCGCGGTCTACGCCGCGCAGCGCTCGAGCGACCACGCGACGACGGTCCTGGTGATCAATAAGGCCACGCAGGCGTTGACCTCGACGATGACACTGCGCGGTACGACGGCGAACAGCGCCAAGGTCTTCACCTACTCGGCCGCGGACGTGCACCACATAGTCGCCGGGCCTGCCGCGACGGTGCTCGCCGGTCAGCTCTCGCACACCTACCCCGCGTCGAGCATCACGCTGTTCGTCCTGCCGAGCTAGCGCGCGGCCCGCTTCAACAGCTCGGCCCACACCTCGTTGACCTGGCGGTCGAGCGAGTCGAGGTCGCCGTCGTTGGTGATCACGTAGTCGGCGAGCGCGAGCCGCTGCTCGCGACTGGCCTGTACATCGATCCGGGCCTGCGCCGCCTCACGGGTCATGCCGCGCAACCGCACCAGCCGGTCCAGCTGGGTCTCGACCGGGGCGTCGACGACGATGATCACCTCGTAGCGCTCGGCGACGCCCGACTCGGCGATGAGCGGCACGTCGTTGAGCAGCACCCCGTCCGGGTCGGCCGCCTCGTATTCCGCGAGCAGCGCGAACACCCGCTCGCCGATGAGCGGATGCACGATCGCGTTGAGCCGCGCGCGAGCGTCGTCGTCGGAGAACACCTTCGCCGCGACCGCTTCGCGGTCGAGCGACCCGTCGGCGGCCCGGACCTCCGGACCGAACTCCGCGATCACCGCTTCGAGACCCGGCGTGCCGGGCTCGACGACCTCACGCGCCAGCGCGTCAGCGTCGATGACGTGCGCGCCGAGCGCTGCGAAGCGACGCGTGACCTCGCTCTTGCCCGCGCCGATCCCGCCGGTCAGCCCGACGTTGAGCACAGGTCGTCAACCCGCCGCGAGCGGAGAACTCGAGGCGCTACTCGGCCGCGTCGGCCTCGGGCGCCTCGTCTGCCGCAGCCTCGGCATCGTCGCCACCGGTCAGCTTGCGGCGGAGCTCGGCGAGCGCCTCGTCGCTGGCAAGCGTGCCTGCGGACTCGGCGGCCGCGGCGGCCTCCGGCTGCGAGCTGTACGACGTGGCCTCAGCAGCCTCGGCCTCGGCAGCCTGCGCGGCCTTGACCTGCTCCTGGTGGGCCTCCCAGCGCTCGTGCGCCTTGGCGTACTGCGCCTCCCACTCGGCCTGCTGGGCCTCGTAGCCCGGCTTCCACTCGTTGGTGTCGGAGTCGAAGCCCTCGGGGTAGATGTAGTTGCCCTGGTCGTCGTACTGGGCCGGCATGCCGTACTGCGTCGGGTCGAAGTGGTCCGCGACCGCCTCGCCCACGGTGCCCTCGTTGGCCTGCTTCAGCGACAACGAGATCCGGCGCCGCTCGAGGTCGACATCGATGACCTTGACGTAGATCTCATCGCCGACGTTGACGACCTGCTCGGGGATCTCGACGTGGCGCTCAGCCAGCTCGGAGATGTGCACGAGGCCCTCGATGCCCTCTGCCACGCGGACGAACGCACCGAACGGCACGAGCTTGGTGACCCGGCCCGGGACGACCTGGCCGATGGAGTGGGCGCGGGCGAAGGCCTGCCACGGGTCCTCCTGCGTCGCCTTCAGCGACAGCGAGACCCGCTCGCGGTCCATGTCGACGTCGAGCACCTCGACGGTGACCTCGTTGCCGACCTCGACGACCTCGCTCGGGTGGTCGATGTGCTTCCAGGACAGCTCGGAGACGTGGACCAGACCGTCGACGCCGCCGAGGTCGACGAACGCACCGAAGTTGACGATCGAGGAGACGACGCCCTTGCGGACCTGACCCTTCTGCAGCTGCGTGAGGAAGGTCTGGCGGACCTCGCTCTGCGTCTGCTCGAGCCACGCGCGGCGCGACAGCACGACGTTGTTGCGGTTCTTGTCGAGCTCGATGATCTTCGCCTCGAGCTCCTTGCCGACGTACGGCTGAAGGTCACGCACGCGGCGCATCTCGACCAGCGACGCCGGCAGGAAGCCGCGAAGCCCGATGTCGAGGATGAGGCCACCCTTGACGACCTCGATGACCGTGCCGGTGACGATGCCGTCCTCGTCCTTGATCTGCTCGATCGTGCCCCAGGCCCGCTCGTACTGCGCGCGCTTCTTGGACAGGATCAGCCGGCCCTCCTTGTCCTCCTTCTGGAGAACAAGCGCCTCGATGCTGTCGCCGACGGAAACGACCTCGTTAGGGTCGACGTCGTGCTTGATCGACAGCTCGCGGCTGGGGATCACACCC
>DASZYY010000059.1:0-2760 GCA_035545175.1 Mycobacteriales bacterium
GGCAAGCCGGCGAACAGGTCAGCAGCAGCGAACGCGTCGACGATGGCGGGATCAGCAGACATCTCACCCTCCTGGCTGGCGGCGCGCTCACTCTAGGCGAAGTAGGTGGTTCACTCATGCCGTGGACTTCGAGGTCCTGTCGAGTCTGAGCCCCGAACAGCGGGAGCACATTCTCAAGCGCTGCTCGCTTCAGCACTACCAGCGCGGAGACGTCATCCTTCATGAGGGCGACCCCGGCGATCAGTTTCACCTCATCGAGTCGGGTCGCGTCTCGCTGCACGTCGCGACCCACACCGGCGACTCGGCGATGCTGTCGGTGTTGCGGGCAGGACAGGCGTTCGGCGAGATGGCCCTCGTGGGTGATCGCCACCGCACGGCGACGGTCATCGCGCTCGAGCCGGTGACCACGCGAGTGATGAGCCGGTCACTGTTCGAGGAGCTGCGACGAAGCCAGCCGGCCGTCGACCGCCTGCTCGTCGAGATCCTCGCCTCTCGCGTGGACCGGCTCTCGAGAGAGCTGACGGAGGCGCTGTACCTCCCGGTCGAGGTACGCCTCGCCCGCCGCCTGCTGGCGCTGTCCGGCGTCTACCGGACCGACGACGACATCGTGATCCCGCTGACGCAGCAAGAGGTTTCCGAGCTGGTCGGTGCGACGAGGCCCACCATCAACCTCGAGCTCAACAGCCTCGCCGATGCAGGAGCGGTGAAACTCGAGCGAGGACGAATCAAGATCGTCGATCTCGTCGCGCTACGCGAGCGCGCCGAAGGCTGAAGCCGGACCAGAAAACCCAGCTATTGCCTGTGTAGGCAATCCGACAGACACTGTGCCCCTCTCGGGGGATGCTGCGCGGGTCGGCAAAAGCAGACAGCGAGGAAGGTGGACGAAATGTCCGAACACGACGACGACACCCAGGGTCACCAGCGCCTCCGCGCCTCCGGCGCCACCGAAGACGACACCGAAGGCCACCAGCGCCTCCGCGCCTCCGGCGCCACCGAAGACGACACCGACGGCCACCAGCGCCTCCGCGCCTCCGGCGCCACCGAGTAGAGGAAGTCCTCCGAAGGCCACCGCCTCAACGCATGGTTGATCGCCGCGAAAGGCGCCTGATTCAGGTCAGGCGCCTTTCGCGTTGCTGGAGACCGCTCGCAGCACCGTCTTCACCTCGAACGGGGTCAGTCCCGAGTGCTTGCCGAGCACCCTCGCGACCACACCCGCGACGTACGGGCAGGCGAAGCTGTTCCCCGATGCGCGGACGCTCTTGCCGTTCAGCCAGGCGACATCGATGTCGATGCCCGGCGCACCGAACTCGACCGGCGGCGTCGGGTTGTAGGCGAGTCCCTCGTCGGCGTCTCTTGCCGCGACCGACACCACCGACGCGAACTGCGCCGGATAGCTAGGTGCCGGCACGTTGTTGATGGCGGCGACGATCGTCGTACCCGCGAAGTACGCCCGGTCCGCCAACCGATGGAACATCCCGAAGTAGTTCGCGCGGCCGGTCGACAGCGACAGGTTCGCGACGTGCATGCCTGCGTTGATCGCCCATTCGAGACCGGCCGCGAACACCGTCCCGCGGCCACTCAGCTTCGTGCCGAGGACACGCACGCTGTAGATCTCGCAGTCCGGGGCGAGCGAGCGGATGATCGCCGCGCACGCGGTCCCGTGACCGAACAGGTCCTCATGTGGGGTCTCGGTCACCCGGACTCCGCCGGGCGCCGCGTCGTCGGGTTCGACGACGACGCCACCCTGCACGGAGCCGACCCGCGGATGCGACGCATCCACACCGCTGTCGATGACCGCGACCTTCACCCCCGCGCCGGTGGAGCCGGCCCACGCCCAGTCCTCGGTGATCGGAGCCGGCAAGCCCATCGGATGGACGGGGGGAAGATGCCCGGCAGCGAACTGCCAACCCCATGCCGGAAGCGGCTCCTGGCTCGCGAGGTCGCTCACCACGGTTGCCGGCGCGAGGCGATGATGGCGAACCGATCGACGGTGTCGGCGGCGAGCGAAGCAAGGTCGGAGTCAAGCCCGCGAAGCCGTGCGAATGCGGTCGCCAGGTCGGCCAGCTCGCCGCGGGTGTCGTGCGCGGCCTCCGCGGCGGCGGCAAGTGCGTCGGCGATTGGGACGTCTCCGCTCACCTCGCCGAGTACGGCGGTGAGCAGCCGCGCCGCGTCGTCGAAGATCTGGGCCGACTCCATGGACATCGAGACCTGCCGTGCCAACAGGCCCAGGATCGTCATGTCTCGCTGCGCCTCGGCGCCATCAGCCGGAAGTCGGCGGTCGAGAACCGAGATCACGCCGAGTACGGAGTCCCGCGCCTCGAGCGGCGCAGCGAGGATGCCGCGCGGCACGTAGCCGGTGCGTTCGGCCACCTCACGCGCAAACCGCGGGTCCTGGCCGACGTCGTCGACGGCGATGCTCGCCCCGCTGCTCGCCACCCAACCCGCAATCCCGCGGCCGAGCGGCAGTTGCTCACCGACGATGCGGTCAGCGCCTTCGCCACTCGCGAAGCGATACACGAGGAACTCGGCGGCGTCGTCAACCATGGCGATCGAGCAGGCTGCGGCACCGAAGATCTCCCGCGCGGTGTCCACGACCGCCTGCATCAGCTCGTTGTGACCCGGCGGCTCCATCGCCTTCACCGCCGCACCTACCGCCGCGACGAGCTGCGCGACCTTGTCGTCGTCCATCGGCACCGCCTGTTGTCGAGTACGGCGCCGAGTCAACCACTCACAGCCGCGGCGAATGTCGGCTCGCCGACA
>DASZYY010000060.1:0-3524 GCA_035545175.1 Mycobacteriales bacterium
AGCACCAGCGTGACGTCGCGACCGCGGTGAAGAACGCGCGCGAGATGGCGCTGCTGCCCTACACGAGCACGGCTCGATAAGGACTCTGCGATGAAGCTCATCCTCACCCAGGAAGTGTCGGGGCTCGGTAGCGCCGGCGACATCGTCGAGGTCAAGGACGGCTACGGCCGTAACTTCCTCGTGCCGCGTGGTCTGGCGATCCGCTGGACCAAGGGCGGCGAGAGCCAGGTCTCGGCGCTTCGCCGTGGCCGCGAGGTCCGCGAGGTCAAGGACCTCGGCGAGGCGAAGGCGATCGCGGAGACCCTGTCGGGTCTGTCCGTGAAGCTGTCGTCGCGTGCCGGTGACGGTGGCCGGCTGTTCGGCTCGGTGACGACGGCGGATGTCGTCGACGCCGTGGCCGCCGCCGGTGGGCCGAAGCTGGACAAGCGCCGCGTCGAGCTGCCGAGCGCGCACATCAAGAACGTCGGATCGCACACCGTCTCGGTGCGCCTGCACCCGGAGGTCACGGCCTCGCTGGACATCGAGGTAGTCGCCTCTTAGGGGCAACCCGGGTCAACGGGCGCTACAGCAAGACCAAGTCGACGGTCGCCACAGCAGACCAAGTCAAAAGGTCGCTGCAGCAGACCAAGTCCCAAGTCAAAAGGTCGCTGCAGCAAGACCAACGGGCGAAGCAGCAAGCCCGAAGAGCGCAGTGCGACAGGGGAGAGTGCCGCTTCCGGCGGCTTGCTCTCCCCTGTTGCGTCTCCTATGTCACATAGGTGTTGTGACACCGCGCACGCATGTCACACGCGTGTTGCGTTTCGCGACCCCCATGTCACATCGGTGTCGCAAGTCGCGACCCCTATGTCACATGCGAGTCGCGGGTTCGGCTTCGGGTTTTTCCACTGCACACCCGTGGATAGGTGTTTTCGCAGGTCAGCCGGTGTGTCGCGGGTCGATCGTCGGCGTTATCCACGGCGCTGTCCCAAGGCTGTGCACTGCGGATCGCCGCTTGTTCACATGTCCTTCCCCAGCGCTTCCCCAAGGCGGCAGAACTGGGTGCCGAGAAGCGTGGTGATGCGGCGCGCCGCCGCATAACTTCGTAAAACCGTCGGCGGTGGATGGTGTCCTTGCGCTGACGTTCACGGGGTGACTGGGAGGGTGTGTCAGCGGTGAGCATCGGCGACGTCGTACCGATGCCCTCGTCGGGCCAGATCGAGCTCGACCGCACGCCACCGCAGGACATCCTCGCCGAGCAGTGCGCGCTCGGCGGCATGCTGCTGTCGAAGGACGCGATCGCTGACGTCGTCGAGGTGATCCGGCCGGCGGACTTCTATCGCCCGGCGCACCAGGTCGTCTACGAGGCGATCATCGAGCTGTACGGCAAGGGCGAGCCGGCCGATCCGGTGACGGTCGCCGCGGAGCTGACCCGCAACGGGTCGCTCGAGCGCATCGGTGGCGCGCCGTACCTGCACACCCTGATCGCGTCGGTGCCGACCGCGGCCAACGCCGGGTACTACGCCGAGATCATCCGCGAGCGCGCGATCCTGCGCCGGCTGATCGAGGCGGGCACGAAGGTCGTCCAGCTCGGGTACGGCGCGGCCGGCGGCATGGGCGGCGACGTCGACGACGTGGTCGACCGGGCGCAGGCGGCCGTCTACGAGGTCGTCGAGCGTCGCACCAGCGAGGACTACATCGGGCTGGAAGCCGCGATGTGGGCGACGTACAACGAGATCGAGGCGATCGGCAACCGCGGCGGCGAGCTCTTCGGAGTCCCGACCGGCTTCCGTGATCTCGACGAGCTGACCAACGGACTGCACGACGGCCAGCTCATCGTCGTGGCGGGTCGTCCGGGTTTGGGCAAGGCGCTCGCGCTCGACACCCCGCTCGCCACACCAGACGGCTGGACGACGATGGGCGCCGTCGCGGTCGGCGACTACCTCCTCGGCGCTGACGGGCGGCCGACCCGCGTCGTCGCGACCACTGATGTCATGGCCGGTCGGCCTTGCTACGAGGTCCACTTCGACGACGGCAGCGTCATCGTCGCCGACGAGCAACACCAATGGCTGACCCAGACCCGCACGTCGCGAAGAGCCGCGCAGGAGGAGGGGCTTGCCCGGTCAACGGGTTCAGCCGTTCGGACGACGAAGGAGATCGCTGCAACCCTCCGCTGCGAAACAGCCGACCATCGGCTGAACCACGCAGTGCAGGTGGCGCAGCCGCTCGACCTCCCGTTCCGGCCCGACCTCCCGATTGGCCCGTACACCCTTGGTGTCTGGCTCGGCGACGGTCACAGTGCGGGCAATCGCTACACCTCCGCCGACCCTGAGATCGGGATGTACATCGAGGACGAGGGCTACCTCGAGCCGGAGACTTTCAGCAGGCTGTTGCGGACCCTGGGAGTTCTCAACAACAAGCACATCCCGCAGGCGTATCTGCGTGCGTCACGGGCACAGCGCCGCAGTTTGCTCGCCGGGCTGCTCGACACCGACGGCACTGTCATGGGTACGGGCGGGGTGCAGTTCACCTCGACGAGTCGAAGGCTCGCACTCGACGTCCGCGAGCTGATCCTCAGCCTGGGGTACCGCTGCGCTCTGTCTGAGAGGAAGGTCAACGGTCGCACGGCTGCCTCGTCGATCGCCTACACCATCACCTTCTCCACCGAGGACGACGTGTTCGCGCTCGAGCGCAAGCGGATCGCGCACAAGGAACGCCGGCGGCCCGCTCGGACTCTGTCATCGACCCGGTTCATCACCGAGGTTCGACGAATCGAGTCGGTGCCGGTCCGTTGCGTGCAGGTCGACAACGCCGACCACATGTACCTCGCGGGCCAGTCGATGATCCCGACCCACAACAGCACTCTCGCCATGGATTTCCTGCGGAGTGCGTCGATCGGGCACGAGCAGGCTTCGGTGCTGTTCTCGCTGGAAATGGGCAAGAGCGAGATCACGATGCGGCTGCTGTCGGCCGAGGCGCGGATCCCGTTGACGCGTATCCGCACCGGCTCGCTGAACGACGACGACTGGAACAAGCTCGCTCGGCGGATGGGTGAGGTCGCGGCCGCGCCGATGTTCATCGACGACTCACCGAACATGAACATGATGGAGATCCGCGCCAAGGCGCGGCGGCTCAAGCAGCGTCACGATCTACGTTTGATCGTCGTCGACTACCTGCAGCTGATGACGAGCCCGAAGCGCGTGGAGAACCGGCAGCAAGAGGTCGCCGAGATGAGCCGGTCGTTGAAGCTGCTCGCCAAGGAGCTCAGCGTTCCGGTCGTCGCGGTCAGTCAGCTGAACCGTGGTGCTGAGCAGCGATCCGACAAGCGGCCGCAGCTATCCGACCTTCGTGAGTCGGGCGCGATCGAGCAGGACGCCGACATGGTGATCTTGCTGCACCGCGAGGACGCCTACGAGCGCGAGTCCCCGCGGGCCGGCGAGGCCGACCTGATCGTGGCCAAGCATCGAAACGGCCCGACCAAGGACGTGGTCGTCTCCTCGCAGCTGCACTACTCACGCTTCGTGGACATGCCCCACAGCTAGCCGCGT
>DASZYY010000061.1:0-38630 GCA_035545175.1 Mycobacteriales bacterium
CCAGAACGGGATCGCGTCACGCAGCTCGCGCCAGACCTCGTCGGGGACCGGTTCCCAGTCGCCGAGGTCGGGCGGGTCGGGTTCGTCCCAGCCGGGCGGGTTCAACAACACCGCACCCCGGGTATCGAACATACGTTCGAATATAATGGAGGCCTACGACAAGATCAACTTTCGGTCATGCGGAGATCCAACCGGCCGGGACGCAACCCGGCGGTCAGCCGGCGACGCCGAGGTAGGACTCGACGACGCGCTCGTCCTCCAGGACGGAGCCGGGTGCGCCCTCGGCGATGACCTGGCCGAGCTCGAGCGCGACGAGCCGGTCGCACAGCGCGGTGAGCAGCGGCATGTCGTGGTCGATGACGAGCATCGTCGCGCCGGTCTCGTCACGCACCTTGCGCAGCAACGGTCCGAGCGCTTCGGTCTCCTTCTGCGCAACACCGGCGGTCGGCTCGTCGAGCAGGATGACCGCGGGCCGCTGCGCCAGCACGCACGCCAGCTCGACGATCCGACGAGTACCGGTGGAGAGCTCGCCGACCATCGTCCCGGCGTACTTCGTCAGACCGAGCTGTGCCAGCAGCTCCGATACCCGCTCCGAAGCGGCCGCCTCCGACAGTGTCGATGCCGGCAACCGAAGCGCTGCCGCGACGAGGTCGCGCGAGTCGAGGTGACGTTCGAGGGCGACCGCCACCGTCTCCGCGACGGTGAGGCCCGGGAAGAGCCTGGCCTCCTGGAACGACCGGCCGAGCCCGATCACCGCGCGGTCCGACGGGCCGAAGTCGGTGACGTCGGAACCGCCGAGTACGACGCGCCCGGCATCAGCCGGCAGGAAGCCGCAGATGACGTCGAACAGCGTGGTCTTGCCGGCGCCGTTGTGGCCGATCAGGCCGACGATCTCGCCCTTGTGCACCTGCAAGCCGATGTCGTTGAGCACCCGTACGCCGCCGAAGGACTTCCCGACGTCGAAGCACTCGAGCACCGTCGGCTGGGCCAGCAGCTCGGCGAGCTCCTTCGTCGCCGCGGCCGCCGACTTCTTCCGCGGCCGCTTGCCGTTGCCGTTCCCGTTCGCACTCGGGGTGATCGCGGATGCGCCGCCGATGAAGACCGACCGGAGCACGTCGGTGCGCTTGAGCAGATCCGCGGTGCGGCCCGCGAACCGCACGGTGCCGCGCTCCAGGAACTCGGCACGCTCAGCGACCTCGAGCGCGACGCTGACCGACTGCTCGACGATGACGATCGTCACGCCGTCGGCAGCGAGCTCGCGTACGACGTCGAGCAGCCGGGCGACGATCGACGGCGCGAGGCCGAGCGAGAGCTCGTCGATCAGCAGCATCCGCGGCTTGGACTGCAGTGCCATCGCCAGCGACAACATCTGCTGCTGGCCACCCGACATCGTGCCGGCGAGCTGCCGCTCGCGGTCGGCGAGCTGCCCGAACAGCTCGAAGGCGCGAGCCCGCCCGGCGGCCACCTTCTCCTTGTCCTTGCGCACCAGCCACGCCGCGACGCGGAGGTTCTCGGCGACGTTGAGCGACGGGAAGATGGACTTGGCCGGGACGAGGGACAGGCCACGGGCGGCGCGCGCCTCGGTGTTCAGCTTGGTGATGTCCTCGCCGTCGAACCACACCTTGCCGGGCGCCGCGGACAGCAGTCCGGCCACCGCCTTCAGCATCGTCGACTTGCCGGCGCCGTTCGTACCGAGCAGAGCGACGATCTCGCCGTCGGCGACGTCGAGGTCCACGCCGAAGAGCACCTGCATCTGGCCGTAGCTGACCTCGACGCCCTGGCAGTTCAGCAGGGCGTCGCTCGCCACCGGCTGCTTCCCAGCCGGCGCCTCATGGTCTGAGATTGCCTCGGCGCTGATCGCGCCGTCGGCAGACGCTGTGAGGTCTATGCCGCGTCGCTTCGCGACCTGCTTGAGCAGCCGGTCGCGCACTCCGAACACGACCGAGCCGAGACCGCCCGGCATCACCTGAAGGATCCAGAGCAACGCACTACCGGTGATGATCAGCTGGTACTGCGGCCAGAAGTGAACCGCCGCTTGGATGACCGCTACTCCGAGCAGGGCGCCGGTGATCGAGTCGACGCCGCCGATGATCACCATCGAGAACACCTTGAGGCTCTCGGACGGGTTGTACGCGCCGGCGCCGATGCCGCCGAGCAGGGTGGCGTGCAGGCCGCCGGCGATCCCCGCGATCGCTCCCGCGACCACGAAGCCGACCAGCTTGATCCGCGTCGTGGGCACCGCCATCGCGGCAGCGGCGCGGGGGTTGTCCCGGGTCGCGATCATCGCTCGCCCGGGCCGGGTGTGGCGCAGGCCGAGCACGGTCGCGATGACGATGAGCAGGACGCCGAGGCACAGGAAGAACAACGTGCGTTCGGCGGTCAGCGCCGAGCCGGTGTTGACGTCGAGGTTGAAGCGCTTCCACACCACCGGCAGCGTGATGTTGCCCGGGATGAGTGAGGAGAAGTTGGTCGGGTTGAAGAAGAACGCGTCCGCGGCGACCGCCAGCGCCAGCGTCGTGACGGCGAGGTCGAGGCCCTGGATCCGCAGCGCCGGAAGGCCGACCAGTACGGCGAGCGCCGATCCCGCGACGGCCGCCGCGACGAGGCAGATGAAGAAGTCGAGGTTCCAGTGGTTCATCAGGTCGCCGACCAGGACGCCGCCGAGGCCGACGAAGGCGAACTGGCCGAGGCTGACCTGGCCGGCCCAGCCGGTCAGCAGCACCAGTGACACGGCGATGACGGCGTAGATCACGGCGGTGTTGAGGATCAGCAGGCCGGAGGCGCTGAACGCGAGCGGCACGAAGATCGCGATCGCGACCAGCGCGATCTTGCCGCCGATCTGCGCCGCCATCACCTCGGGAAGGCGGCGCAGCTGCTCCGGGATCTCACGGGCTCGGCTGCCGGCGGCGAGCGACGTCTCGTCGGCGCCCTCGCGCCGGCCGGCCCGCTTCGGCAGCACGAGCAGCGCGAGCAGGATCACGACGAGGAACGCCACGTCCGGCGCTGATGCCTTGGTGAAGTTCCACGCCACGAGCTGCTGCAGGATGCCCAGCCCGATCCCGGCGAATACCGCGACCGGCAGCGACTCCTTGTAGGCCAGCACGGCGGCTGCCAGCGCCGGCAGCAACAGCGAGGGCCCGGCTGCCGCTTCGATCGTCAGGCCCTGCGACGGCGCGGGAAGGATGACGGAGATCGTGGCGAGCAGTCCGGCGACGGTCCAGACGATCGTCGCCATCCGTCGTACCGGGACGCCGAGCAGCAGCGCGCGCTCCCGGTTGTCGGCGATCGCGCGGACCGCGATTCCGGAGTCGGTCCGCAGCAGGTACCAGCCGAGCGCGACGATCACGATCGGTACGGCGATGACGGTCACCAGGTCGTTGCCGTTGAACAGCACCGGCCCGACGTTCAGGGTGTGCTTGGAGAGCGCGGTGGGGAAGCCGCCGACAAGGGACGGTCCACCCATCCATTCCGGCAGCTTCAGCTGGATGCCGCCGAGCACCTGGGCGAGGCCGATCGTTGCGACCGTGAGGATCAGCCGTGAGGAGTTGGCGAAGCGCCGGATGATCAGCACTTCGGTGAGTCCGCCGAGCAGCGCGCCCGATACGAGGCCTGCCGCGACGGCCGCCGGCCAGTTCCAGCCGTGGGCCAGGTAGAGCATCACCGCGATGGTGCCGCCGACTCCACCCATCGAGCCGTAGGCGAAGTTGATGATCCGGTCCGACCGGTAGGTCAGCACCAGGCCGAGCGCCTGCAGCCCGATCACCGACCCGAACAGCGCGCCCTGCAAGACGATGCCGAGCGGCGCGTGGTGTGGCGAGATCAGGCAGGTAGCGAGGATCGCGACGACCACGGCCGCGCCACTGCTCACCGCCCGATGGCGGGTGACGACCTCCGGTACCGCGACCACCCGGACTACTGCTTGCCCTTGTAGGGCTTGTGCGAGAAGTTCCGGCGCGGCCAGTCGTAGAGCGTGTAGCGCCGGCTAGAGAAGATGTACGCGCCCTTCTTGTTGTTGTAGACGGACGTCGCGTTCGGGTCCCAGTAGATCTGCGCGCCGTCGAGCGTCGGCGAGAAGTGCCCGGCCGGGAAGCCCCATGTGCCGAACTCGCTGGTCTGGCTCGTCGGGTACGCCCGCATCCCCTTCTCGAAGTTGTCCGGCGTGAGGTCCGGGCCGGCGAGGTCGATGCCGAGCGCGATCATGTACATCTGCGCGTAGATCAGGTTCACGAACTGAGCCGGCTCGTCGTTGCGCACCGTCTTGTACGCGGCGTAGCCGAGGCTGGCCGGGAACGGAAGCGTCGGGCCCTGATAGGTCACGCCGAACGCGTGCGCCCACTCCGCCTGGTCGAAGAGCTGACCGACGATGTCCTCGTCGGTCAGCGCGACGCCGACGACTGCCCACTCCGGGAAGTAGTTCTGCTCGTCGGCGCGCTGCGTCAGGTAGACGGGAAGGATCGGGTCACAGCCGCAGACGACGGTCGTGATGTTGTTGGCCTTGAGCTTCGAGATGATGCTCGCCGCCTGGTTGGCCAGGGTCGCCAGGTTGAGCTGGTAAGGCACGTTCATCGGCACCGGTCGGCCGGCGCGCTTGTAGATGTTGGCGCCGTTCTGTACGCACTCCTGGTACCAGGGGTTGTCCGGCGCGATGGTGGCGAACTTCCGCGTCTTGTTCGCGTACTGCGGTCCGGCGAAGGTCGCGTTCTTGCCGGCGAGCTCGCGCACCCCGACCTCGGCCACCGCGTCGCTGACGCCGGTGCAGTCGGTCGCGATGCTCCATGAGTACGGCGCGCGCTGCTCGAACCATCGCTGCGACATGTACGGGACGCCGAAGTTCATCACCTTGTCGCGCGACAGCGAGTCCGCGTAGGGCTCGGTGCCGGCGCTCATGTCACCGAACGCCTTGATGCCGGTTGCGACCTTCAGTGCGTCGGCCGCCGCGGCCGCCTGGCCGCCGCCGAGCAGCTCGTTGCTCTGCGACCCCTGGCCCTTGAAGAACTTGAAGACCAGCTTGCGGCCGTAGAACTGGAAGTGTGTGTTGAAGTAGTCCGCGAGGCCCTCGATCGTGCGGTTCGTGTCGGCCTGGGTGTCGTCGAACTGCGCGCCGCCGATTCGTGCCAGCGTCTGCTGGAAGGTCGGGTCAGAGGTGATGCGGAACGCGATCGTGATCGTGTTCTTGGTCACGCCGCGAGTTGTCGCCCCGCCGTTGTTGCCGGACCACTGGATGCACGGCGGGGAGTACGGGTCACCGGGCACCTGCGCGCCCTTGCAACCGGTCGGAGCGGTGATCGGCGCGCCGCTCGCCGACGTGGACGGGACGCTGCCGCCGACGTGGTTGCCGCCCTTTCCGCCGGAGCCGGGCACCACCACGTTGCTCGGCGTGGTGGGCGCGACCCCGGGCGTCGTGTCGCTCTGGCCGGCTGTCGTGATCGTGACGCGTTGCGGCGCCTCGGTGGGCACGAACGCGGCCATCAGCACGAAGGCCACCAGCAGGCACGCGAGTGGTCCGTAGCCGCGCAGCAGTGGGCGTACTGGCGGCGGGGGGTTGGAGCTCACGTTTCGATCGCCATCCTCGCGAGTCGCCTTCGCCGCCGTACGACGAAGTAGTCAGCCCCCGCGACACCCCCCAGCGCCGCAAGTGCGATCAGCCCGACCGCAAGCCCGGCGCCGCGACCGCAGGACGGCCGCCCCGCCGGACTCGTCGTCGAGCAGCTCTCGGCGACCGTCGTCAGGCCGCCGGCCACCTGCGGGCTCGGGACCGGAGCGGGCGCTCCCGACGCGGTGGGCAGCGGCAACCCCCCGCCGCCGCCTCCGGACCCGCCGATCGGTGCCGAGCTGCTCGTGATACCCGGCAGCGGGCCGCCGCTGCTCGTGTCCGTGTCGCCGTTGCCGAACGGGTTCGCGTACGTCGTGTCGTTGGTGGTCGCGGTGGTGCCGCCGATGTCGAGGTCGAACTGGCCGACGCCGTCCAGGCCGGCGATGAGCAGGTTCACCGCGCCGTACAGGCTGCCGAACGTGCAGAACGACTTGTTGATGGCCGTCGCGACCGGATCGAAGATCGTGTGAACGATGTTGAGGATCGGGACCAGCAGCATCTTGCCGAGCGCCGAGTGGTCGATGCCGATCGACATCGGGGTCATCGCGAGGGCGCCGTTGTCGTGGCTGACCTCTGGGATCGTGAGATGAAGGCCGGACGGGGCGATCGCCGCGTTCACCGCCTTGAACGTGGACAGCAGCGACCCGCTCGACGCGGTGGGCAGTGACTGGCCGGCGATCTTCACGGTGCTGACGGTGAAGGTCGACGACGAGGCGGGCTTGGTGCCGGTCCGCACCGAGGTCTGCCAGTGCAGCCCGCCGAGCTGGACTGCTCCGGCCAGGTCGATGGCGTTGACGTCGGCCGTCGAGTCGGCTTCGCGCGCCTGCCCCTGGTAGAGGTGCGCGTGCGCGCTGCTCGACAGGCCGTGCAGCGAGATCACGGTGGGGATGTCGATCAGGCCGCCGTCGTAGCTGGCGATCGCGTTCTCGTTGGGCGCGGGGGTCGCCTTCACGTGCTCGTCGCCGGCGACCGCCGTGGCGAACTGGTTGGTCGCGCCGCCGGAGTTGCGGTCGTCCTCGGACTCGCCGGCATTGGACTCGGCCGTGATCGCCTTGGGCAGCTGACCCGGCGTCAAGGTCGGCGGCGTCGCGCCGCACTGCACGGTGAGCGAGTTGCCGATCAGGCCCAGGTCGAGCGCCTGGCTCGAGGCCTGGGCGAGGTTGTTGCGGTACTGCGCAACGGACCGGCCGAACGTGATGGTCGCGGCGAGGCCGGCGTCGCGCGGGTCGATCTGGAAGGCCTGTGAGGTCGCCACCGCGCTACCCGGGACGAACTCGGTCCCGCCCGCCGCCGGCGCGGCTTGCGCCGGCGCTGCTGCGGCCACGACCGCGGCCGCCATCGCGACGACTCCGATGACACGGGGCGGGCCCCCGCGCTCATGCATCACGGGCTGGACCCTAAAAGCGCAGGTCACGCGCGGCAAGGGTGGTGCCTTCGGCGCGCCGATGCGCTAGGCGCGTTTCAATGGATGCGGAGGTACACACGTGTCCGGCAGGCTGATCGGTTTTCCGAACCCCGTCAACGAGCTCGCTGCGCGCACCGTCGCGGGTGTCGTGATGGTGATGAGCGCTGTTCTGCTGGCCCTGAGCGTCGGGTTGGGCCATGCCTGGCTCTGGGGCTCGGCCGGGCTCGCGTACGGCTTCGTCGCCCGCGTCCTGACCGGACCCACGCTGAGCCCGCTCGGCCGGTTCTCGATGAACGTGGTCGCGCCCCGGTTGGGTGAGCCGCGACACGTCGCCGGGCCGCCGAAGCGCTTCGCCCAGGGCATCGGAGCGGGAGTGACGCTCACGGCCGTCGTCCTCCTGGCGCTCGGGCATCCGTTCGGCACGCAGGTCCTGCTGGGGATGCTGATCATCGCCGCCGGCCTCGAGTCGATCCTCGGCTACTGCATCGGTTGCAAGATCTTCGCGGTGCTGATGCAGCTCGGCTGGATCCCGGAAGAGACATGCGAGGCGTGCAACAACATCGCGCTGCGCGCACCCACCCCGGCGGCGGAGCGCATCTAGCGGCAGAATGCGGTCATGCGCACACCGCTCTGTGACCGCCTCGGGATCGAGTTCCCGATCTTCGCCTTCAGCCACTGCCGCGACGTGGTGGCCGCTGTCACCAACGCCGGCGGGATCGGCGTCCTGGGGGCGGTCGCACACAGCCCCGAGGGTCTCGAGACCGACCTCAAGTGGATCGACGAGCAGGTGGGGGGCAAGTCCTACGGCGTAGATCTGCTGCTGCCGGTCAGCTTCGTCCCCACCGATTCGCCTGGCGCCCCCACCGGAGCCGCGCCGGCGGAGCTCTTCCCCGCGGACCGGGTCGACTTCGTCAACGACATCCTGTCGCGTCACGGCGTCCCCGAGCTGCCGCAAGGCGGACCCACTGGTCGGCGCGGGATCATGAGCGTGTCGCCGGAGGCGAACTCCACGCTCCTCGACGTCGCGCTCGCTCACGACATCCGTCTGCTGGCGAGCGCTCTCGGCCCGCCGACGCCGGAGCTGATCGAACGGGCGCATGCTCGCGACATCGTGGTGGCGGCCCTCGTGGGCGCCAAGTCGCATGCGCAGCGCCAGGTCAACGCGGGCGTCGACGTGATCGTGGCGCAAGGGACGGAGGCCGGTGGTCACACCGGCCAGGTGTCGACGATGGTGCTGGTCCCAGAGGTGGTGAAGGCCGTCGCGCCGACCCCCGTCCTGGCCGCCGGCGGCATCGTTACCGGTGAGCAGGTCGCAGCGGCCATGGCCCTCGGCGCGCAGGGGGTGTGGTGCGGCTCGGTGTGGCTGACCACCGCCGAGGCCGAGACCGATCCCGTCGTCAAGCAGAAGTTCCTCACCGCGACGTCCAGCGACACCGTCCGGTCGCGCTCGCTCACCGGCAAGCCGGCCCGCATGCTTCGTACGCCGTGGACCGACGAGTGGGAGGCGCCGGATGCGCCGGCGACGCTCCCGATGCCGCTGCAGAGCATGCTCGTGGCCAATGCGCAGGTGCGGATCGCTCGCGACGCGCGGACCGCCGGCAGTGGCGCCGAGCAGCTGGCGACGTACTTCGTCGGTCAGGGCGTCGGCCTGATGGATCGCATCAAGCCCGCGCGCGAGGTCGTCGAGGAGATGGTTGCGGGCTACCTCGAGGTGGCCGAGCGGTTCGCCAGCCAGGTCGCGGACTAGCGCGCTTCGCGTGCTGCGTTAGCCGGCGGCCTGCAGGTTCTGCACGTCGTCGACCTTCCACACCGCACCGACCCGCTGTAGGTGGACGTGCAGGTACACGATGTTCGTCAAGGGTTTTCCACCGTTGCTGGACGCGCTGGTCCGCAGAACGACGAATGCCGTTGCCTGATCGCCATCGAGGTCGGAGACGGTTGTCTCCGTGATGCCGGCGGTGCTGACTGCTTTGGCCTTGCGTAGCTGCGCCTGAACGGCGGCTGCTTGGCTGGCTTCGCGCTGTGCGAACCCGCCGGTCGCGAATCTTTGAATGTCGCGCTGTGCCTGGGCGAGGTTGCGGTAGTCGTAGTGGTACAGCGCGACCGCGAGGGCGCCGGCCGCGGCCCGCGCGTTCTGCATCTGGGTGAGCCGGTCGCTCAGTCGCGATTGCGTGTGGTCGGCGCGGTGCCACTCGCGGACGGCGAGCGTGGTCGTGAATGCAAGCGCCACGACCAGCGCACCGACCACCCACGCCCGAAGGCTCGGGCGCTTCAGGGCCACGGGTTCAGCAGCCGGTGTTGATCCGCAGCTGGTGAGCGTTGTTGGTCACCGGCGAGTCCGGCATCGCCACGTCGCCGCCACCAAGCGCCACGCCACACGTTCCGGCGTAGATCGCCGGGAGCGGGTAGAGCGGCAGGGCGGGGGAGCCCATGGCGTCCGGGTCCTCGAAGAACTGGAAGCCCGGCTCGTTGCTGACGGTGTGCGCCTCGTGTCGACGCCAGTAGTCCATCCCGCCCTTGGTGTTCCTGGTACCGCTCGGCGAGGCGTTGTTCTGGGCGGTGTCGCACTTCTTCGGGGAGTCGGGCTGCGGCTTGTTGCTCGGCTGGTCCTGCTCGCCACCGCTGTTGCAGTTGTACGGGTCCCACCGCTTGCCGGAGTAGTCGAAGGAGTCGCGCTCGGAGTCTTTGCGACCGGCCGGGCAGCGGTCCCTCGACTTCGCGTTGCCGGTGTTGGCGTCGCAGCCTTGGTAGATCATCTGCTTCTCGGTGGTCGCACCGGCGCAGATGCCGTCAGCACAGAACCCGGTCGAGGCGTTGAGCAGACCTTCGGGCTGGCTCAAAGTGCCGGACTCGGCGGCCCGATACGGCGTGAAGGCGAGCATCACGGCGCCGCCGTCCGAAGGTCCGACCTCCGAGCCTTGCGTCTGCGGCGAGCTGAGCGGGCCTTCGCCGTCGTGCTCACCGTTGTCGCTGTTGTCGTCCATCCCGTAGTAGAGGATGAAGCCGTCAGTGAGGATCTTGGTGAGGTTCTGGTCCGTGCCGGTGTCCGGTGTCAGCTTGTTCTTGCCGACATCTCCGCCGGGAATCGACTGGCAGGCGTACGGGAAGCCGGGAATCGCGCCGGCGACGGGGCAGTAGAACTGGTAGTAGTCCCAGTTGAGGGCGAAGCCGGCGCCCTTCTTGTTGTTGCCGCACCCGTACTTCTGCTGGTTGGCCGCCTTGCTCACCGACTCCGGCTTCTTGCCCTGCGGTACCGGCCCGCCGTTGGTGCCGTCGGTGTTGACAGAAAGGCACCCGGCGTGGGTCGCGGAGCTCTGCCCCGGGTAGCCGAGTGAGTAGAGCGTCCCGGTGCCCTTGGAGTTCTCGTCATTGGGGGACTGGTTGATCCCGAACTGCACCCAGCTGGTGTTGGGCGTGCCGTGCTCGCCATGGCGGGGCGAGTTGTTGTAGCGGTTGTTCGGCACCCCGTTGGTCATGCCGCCGCTCTCCAGCGTCAGCTGCGCGTTGTGGCAACCCGCGTAGGTCTTGTATTGCGGGGTGTTCCACTCGCTTGCATCCCACGGGCAGTCCTGCTGTGGGGAGCCGTAACCGCCGCCGCTGACGGCGTACGCCGCCCCGGCGCCGGCCAGCGAAAGCAGCACCCCGGACAGGCCGGTGAAGGAGACGATCGCGATCTTGCTGCGCATGCAGGGGCCTCCGGAGATGAGCGGACCATGACACCGACGTCATAGTCATCGTTCCACTTCGCCGTCGGCCGGGAACTTCCTGCTACCCCCGTTGCGCCCAGGTTAGGTAACCCTTACTATCTGCGCGGTGAGAAGCCCGACTCTCGTCCTTGCCACCTTGCTCGGACTGAACACCTTGATCGCTCCTGTCGCGGTGTCCGCGTCGCCGTCGCGGGCGCAAGCGACGCAAAGCAGCTCCGCGCCGCTTCAACCACGCGACCTCGCACCCGCGCTTCGGAAGTACCGGCATTACGTGCACGGCAGGGTGGAAGCACTGGCACCCGCGGTACGGAAACTGCGAGCGCGGATCGACGCCGGTGACCGAGGCGGCGCCAAGCACGCCTGGCTCGACGCCCGGTTGATCTGGCTGCGAATCGGCCAGGACAACAGCGCCTACGGCGTGTTCGGCGATCTCGGTCAGCGCATCGACGGCACTGCGGCAGGCCACTCCGGGGGCGTCCGTGCCGCCAAGTTCACCGGCTTTCATCGCGTCGAGTGGGACCTGTGGCATCGGGGCAGCCTTGCGCCGGCGCGGACCGACGCCGCGGAACTGACTCGTGCGGTCTCGGCTCTGACTCACGTTTCGCTGAAGAAGGCGATCCCGACTGACGTCGACGGCGCGAGTGGGTTCGTGCTGCGCAGTCACGAGATCATCGAGGACGCGGTACGGGACAGCCTGAGCGGCAATGACGAGTACGGCAGCGGCACGGCGCTCGCCTCAGTCATCGCCGACGTACACGCCACGCGCAAGGTGCTCACGTTCCTCGCACCGCTGATCAAGCAGCGACGACCCCACCTCGTCGGGAGAGCCCGTCGCGATCTGTCGCGGCTCGTCGATGCGGCAAGCACCGGACGACGTCACGGCCACTGGACGGCGATCAAGTCCCTCCCGCGCCGCAAGCGCGAGGCGATCAACGCCGCGGCCGGCCAGGCCGACGAGCGACTCGCGCCGATCCCTGACCTCCTGCGAATCGGGAACACCTGATGAACCTCGACCGTCGCAACTTCCTCGCCGGCTCTGGGCTGGCCGCGCTCGGCGCGGCCCTTCCGGTGCCCCGGCCAGGGCTGCAGAAGGACGGCCCGCCGGCACGCAATCCCAACGGTGGCCCGGCGGCGAAGCTTGCCGCGGTGCCGTTCCACGGAGCACACCAAGCGGGCATCGTGACGCCCGCGCCGCCCGCTGCCTGCTACGCGGCCTTCGACGTCACGGCGGAGCACCGTGCCGGCCTGGTGGAGCTGTTCAAGACGCTGACCCACCGCGCCCGCTTCCTCACGGCCGGCGGCAAGCCGGACGATCACGGCAGGAGTGCGCCGCCCGCAGACAGCGGCACGGTCGGGCCCGCGGTTCCGGCAGACGGGCTCACCATCACCGCGAGCGTCGGATCGTCGCTGTTCGACGGTCGCTACGGCCTGCACGGCCACAAGCCGGTGCACCTCTCACCGATGCGTGCCTTCCCCAACGACAACCTCGACCCGGCGCAGACCGGCGGAGACCTGCTCCTGCAGATCTGCGCCGGCAGTCCCGATGTCGCCATCCACGCCCTGCGCGACATCGCCAAGCACACGCGGGGTGGCATGCAGCTGAGGTGGCGAATCGACGGGTTCATCTCGCCGCCGCGGCCTTCGGGCACGCCCCGCAACCACCTCGGGTTCAAAGACGGGATCGCGAACCCGAATGTCAGCAGCAGCCTCGTGTCGCGCGCGCTGCTCTGGGCTCAGCGCGACGGGACCGAGCCGGATTGGGCGGCCGGTGGGAGCTACCACGTCTGCCGGATCATCAAGATGTTCATCGAGTTCTGGGACCGGGTCTCGCTCGAGGAGCAGGAAGGCATGATCGGTCGCAAGCGCGACTCGGGTGCGCCGCTCGACGGGTACCGGGAAGACGACGTACCCAACTATCGCGACGATCCGCACGGCCTTGTCATCCCGCTCGACGCACACATCCGTCTCGCCAACCCGCGGACGACGGAGTCGGAGTACTCCCGCATCCTGCGGCGCGGCTACAACTACGACCGAGGGGTCGATCTCAACGGCAACCTCGACATGGGGCTCATCTTCAACTGCTTCCAGCGCAACCTGCGCACGCAGTTCGAAGCGGTGCAGCAGCGACTGGTAGGCGAGCCGATGATCGACTACGTCTCTCCGGTCGGCGGCGGCTACTTCTTCGCGCTGCCGGGAGTTCAGGACGACACGGATTGGTACGCGCGAGCCCTGTTCAGCGCTTGAGGTAGTGCGCCGCTACCGGCGGGGGTCCAGCTTCAGCCCTTCTGGTTCGACGTCTTCGCGTAGGGACGGCACGGCTCGTTGCGGAGGCTGCCGCAGGCGGGGATGCCGGTCGGCACCGAGATCCCCGGGACCACCGGCAGGTACAGCGCCGACGGATGCGACTGGGAGAACGCGATCGCCACCTTGGTGGTGTGCCCCTTCGCCGGCCGCGGGTGCTGGAACGACCAGATCGGCTGGGTGCCGTTCGGGGCGGAGATGGTGATCCGGATCCGGCTGCCGGCGCGGTACACGTGCCCCTCGTAGTACAGCGGGATCACGACCTTGACGAACTTGCCCTTCGGCATGGGTCGCGAGTCCTCGGGCCGGAAGCTCGGCACCGGGGCGAGCAGCGTGCTCGGCTGGGCGAAGATCGTGTGCTTGCGGGTCTCGAGCTTGCGCTCGCTCGCCCGCATCCAGCCGCCCTGCACGAACACCTCGTTGTTGTCCGGGGTGACCTCGCTGACCGTCGCCTGCAGGTCCACGTCCGGCCGTGAGGACTTCACCCAGAGGTGGATCGCCCCGGCGCCGATGACGGTGGTGTCGTCCTTCAGCGGGGCCGTGACGTAGGAGACCGCCGTACCGGCCGGGTTCTGCTTCCAGTTCCAGTGCCATTGGGAGGCGTTGCCCCACAGGCCGCCGCCGCCGGTGCTCCCGATGAAGTCGGTCATCGGCAGCGCGTAGGGGTTGGAGGTGTAGCGGTCGGACCCGCCCGCCCCCGCCAGGTGCTCGTTCAGGTGGCCCTTGCCGCCCAGGTACCAGACGCGCGCCTGGGTGTTCGGGATCGGGAACCTCGCGAAGGACTTCTCGAAGCCCGGGTACGGGTTGCCCGCGACGTACTGCCCGGCCGGGTCCGTGCCGGCACCGTTGTCGAACAGAACCCGGATCGACGGGAGCTTGCCGAAGTCCGCCATCGCCGCGTCGTACGTCGGGTCGAGCTGGATCGGGTCGACCGGCAGCGTCACGAGGTCGCTTTGCGGCAGGCCCGCGGCTTCCTGGTAGACCACCGGCGCGATCGCCTTGATGACGGGCGAGTTGATCAGCGGCGCCTGTTTCGCGACGTACAGCTCGAGGAAGTCGTACCAGCGGTTGAACGTGTACGGATCGAGTGAGTCGACGTGGACCCCGTTGGTGAAGGTGAACCACTTCTGCTTGGTGCCGGTGAAGTGCTGCGCCAGCGCCATGCAGTGACCGCCGGTCTGCTCGTCCTCGAACTGGCAGGCCATGAAGACCGGCACGTGGATCTTGTGGACGAACGTGATCGGGTCCAATGTGTCGGCGTACGCCGGGTGGTAGTGCGTGTTCGCGGCGATCGTGGCCGGGAGGTCCTGGGCCTCACCGTGCAGCACCTGGTTGGACTTGCAGGTCTTGTCACCCTGCTGGATGCGCTTGTAGGCCCAGGTCTGGCCGCCGTGTGGACCAGCCGGCCTGGCCTGGTACTGCCGCTCGTTGGCCCACGCGACCGCGAAGCCGTCGTTGAGGATGCCGCCCGGCTCGAGCGTCGTGGCCGTCGCGTCGATCACGGACAGCGGTGCGATCGCGGCGAGGTCCGGCGGGTTGGTCTGCCCGGTGAACAGCTGGCTGATGCCGCCGTAGGAGATGCCCTCCATGCCGACCTTGCCGCCCTTGACCCACGGCTGGTGGGCCACTGTCTCGACGATGTCGTAGCCGTCGAGGGACTGCATCCGCTCGAAGAAGTTGAACGAGCCGCCGGAGCAGCCGGTGCCGCGCATGTTGACGTCGACGACCGCGAAACCCATCGCGTTGGCGATGATCGCGATGCCGCTCTCCGGGCCGGCCGGGTTGGCGTAGCCGTAACCGGCGTACTCGATCAGGGTCGGGTACGGCGGGGCGTAGTCCGGGATGCCCGGCGGCAGCGTGACGTCCGGCAGGCCGAGACCGGCCGGGCTGGTCGGCGGGTGAACGTAGTAGGCGAGCTTGGTGCCGTCTCGGGTGGTCAGGTAGCCGTAGCCGTGGTCGGGCATCGACTGGTTGTAGATCTTCGGGTCCCACGGCTTGTTGGTCGCCGGGTGAACGGTGAAGCTCGCCGACTTCCCGGCGCCCGGCTGCTCGATCCGGTAGCCGTTGCCCGGCTTCACGTTGCGAAAGACGACGCCGCCCAATGAGTCGGCCGGGTGCGCGCTGACGCGCTTCCCGGCGCCGTTGATCAGCTCGGTCTTCGCTCCCGGCCGCAGGCCGGTCGCGTAGGCCTGCTCGGCGCCGCCGTGGGCGCTTGGCTTCGCCTGCGCGTGCGCGCTGGCGCTCGCGATCTGGAGCGGGGTGAGGACTGCGGTGAGCAGGAGGACGGCGCTGGCGATCTTTTTCACGTAGAGATCTTCCACGTGGCCCGGCGGGAACCTTCCGCCGGGCCACGTGAGCGGGGTGAGTGACGGGATTCGAACCCGCGACACCCGGGACCACAACCCGGTGCTCTACCAACTGAGCTACACCCACCATTGCGGCAGGCCGCTCGGAGCAGTCTAGTCGGCCGCGGGTGCTGCGAGCCCGAGGGCTCGTGCCGCCTCCCGGGACTGGTCGCTGTCCGGACCGGGGGCCGGGACCATCACCGTCGCCCGGTAGTAGCGGAGCTCGTCGATGCTCTCCCGGATGTCGGCGAGGGCACGGTGCCCGCCGTTCTTCGCCGGCGCGTTCTGGTAGGCCCGCGGGTACCAGCGTCGCGCCAGCTCCTTGATCGAGGAGACGTCGATCATCCGGTAGTGCAGGTGGTCGTCGAGGGCAGGCATGTAGCGGACGATGAAGCTTCGGTCGGTCGCGATCGTGTTCCCGCACAGTGGCGCCCGGCGTCGTTGCGGGACGAACCGCTTCACGTACTCGAGGACCTGCTCCTCGGCCTGCTCTACCGTCGTGCTCGAGCGGCGGATCTCGTCCAGCAAACCGGACGAGGCGTGCATCTCGTGGACGATCGGGTCCATCGCGACCAGCTGTTGCGCGGTGGCGCCGATGACGATGTCGATCCCCTCGTCGAGCGGGTTCAGCTCCGCGTCGGTGACGATCACGGCAATCTCGACGAGCACGTTGGTCGTCGGATCGAGGCCGGTCATCTCGCAGTCGATCCAGACCAGCGCGTCGCCTGCCCGCGAGCCAGTCGTCATGCCGACTAGGTTCGCACGCCCTAGCCTTAATCCTGCGAAGAGAGCGCCCGTAGCTCAGCGGATAGAGCGACTGCCTTCTAAGCAGTTGGTCGCAGGTTCGATCCCTGCCGGGCGCGCGTCATGAGGGGGCACGCGGAGCGGGTCGAGGTCCATCGCCGTTGGTGGGGCTCCGGAACCGCCGTCCTGGTTCGTGCCCTGGTCGGGCTGGTGACCGTCCTCGTCCTGGTCAACGTCGTGGGCGCCGTCGCGACGTTCCTGGTCGCCGCGTACGTCGTGCCCGAGCCGAAGGCACTCACCGAGGCGAGCCGGCTCGACACCTACCTGATCGCCGCGGCGTCCTACCTCGTGGCCGCGTCCGCAGCCGGCATCGTCATGGGGGTCCGCAAGCTCTCCAGCCTCGCGGACTGGCTGCCCTCGGAGCGACCGCCGACTGCCGAGGAGCAACTGGCCGTGCTGCGCGGACCGCGCACCTTGGCCCGTGGCGTGGGTGTGCTGTGGTTCGGCGGCACCGTGCTGTTCGGCGCGTTGACCTTCGTGCACTCGGTCGACGCCGGGTTGCGGATCACCGCCATCGTCAGCCTGAGCGGCGTGATCACGGCAGCGGTGGCGTTCCGGCTCGCCGAGCTGTTGCTCCGCGAGGCCGCGGGCCGGGCGCTGTCGGCGTCCGAGCATCCGCAGAAGATCGCCCAGTCGGTCGCGGTCCGCTCGATCATGACCTGGGTCGCGGGCACCGGCGCTCCGGTGCTGGGCGTCGTACTGCTCGGGGTGGCGAGCATGGTCGACCACGTGGGGACCCGGCACGAGGTCGCCCTCGCGACGGCCGTGCTCGGTGCCAACTGCCTGCTGGCCGGGTTCATCACGACGGTGTTCGTGACGCGCGCGACCGCGGATCCGATCGTCTCGGTGCGCCGGGCACTTGCGCGGATCGAGCGCGGCGAGCTCGACGTGACGGTGCCGGTGTACGACGGGACCGACATCGGGCTGTTGCAGGCCGGCTTCAACCGGATGGCGGCGGGACTGCGGGAGCGCGAAGAGCTACGCGACCTGTTCGGCCGCCACGTCGGGGTGGATGTGGCGCGACGAGCACTCGAGCAGGGCATCGAGCTGGGCGGCGAGCTTCGTGACGTCGCGGTCCTCTACATAGACGTCGTCGGCTCCACCCGGATCGCCGAGCAGATGCCTGCGCATGACGTGGTCGACCTGCTCAACCGGTTCTTCGGGATCGTGATCGACGTCGTCGAGTCGGCGGACGGCTTCATCAACAAGTTCGCGGGCGATGCGGCGCTCGCCATCTTCGGCGCGCCGGCGCCGCTGCCTGACCGGCATGCTCGTGCGCTTGCTGCCGCTCGAACGCTTGCCTCGCGCGTCACCAAGGAGATCCCGGAGATCGACTTCGGGATCGGTGTCGCTTCGGGTGAAGCGGTTGCCGGCAACGTCGGCGGGACGAGTCGCTACGAGTACACGGTGATCGGCAGCCCGGTGAACGAGGCGGCGCGCCTCGGTGAGCTGGCCAAGACCTTGCCCGGCCGGGTCGCCGTGTCGGCCGCGGTCGTCGGCGCTTCGCACGTCGACGGGTGGCGGCCCGCCGACGAGGTCCTGCTTCGCGGCCGCGCCGACCCAACGACGGTTTACGTTCCCTTATAGGCCGTACGCCGCTAGGGTGCGCCAGCGTGAGGCTGCTCGACGTGGAGAACGTCAGCGTCCGCTTCGGCGGGCTCACTGCGCTTGCTCACGTCTCCGCCGCCGTCGACGAGGGCGAGGTCGTCGGCGTGATCGGACCGAACGGCGCCGGCAAGACCACGCTTTTCAACGTGGTGTGCGGTTTCGTGCGTCCGACCGAGGGATCGCTGCACTGGCGGGGTGAGGCACTTCGGCGCCATCGACCACATCGGCTCGCAGACCTCGGCATCGCGCGGACGCTGCAGGGTCTCGGCTTGTTCCCGCACCTGAGTGTTCTCGACAACGTCCTCATCGGCGCCGACCGTCACTCCCGCGCGTGGTTCGGCTCCGGTCTGCTCGCACTGCCGCGCGGGGACCGCGACGAGCGGGGCCTCGTCGATCGCGCGCTCGCGTCGCTGGCGCGGCTCGACATCACGGACGTGGCGGGCCTGCTGCCCGGTCAGCTCCCGTACGGCGCGCAGAAGCGGGTGGCGCTCGCTCGCGCTCTCGTCGCCGAGCCCGCCCTGTTGCTGCTCGACGAGCCCGCCTCGGGCTTGTCCGCGGACGAGATGGACGAGCTCGCCGATCTGGTGCGAGGCCTCAAGGAACACACGTCGGTACTGCTGGTCGAGCACCACATGGATCTGGTGATGGCGGTGTGCGACCGGATCGTCGTCCTCGACTTCGGCCGGTGCATCGCAAGCGGCACGCCGGAGGAGGTCCGCAACGACCCGAAGGTGCTGGAGGCCTACCTCGGCGAGCAGATCGACTCCGCGACGCAAGAGGTCGGCGATGCTGACGCTTAGCGAGGTCGTCACGACGTACGGCGCGGTCCGTGCTCTCGACGGCGTCTCGCTCGACGTTCCGGACGGGCGGATCACCGCCGTTCTCGGTGCGAACGGGGCCGGCAAGACGACGTTGCTGCGCACCATCAACGGTCTGGTGCGGCCGGCTTCGGGGTCGATCAGCTTTGCCGGGCACGATCTGGTCGTCGCGCCGGTAGAGCAGATCGTCACGTACGGCATCGCGCACGTGCCCGAGGGCCGGGGCGTCATCACCGAGCTCACGGTCGAGGAGAACCTCCGGCTCGGCGCGCTGTGGCGCAGCGACCGACGATCGGTCACGAGCGAGGGGCTGACGTCGGTCTACGAGATGTTTCCGCCACTCGAGGCGCGACGTCACAAGGTGGCGGACACCTTGTCAGGTGGTGAGCGTCAGATGCTGGCGATCGGCCGCGCGCTGATGAGCCGGCCGACGCTGTTGCTGCTCGATGAGCCGTCACTCGGGCTCGCGCCGCGGATCACCGCGCAGATCATGGCGACGTTGCGCCGGCTCAGCTCTGAGCACGGCCTCACTGTCGTGCTCGTCGAGCAGAACGCGCGCAGCGCGTTGTCGGTCGCCGACACTGCCGTCGTCCTCAACCTCGGTCGGGTCGTCGCTTCGGGCGACGCCGACGACCTGGCTGCCGACGAACAGCTCCGACACGCATACCTGGGCTTCTAGATGACGTTCCTCAACCTCGTGATCTACGGGATCGCCAACGGCACGCTGTACTCGGCGGTCGCATTGGCGCTCGTGCTGATCTGGCGCTCGACCCGGATCGTCAACTTCGCCCAGGGTGGGATGTTGATGATCACCACCTTCATCGCGTGGGACCTGGTGGTGAAGCACGGCGCGAACTACTGGGTGGGTCTGGTCGTCGCGTTGCTCGCGGGTTTCGTCCTGGGTGCGGTGACCGAACGGGTCCTGGTCCGGCCGGTCGAGAACGGACCGCCGCTCAATCCCGTGATCGTGACGCTCGGCTTGTTGCTGTTGCTCCAGTCGGTTGCCGGAATGATCTGGGGCAATGGTCTCAGCTCATTCGCGCCCGAGTTCTCGCTGACCGACTACCACGTCGGGCATCAGGTGATCCTCTTCTCGCCCGACTACTTCTTCATCGTCGTGGCGGTCGCGGTGGTGCTCATCGCGTTGTACCTGCTGTTCCAGCGATCGCCGCTCGGGTTGCGGATGCGTGCGAGCGCGTTCAACGCCGAAGTCGCGCGGCTGCTCGGCGTCAAGGTCGGATGGATGCTCACCCTTGGCTGGGGGCTTGCCGCCATGGTCGGCGCACTCGCGGGTGTGCTGATAGCCGGCACGCAGCCCGACTACATGAATCCCAATGCCTTCGATCCGCTGCTGATCCTCGGCTTCACCGCGGCGGTTGTCGGCGGGCTCGACTCGCCGATCGGTGCGGTCGTGGGCGGGCTGGCGGTCGGCGTGATCCAGGCGCTGCTCGACAACTACGTCAGCAACGATCTCGACCTGTTCTACTCGTTCGTGCTGCTGCTCGTCGTACTGATGATCCGGCCCAACGGGCTGTTCAGCCGGACGGCGGTGAGGAAGGTTTGAGCAGGCGGGTGCCGATGTTGTTGCGGCACGGGATTCCGGCCGTGCTGGGCCTCGGGATTCTGCTCGCCGTCACCGAGGGGCTGCCGGCGTACCGCAACACGCAGCTCGCGAACATCGCCACCGAGGTGTGTGCGGTAGCCGGTCTCACGATACTGACGGGTCTGTCCGGGCAGATCTCGCTCGGCAACGGCGCGTTCATGTTCGTCGGCGCGTACACCGTCGGCCTGCTGCTCAAGCATCACCCGATCACGCACAACGGCGAGCTCGTGCTCGTTCTGCTTGCCGCCGTGCTCGTCGCCGCGATCGTCGGCGCCCTGGTCGGGGTCGCGGCCGCGCGGCTGCGCGGCCCTTACCTCGCCGGCATCACCCTGGCGCTTGCCGTGGGGCTGCCGTCCCTGCCGCTCTACTCGCACCTGCAGGGACCGCTCGGCGGTCACTCCGGGTTCTCGGTGGATGCGCCGCCGCCGCCGAACGGGATGGACTACTTCCGCTGGCAGGCCTGGATCTGCGTCATCGCCGCGGTCATCACGCTGTTCCTGCTGGCGAACCTGTCGAGCAGCCGGGTCGGCCGGGCGTTTCGCGCGGTGCGCGATGACGAGATCGCGGCCTCTCTCGCCGGCATCGCGGTGGCGCGGGTGCAGATCCTCGCGTTCGTCATCAGCGCGGCCTGCGCCGGCCTGGCCGGTGGCCTGTTCGCCATAGTCGCCGGCAGTGTCGGCCCGAACTCCTTCTCGCTGACGATCTCACTCGGCCTGCTCGCTGCGGCAGTGTTCGGCGGCCTTGGCACGCTGTCGGGTGCGGTCTACGGCTCGATCATCGTCACGCTGCTGCCGAGCTGGTCGCAGGACATCGCGAGTCACGTCTCGCTCTCGGACCAGGTGGCGAACAACCTTCCGCAGGCGGTCTACGGCGTGGGGCTGATCGTCGGCATGCTGCTGTTCCCGCTCGGGATCCAGGGCCTGGTCCACCGGGTCGCGGCGCTGGCGCGTAACACGTTGAGAACGAAACCCGCGGGTAACTAGGCAGCGAACCCGATTCGGAATAGGTTCCGCCACCATCGGGTCACTCGAACTGGAGGACATATGACAAAGGGGTCAGTGCGCCTATTCGCGACGGGTGCGGTGGTCGCGCTCGCCGTGGCCGCGTGCGGGGGAAGCAGTAGTGGCGGTGGCAAGCCGACCAGCTCGGCGCCCGGTGTCACGGCGAACTCGATCTTGATCGGAAGCACCCAGCCGCTCACCGGCGTCGCGGCACCCGGTTACTCGGAGATCGCGCCGGCGTCGGCCGCGTACTTCAAGTGGGTCAACGCTCATGGCGGCATCAACGGCCGCAAGATCAACTTCAAGTACCTGGACGACGCGTACGACCCGACGCAGACCGTCACCAAGACGAAGCAGCTCGTCGAGCAGGACAAGGTCTTCGCGATCTTCGAGGGCCTCGGTACGCCGACCCACGAGCAGGTCGTGAACTTCCTCAACCAGCAGGGAGTGCCCGACCTCTTCGTCGCCTCCGGCTGCCTGTGCTGGAACGACCCGGGCGCGCACCCGCAGACATTCGGCTGGCTGCCCGACTACACGCGCGAAGGCAAGATCCTCGGTGACTACGTGAAGAAGACCTTCCCGGGCAAGAAGATCGGGATCTTCGCGCAGGGCGACGACTTCGGTGACAACGGCATCAAGGGCTTCGAGCAGGAGATCCCGGCGAGCGGCATTGCCGACATCGAGAAGTACAGCCCGACCAACATCAAGATCGACCCGCTCGTACAGAAGCTGCAGAAGTCCGGCGCGGAAGTCGTGGTGTCTTTCACGGTTCCGGCGTTCACTGCGCTTCTCAAGCTGACCTCGCTCAAGCTCGGCTTCAGCCCACAGCTCGTCGTGAGCAGCGTCGGGTCCGACCCGGTCACCCTCGCCGGTCTCATCACGAACTTCGCGAAGGAGGGCGGCGCAACCGTCAAGGGCTCCGACCTGATCCAGAACATCGTCACCGACGGCTACCTGCCGTCGCCGGCAGATCAGCAGAACAGCTGGATGAAGCTGTTCGTGAAGATCTACAGCAAGTACCTCGCGAAGAAGTACCCGGCGTTCGACGGCAACATCGAGTACGGCCTGGCGTCGGCGTACACCTTCGCCGAAGCGCTGGCGGCGGCCGGTCCGAACCCGACGCGTGCCAGCCTGGTCGCGGCGGTCGAGGACAACAAGTTCGCCGGACCGAACCTCACGCCGTACGCGTACTCGTCGGACGACCACTCCGGCATGACGGGGGTGCAGATCGGTGTGATCAAGGGGCTGGCGATCCAGCTGCAAGGCACGCCGCTGGTCACCGATGACGGCAGCGGGCCGATCACGCCGTACACGACCGCGGAGGCAACCGCTCCCGCGAGCGGCGTTCCGTCCAGCTAGCGACAAGCACGCAGGCAGTGGCCGGTCCGGGTTTCCGGGCCGGCCACTGTTCTTCTCAGTGCGCCCAGTCCTCTAGTGCGCCCAGTCCTCTAGTGCACCCAGTCCTCTAGTGCACCCAGTGCCCGCCCAGCTCGGGCGCCAGGCCGGCTCGCGCGGCTTCGAGGAACGTCGCCCGGCTCGCTGTGCCGAGCCCCTCGGCGAGCGCACCTAGCAGCGGCGCGCTCGCGTACGCGGGTAGGTCCTCAAGGTTTGTCCGGCTGGCCAAGTCCGGATCGGCGGGCCAGGCGCCGATCACCACTCCGGCGCATCCGAGCCCACGCCGCCGCAGCTCGTTGCACGTCAATGCCGTCGCGTTGAGGGTGCCCAGGCCCGCCGGGGCCACGACGAGGACCTCCGCGTCGACGGCTGCCGCGAGGTCGGCCATGGTTGCGCCGTCCTCGTCGAAGCGCACGAGCAGGCCGCCGGCGCCTTCGACCAGCACGAGGTCCCGGCCCTCCAGCTCAGCCACACGAGCCGCAAGGACGTCGACCGGCGTCGGCTGAGTCTTTGCCAGCCTCGCTGCGCTCGCCGGCGCGAGTGGTGCCGGGTACCTCACCAGCTCGTGCACGTCTGTCACGCCGGACAGGCGGGTCACGACCTCGGTGTCGGACTCATCGCCGGGCTCGATCCCGGTCTGCGCGGCCTTGATCACCGCGACGCGCTGTCCGGCGTCGTGGGCCAGCGCGGCGATCGCGGCGGTGACGATCGTCTTGCCGATCTCGGTGCCGGTCCCGGTGATGACGAGTCGCTTCATCTGCGCTGCGCAAGAGCGTTGAGGACGACGGTCGTGGCTTCCTTTACCTCCACGTCGGTGAGGGTCGCGCGCGCGGTGAGCCGCAGCCGGCTTCCGCTCGGCGGCACCGACGGCGGCCTGAAGCAACCGACGAGCACGCCGGCCTCGCGACAGGCCTCCGCGACTTCGACGGTGAGCTGTGGGTCGCCAAGGACCAGTGACACCACGGCGCCGTCGGGCGCCGGCACGTCGAGCGCGGTCGCGATCTCCTCCCGGCACCTGCGGACCTGCTCGACTCGCTCGGGCTCGGCCGCGAGGATGCCGATGGCGGCGTTCGCTGCGCCGGCGCTCGCCGGCGCGAGGCCGGTGTCGAAGATGAACGTGCGTGCGGTGTTGACCAGGTGATCGATCACGGCCGCGGATGCCAGCACCGCGCCGCCCTGGCTGCCCAGGGCCTTGGACAGCGTCACGGTTCGGATTACGTCGGGCTCGTTCTCGATGCCTGCCGTAGCGGCCACGCCGCGGCCGGCCGGACCGATGACGCCGATGGAATGCGCTTCGTCGACCACCAGCAGGGCGTCGTGTCGCCGACACGTCTCGTGCAGCGCCGCTGCGTCGGCGACGGTCCCGTCGGTGCTGAACACCGCGTCCGCCACGACGATCGCTCTCGGCTCGCTGCGCGTCGCGAGCGCCTCGTCGATCTCATCGACGCGGCGGTGTCTCGTGACGACGGTTCGGGACCTCGAGAGGCGGCACGCGTCGATGATCGACGCGTGGTTGTCGGCATCCGAGACGACCAGGACGTCAGGCCCGCCGAGCGCGGTGATCACGCCGAGGTTCGCGGCGTACCCCGAGGAGAACACGAGCGCGTCCGCGCCGCCGGCGAAGCCCGTCAGCGACTGTTCCAGCTCGCGGTGCAGCACTGTGCTGCCCGACACCAGCCGTGAGCCGGTCGAGCCGGCACCCCACCGTCTCGCGGCGTCGACGGCCGCCTCGACGACGCGTTCGTCGGTGGCGAGCCCCAGGTAGTCGTTGCTCGCCAGGTCGATGTGCATCGCTTCCGCGCGGCGGTGGCTGAGGCGTCGGGTGAGGCCGGCATCGCCTCGACGCTTCGCGGCTTCTCCGAGCCAGCTTTCGAACCGGTCGCTCATGCCGCTGCGGCAGCGACCATCGCGCGACAGATCGCCGCGAGGTCTTCGTCGGTGCAGATGTACGGCGGCATGGCGTAGATCAGGTTGCGGAACGGGCGAAGCCACACGCCTTCACCCATTGCCCGCCTGGTCACCCGGTCGATGTCCACCGGGTGGGTCAGCTCGATCACGCCGATCGCGCCGAGCACGCGGACATCCGCGACCGGGTCCAGGTCGCGAGCTGCCGCGAGGCCTTCGCTCAGCGCGGCCTCGGCGCGTTTCACCGTGGTCTGCCAGTCGTTGGCTTGCAGCAGGTCGAGGCTGGCTCCCGCGATCGCCGCGGCGAGTGGGTTGGCCATGAAGGTCGGCCCGTGCATGAAGGCGCCGCCCGGCCCGTTGCTGATCGCCTCGGCCACGGCGTCCGTGCACAGCGTCGCGGCCATCGACAGGTAGCCACCGGTCAGCGCCTTGCCGACGCACATGATGTCGGGGGAGACGCCGGCTTGCTCGGCGGCGAACATCGTGCCGGTACGGCCGAAGCCGGTGGCGATCTCGTCGAGGATGAGCAGCAGGCCGTGCTCGTCGCACAGCCTCCGGAGCTCGGCGACGTACGACGGGTCGTAGAAGCGCATCCCACCCGCGCCCTGCACGACGGGTTCGACGATCACGGCGGCGAGCTCGTCGCTGTGGCGCTCGAAGAGCTCCGCGGTCCGCCGTCGCCAGCTCTCGTCGCCGGGTTGTGCCGGTGGCATCTCCGCGAAGACCTGCTCGGTCAGGTTGCCGGTGAACAGGTGATGCATCCCGCCGACCGGGTCGCAGACGGACATCGCCATGAAGGTGTCGCCGTGGTAGCCGCCGCGAACCGTGAGCAGCCGGTTGCGGCCGGACCGGCCCGCGGCCTGCCAGTACTGCAGTGCCATCTTGATGGCGACCTCGACGGACACCGACCCCGAGTCGGCGAAGAAGACGCGAGCCAGGCCCGCCGGGGCCAGCTCGACGAGCCGGCCGGCCAGGCTGATCGCGGGCTCGTGGGTCAGCCCGCCGAACATGACGTGTGACATGCGGCCCAGCTGCGCCTGGGCGGCGGCGTCGAGCACCGGGTGGCGATAGCCGTGGATGGCGGCCCACCAGCTGGCCATCCCGTCGATCAGCTCGGTCCCGTCCTGTAGCCGGATCCGCGCCCCGCTCGCGCTGTCGACCACGTACGGCGCCGGGGCCGCCGGCATCGCGGCGTACGGGTGCCACACGTGCCGCGCGTCGAGGGCGAGCAGCGCCTCGGGGCTGACCGGCTCTGGCACCGCGTCAATGTGTCATACGGCAGGATGAGGCCCGTGACGACCGACGCTGATCTCGCCACCCTCACCGAACAGGCCGTGCCGCATGAAGCGGTTGGTCGCTACCTCGCCGAGCAACTCGGCGATGCCGGCTGGCACGACTGCAAGCTGGAGCTCATCTCGGGTGGCAAGTCGAACCTGACGTTCGGTGTGACGTCCTCGGCCGGCGAAGCGGTGCTGCGCCGGCCACCGCTGTCGAACCGGCTGCCGACCGCACATGACATGGGTCGCGAGCACCGGGTGATGACGGCGCTCGGCCCGACGCCGGTGCCGGTGCCGGTGACGCTGGCGATGTGCAACGACGACGACGTGATCGGTGCGCCGTTCTACGTCATGGAGCGGGTGCCCGGACACATCGTGCGCGACAGCCTTCCCGATGGGTACGCCACGACCGAGGAGGAACGCGTCGCGATCGCCCACGGGTTGATCGACGTGCTCGCCGACCTCCACGCCGTCGAGCCGGCCGCCGTCGGTCTGGGCGACTACGGGCGGCCGGATGGCTACCTCGAGCGCCAGATCAAGCGGTGGACGTCGCAGTGGCAGGCGACGCGGGAGGCGATCCAGGCCGAGGGCAGCGACCTCGACATGCTCGCCGAGCGGCTGGCGAAGGCGGTGCCGGACTCGGTGACCGGCCCGATCGTCCACGGCGACTACCGCATGGACAACGTCCTGCTCGACCCGAACACCCCGGGTCGAGTCGCCGCGGTACTCGACTGGGAGCTGTCGACGCTCGGCGACCCCATGGCCGACCTCGGCCTGTTCTACATCTACTGGCAGGACGCCGGGGACGAGATGAGCGAGATGTCCGCGGGCGTGCTGCCGACGGTCACCGCGCTGCCCGGCTTCCCGACCCGGCGCGAGCTGCTCGAACGCTATGCCGCGCGCAGCGGCCGCGACCTGGCCGACATGCCCTGGTACGTCGCGTTTGCCTGCTTCAAGCTCGCCGCGATCATCGCCGGCGTAGCGGCACGCGGTCTTGCGGGCGCGATGATCGGTGACGGCTTCGTCGAGATGGCGGTGCGGATCGCACCGCTGGTCAACGCCGGGAACGCAGCGCTTTCAGACGGCCTGGGCCTTTAGTTCACATCATGTGGCGTCGTGCCGATGGTGACGGTGTGACGCAGGTCGAGGACCGGCTGCGCGCTGAGCTGACCGTTGCGCGCGCGATCATCGACGTCCAGCAGCAGATTGCGCAGGCGCAGCGCGAGCCCGAGCGGGTCATGCATGTGGTGGCGACGGCGAGCCAGGAGCTCACCGGGGCGGCCGGCACCGTCGTCGAGATCGTGCAGGGCGACGACATGGTCTACGCGGCAGCGACCGGCATCGCGGAACCACATCTCGGAACCCGGCTCCGCCGGGAAGGCAGCCTGTCCGGGTTGTGCGTCGAGGCCGGTACGCCGCTGATCTGCGAGGACTCCGAGACCGACGAGCGGGTCGACCGCGATGCCTGCCGACGGATCGGCCTTCGCTCGATGGCCGTCGTGCCGCTGATGGACGGCGATCGGTGCCAGGGGGTCCTCAAGGTCATGGACGCCGAACCGGGCCGGTTCGTCCCCGAGGACACGGTGGCGCTGCAGGCGATGGCCGGCTTCATCGCCCTGTCGTTGCAGCTTGCGGACAACTACGTCGCGCAGACGCACAAGGCGACGACGGATGCGTTGACCGGGGTTGCGAACCGTGACGAGTTCGAACACCGGCTCGACGGCTTGCTCCGCGGGTCATCCCGCCGGTCGGTAACGGTGTGCTTCATCGACCTGGACGGCTTCAAGCTGCTGAACGACACGGCGGGTCACGCGGCCGGCGACGAGGCCCTTCGCGGGGCCGCTGCGGCACTGACCCAGATCGTCCGGGAGGGCGACGTGGTCGCGCGGATCGGCGGCGACGAGTTCGTGGTCGCGTGTCACGGACTCCGGCCCGCGATGGCGGCCGTGCTGGTGGAGCGGATCGAGGAAGGAATCATGCTCGCGACCGCGGGCCGGTTGCGCGGCGCGAGCGTCGGCGTCGCCGTGTCCCAGCCGGGTGACACGGTGAAGTCGCTGCTGGATCGCGCGGACGCCGCGATGTACGAGGTGAAGCGGGAACGCCACCGCGCCCGGGAGACCTCGGCTACCTGAGGCTGAGGCCGCCGTCGAGCACCCAGACCTGGCCGGTCACGTACGTCGAGCTGATCTGGGTCGCGACCACCTCGGCGACATCCTCGGGCTGCGCGGCGCGCTGCATGGGGGCCATGAACTTGATGCCCTCGTGCAGGTCCTTCCACTCGGCCGTCCACGGCGTGTCGACGAGGCCCGGCGCGACCGCGTTCACGCGGATCTCGGGTGCCACGACGTTCGCCAGCAGCAACGTCAGGTGGTTCATGGCGGCCTTGCTCACGGCATACGGGATCGATGACCCGAGCGGCCGCACACCCGCCAGCGAGGTGACGTTGACGATGCAGCCGGCACCGGTCTCCTTGAGGTGAGGGATGGCCGCCGTCGTGACCTGCCACGTGCCGACGACGTTGACGTCGTACAGCCGCCGAAAGACCTCAGGTGAGGCGGTCTCGAAGTCCTCGTGCGGGATGCGGACCGTCGTACCGGCGTTGTTGACCAGGACGTCGAGCCGCCCGAAGCGAGCGATGGTCTCGTCGACGATGCGCTGGGCGTCGACGGCGATGTCGCCCTGGACGTAGTGCGTCCGGTCCGCGCCGAGCTCGGCGACCATCGCCTGGCCGGCGTCGACCGACCTTGCCGAGTTGATGACGACCTGCAGGCCGTCTCGAACGAACCGCTCGACGACCGCCTTGCCGATGCCTGACGTCGATCCGGTCACCAGCGCAACGCGCTCCGCCATCAGAACCCACCTGCCGTTGTGATCCCACCGTCGATGGTGACGGTCTGTCCGGTGATCCAGGATGCGTCGTCCGAGAGCAGAAAGGCAGCGAGTTTGGCGGTGTCGGTCGGCATCCCCAGCCGCTTCAGCGGATAGCGCGCCGCCGCGGCCTCCTCGTCGTTCTCGTACAAGGCGCGGGCGAACTGGGTCTTGACCACAGCCGGCGCGATGCCGTTGACGCGGACGCTCGGGCTGAGCTCGCCGGCGAGCTGTTTCGTCATGTGGATGAGCGCGGCCTTGCTCGCGTTGTAGGCGCCGAGAAACGGTCCGACCCGCAGTCCGCCGATCGATGCCACGTTGAGAACCGCGCCACCGTTGTTCTTCAGCCACGCTCGCCACGCGAGCTGGGTCCAGGACAGCGCGGCAACCACGTTGACCTCGAAGATCTTGCGGACCGCGGCCAGCTCGTAGTCGATCATCGGGCCGAAGACCGGGTTCACCGCGGCGTTGTTGACCATGTAGTCGACGCGCCCGAACGCCGCGATCGTCGCCTCGACGGTCGCCTGCTGGTGCTCGACGTCGTCGGCGCTGCCGCGCGAGGAGATGGCGCGTCCCGACCCGTCGGGGTCGAGCTGCGTCACCGCGGCCTCGAGCTCGTCCGGCTTGCGGGCGGTGATGCACACCGACGCGCCGCGGGCGACGAGCTCAGCGGCAATGCCGAAGCCGATGCCGCGGGTCCCGCCGGTGACGATTGCCGACCGGCCGCTGAAGTCCTGATCCGCCATGGGCGGACACGCTGCCACATCGATTTGCACAGGCCGTCAAGTGGGCCTCGCCGTGCACAGGGAGCTGCCCGCCCGGCCGGCTGCGTCGGACCGCTTCCGCACCGTGGCCGTTCCGGCTATCGAGGAGGACTGCGAATGGAGATCTATACGACGGTGCAGGGCAACCTGACCGCCGACCCGGTCGGTCGAACCACCGCGAACGGCGCCGCGGTGGTCAACTTCCGCGTCGCGTCGAACACCCGCAGGTTCGACAAGGAGCAGGGGGAGTACCGGGATGGCGACACCACATATATAGGTGTGACCTGCTGGCGCGGGCTGGCCGGCAACGTGCTCGCCAGCCTGCGGAAGGGGGACAGCGTCGTCGTGTTCGGCAAGCTCATCCAGCGCAGCTACGAGGCGAAAGACGGCGGGCAGCGGACGGTCCACGAGATCGAAGCACTCGGCGTCGGTCCCGACCTCAGCCGCTGGCCGGCGGATCTCCGCCGGCCGTCTCGGGTCGCCGATCCGGCGCCGGTCGACACCGCGGTCGAGGCGGCCTAGGTCGGCGGGCGGCGCCGCTCCGCGAGCTGCCGGCGTACGAAGTCCGGGTCGAGGCCGGTTCCGAAGCTGCCGGCTGCGGTGTCCGAGGCCCGGATCCGCATGCGGCGCCGGATGCCCAGGGCCAGCACGCCGGCGCCGAGCACGAGCGGCACGCCTGTCATGCCCACGTCCGCGAGGCGGGCGGGCAGCGAGTCGAGCCGGGCGGTGAACGGATCGGACCGGTCGTAGTAGACGTCGACCCGCGCGCCCTCGGGTGGCGAGGACGTCGGCACGTGGGTGTAGGCCTCGCCGTCGACCTGGTACCGGACGACACCGCCGCGCTCGACCCCGATCGTGTGACCGCCGGTCCACAGCAGCATGTCGTTGCGCGACTGGAGTGTGAGGAGCAGCGAAAGCAGCGCGAAGATGCTGAGCGCTGCGGCGATCCCGGCGTAAGGGCCGATGCCGTCGAGCGCGCTGCTCAGGCGCGTGCCTGCGCTCACGTTCCGTAGCCTAGGGCCGTGGCTCAGTACATCTACTCGATGCGCAATGTCCGCAAGGCGCACGGCGACAAGGTCATCCTCGACGACGTCACGCTGTCGTTCCTGCCCGGCGCGAAGATCGGCGTCGTCGGCCCGAACGGCGCCGGCAAGTCGAGCGTGCTCAAGATCATGGCCGGGCTCGACACCGCTTCCAACGGGGACGCGATCCTGACGCCCGGCTACACGGTCGGCATCCTGCTGCAGGAGCCGCCGCTGGACGAGACCAAGGACGTCCGCGGCAACGTCGACGAGGCGGTCGCCGCCACCAAGGCGCTCGTCGACCGGTACAACGAGGTCGCCGAGAAGATGGCCGTCGAGTACACCGACGAGCTCGGCACCGAGCTCGGGGTGCTGCAGGAGCAGATCGAGCACGCCGGCGCCTGGGACCTCGACAGCCGGATCGAGATGGCGATGGACGCGCTGCGGCTGCCGCCGGGCGACGCTGACGTCGCCGTTCTGTCCGGCGGCGAGCGACGTCGCGTCGCGCTGTGCAAGCTGCTGCTCGAGCAGCCCGACCTGCTGCTGCTCGACGAGCCGACCAACCATCTTGACGCTGAGAGCGTGGCGTGGCTGGAGCAGCACCTGGCCGCGTACCCCGGCACGGTGCTCGCCGTCACCCACGACCGGTACTTCCTCGACAACGTCGCCGAGTGGATTCTCGAGCTCGACCGCGGGCGGGCGTACCCGTACGAGGGCAACTACACGACGTACCTCGACACGAAGGCCTCCCGCATCAAGGTCGAGGGGGCGAAGGACGCGAAGCGCAAGAAGGAGATCGAGCGGGAGCTCGAGTGGGTCCGCTCGAACCCCAAGGCGCGGCAGGCCAAGAGCAAGGCGCGCCTGGCGCGGTTCGAAGAGCTCGTCGCCGAAGCCGACCGGGCCCGCCCGTCGGACAACGACGGGATCCAGATCCCGCCCGGCCCGCGGCTCGGCGCGCAGGTGATCGAGGCGAAGGCGCTGTGCAAGGGCTTCGGTGACCGCACCCTCATCAAGGACCTGTCCTTCTCGCTGCCGCGAGGCGGCATCGTCGGGATCATGGGCCCGAACGGCGTGGGCAAGACGACGCTGTTCAAGATGCTCGTCGGGGAGGAGAAGCCGGACAGCGGCGAGCTCGTGGTCGGCGACACCGTCGAGATCTCCTACGTCGACCAGGGCCGCGGCGGCCTCGACCCGAAGCAGACGCTGTGGGAGGTCGTCTCGGGCGGGCTCGACCACATCATCGTCGGCAAGACGGACATCAACAGCCGCGCCTACGTGGCGTCGTTCGGCTTCAAGGGCCCGGACCAGCAGAAGCCGGCGGGCGTGCTGTCCGGCGGCGAGCGCAACCGCCTCAACCTGGCGCTCACGCTCAAGACCGGTGGCAACCTGCTGTTGCTCGACGAGCCGACCAACGACCTCGACGTCGAGACGCTGCGCTCGCTGGAGGATGCGCTCGAGGAGTTCCCGGGCTGTGCGGTCGTGATCAGCCACGACCGGTGGTTCCTCGACAAGGTCGCGACGCACATCCTCGCCTGGGAGGGCACCGAGGAGGAGCCCGGGCGCTGGTACTGGTTCGAGGGCGGCTTCTCCGACTACGAGCGCAACAAGGTCGAGCGACTCGGCGAGGAGGCGGCCCGCCCGCACCGGGTCACCTACCGCCGGCTCAACCGCGACTAGTGGGGGTTCCGGAAGCCGCGCCGGCGGCAGCCTGGGACCCCGGGCAGTACCTGCGGTACGCCGACGAGCGGTCGCGGCCGTTCTTCGACCTGCTCGCCCCGGTGCCGGCGGCCGCTGCCTCGCTCGTGGTCGATCTCGGCTGCGGTCCAGGAACCCTCACTCGGACGCTTGCCCAGCGCTGGCCGGATGCCGAGATTGTCGGGGTGGACAGCTCCGAGGAGATGATCTCCCGGGCCGCATCGGAGGCCGGTTTCGCTCGTTTGTCCTACGTGTGCGCCGATTTGCGATCCTGGCTGCGCACGGACAGCGCTGACCTCGGCGCCCCCGACGTCGTGGTGGCTAATGCGGTGCTGCAGTGGGTACCGGGTCACCTTGCCCTCATCGAACCCATCGCAAGCTGGCTCGCGCCCGGCGGCACCTTCGCCTTCCAGGTGCCGGCGAACTTCGACTCGCCCTCCCACACGGTGATCCGCGAGCTGCGCGAGTCTCCCCGCTGGCGCGACCGTGTCGGCGCGCGTGCCGACCGGCAGGCCGGCGTCGAGTCGCCCGAGACCTACCTCGAAGCGCTGGCCGCGGCGGGTCTGGAGCCTGACGTCTGGCAGACGACGTACCTGCACCGGTTGACCGGCGAGAACCCGGTCCTGGAGTGGGTGAAGGGAACCGCGTTGCGCCCGGTGTTGACGGCGCTTGCCGGCGACGAGGCGGAAAGCGAGGCGTTCCTCGCCGAGTGCGCCGAAGGGCTTCGCGACGCCTATCCCGCCGGTGCCGACGGCACCACGGTGTTCCCGTTCCGGCGGACGTTCGCCATCGGTACGGCGAAGGCGGCGGCATGAGAGGACGGCTCCTGACCGCGATCCTCGCGGCGGCCACCGTGGCGTCCGCGTCCACTGTTGCGACGGCCGGCTCGCACACCGCGAAGGCGGCGAGCCGGCAGAGCCGCTACAGCGATGTCGCGATCGCGGGTGCCAGCGTCTATCTCTGGAGCAGCCACGGCAGCGAGAGCCGGGGCAGCGGCTGCACGCTGTCGTTCTCGGTCCGCTCGACGTCCACCGGCAAGAAGGGTGCGCTGACCGCCGGTCACTGCGTCGCGACAGTCGATGGCGGGCCGACGTACCTGGTCCACCAGACCCAGAGCCTGCCGGACGACGGGACGGCACCCGGCGACCTGCTCGGAAAGGTGTCGGGGCGCCACTTCGTGATGAACGACAACGGCGACAGCGCGTTCGTCGCGCTGGTCGGGGGCCGAAGGGCGCGGCCGCTGCTGTTCACCGGCGGACGCTCGTCGCGCACCGCGATCCCGGTCGCCGGCGTCGTGTCACCGGCGCAGGACATGCAGGTCTGCTACTCCGGGGCGGCGACGGGTGAGCACTGCGGGTTCACGATCGTCGGCGGCTCGCAGAAGGTCAGCTTCAAGTCCACCCAGGGCCCCGTCGAGATCGGCAACGAGTGGCGCGCCCAGTCCGACGACGGCTCGGGATGCACGTCGCGCAGGGGTGACTCCGGTTCGCCGGTCTACACGTTGCGCGACGGCGTTGCCTACGCGGTCGGGATCCTGTCCGGGGGGCAGGTCAAGCCTGGGCAGTGCCCGTTCTACTTCACGCCGGTCAAGGCTGCGCTGAAGGTCCTGCACCTGACGCTCATCACCGCGAAGCCCGCGGCATAGCCGGCTATGAGTTGACGAGGACGTCCGCGCCGAGCGTGAGGTAGGACCACAGCGTCTCGTCCGCTTCCGGCGGTAGCGCCAGATCGTCGAGGGCGGCCCGCATGTGGGCGAGCCAGTGATCGCGTGCGGTCACGTCGATGTGGAACGCCGCGTGCCGTGCGCGCAGCCGCGGATGGCCGCGCGTCTCGGAGTAGGTGCGCGGCCCGCCCCAGTACTGCTCGAGGAAGAGCATCAGCCGTTCCGCGGCTCCCGCCCAGTCGTGGTCGGGATACAGCGCGCTGAGCACCGGGTCGTTGGCGACGCGGGCGTAGAAGCCGCTGACCAGCCGTTCGAAGGTGTCGTGTCCACCGATCGCGTCGTAGAAAGTCGCGGCCGACTCGACGCCTTCGATCGAGATCGGTTGGGGACCGGGCCGTTCCATACCTCCAAAGTACGGCGCGGGTGACCCTCTTGCTGGGTACAGTGACCCCAACGAGGAGGCTGCGTTGGCTCATGCGCTCGTGTTGAACGCGACGTACGAGCCGCTGTGCGTCGTACCGCAGCGTCGCGCGGTCATTCTCGTCCTCACCGGCAAGGCGGTCGCGGTCGAGTCCGCCGAGGAGGAGCTCCATAGTGAGCGCCTCTCGGTGCACGTACCGCTGGTCGTGCGCCTGGCCCGGTTCGTGCGGGTGCCTTACCGCGGGGCGGTGCCGCTGACGCGTCGTGCCGTCTTCGCGCGTGACGGCGGCCGATGCGTCTACTGCCTTGCGCCCGCCACGAGCATCGACCACGTCGTCCCGCGCAGCCGCGGCGGCGGACACGTGTGGGAGAACGTCGTGTCGTGCTGCCGTCGTTGCAACCACGCGAAGGCGGACCGCGCGATCTCGGAGCTCGGCTGGCGGATGCCGCGGCAGCCGGTCGCGCCCACCGGGATCGCCTGGCGGGTGCTCGGCACCGGGCGCATGGCGCCGCAGTGGCGGCCCTATCTCGGCACGGATCTGTTCGAGGACACTGAGGCGGCTTCCGCATAGGGTCCGTGTCATGACGGCTCGCGCTCGCCTGGCTTCGCTCGCCCTTCTCGCTCTGGTCGCGGCGGCTTGCAGCAGCAGCTCGTCGGGCGGAGACGACACCGGCCCGACGTCGCCTGCCACCTCCTCTAGTCCGACTGCTTCAGCGTCGGTCTCGCCGTCGGCCAGCTCCTCGGCGACGCCGACGCCCTCCTTCTCGAGCACCGTGCAGGCCACCGGTCCTTGCCGCACCAAGCAGCTGCGCCTGTCGCTCGGTCAGGGTCAAGGGGCAGCGGGTTCGACGTTCGTCCCGATCGTGCTCACCAACGCCTCCAAGCGTGCCTGCACCCTGTTCGGATACCCGGGTGTCTCCTTCCTCGACGCGAGCGGTGCGCAGGTCGGCGTCGACGCGACACATGACGGTGGCGAGGAAGCAACCGTGTCCCTGGCGCCGGGTGACGCCGCGAACGCCCAGCTCCAGCTGCCGGACCCCGGCGTGATCGGGGCCGACTGCAAACCCGCGAGCGCGGCGACGATGCAGGTCTACCCACCCGGGGCCTTCTCCTCGCTCACCGTGGACTTCCAGCAGACGGTGTGCACGACAGCGAAGGGCGCTGCCAACGTGCATCCGGTCACGCCGGGTGCCGGCGGCTGACCGATGGGCGAGCTGCACGACCTGACGCTGCTCGAGCAGGCGGCCGCGGTTCGCGACAGGTCGGTGTCGCCGGTCGACCTCGTCGAGCACTACCTGACGCGGATCGAGAAGCTCAGCGACACGGTGGGGGCGTTCGTCACCGTCACCGCCGAGTCCGCGCTGGACTCCGCGCGCGCCGCCGAGCGGCTCATCGTTGACGGAGCCGAGGGCCTGCCGGCGCTGTACGGCGTACCGACCGCGATCAAGGACCTCAACCTCGTCGCCGGAGTGCCGACCCGGTTCGGCACGTCCGCATGGCCGGCGCAGGACCTCGGGATCGACGACGCGGTCACGGCGAAGCTCAAGGCAGCCGGGCTGATCTGCCTCGGCAAGACCAACACGCCGGAGTTCGGGCTGCCCTGCTACACCGAGCCCGACATCGCCCCGCCGGCGCGGACACCCTGGGACCTCGAGCGATCGGCCGGCGGGTCGAGCGGGGGAGCAGCTGCGGCCGTCGCGGCCGGCCTGGTCCCGGCGGCACAGGGCAGCGACGGCGGAGGTTCGATCCGGATCCCGTCGAGCGTGTGCGGGTTGTTCGGGATCAAGCCGTCGCGCGGCCGGGTGTCGAACGCTCCCGTCTCGGCGGAGATCAGCGGGCTCGCCGTCAACGGCCCGATCGCCCGGACGGTTCGCGATGCCGCGGCGCTGCTCGACGCCATGGCCGGGCCGGCTGCCAGTGACTGGCAGTGGGCGCCGCCGCCCGAGGTGAGCTTCCGCTCGGCCTGCGACGCGGCACCCGGCCGGATGAACATCGGGCGCTTCGCGACCCCGGTGATCGCCGACGCCGAGGTCCACCCCGACTGCCTGGCGGCGTACGAGGCGGCGAGCAACCTGCTCTCCAGCCTCGGTCACCACGTCGTCGACTACACGCCGAGCTTCGGCGCCGCCCTCGTGCCGGCGTTCGAGACGGTCTGGTCGGCGGAGTTCCTGAGCCTTCCGCTCAGCCCTGCCGACGAGCCGAAGACCCGCCCGCTCACGCAGTGGATCCGCGAGCGCGGCCGCTCCGCCACCGGCCAGCAGGTGTACGCGGCGCTCGCGACGCTGCGCCAGGCGGCGCGCACCGAGCTGGCGGCATCCGCGCAGTACGACGTGATCCTCACGCCGACCTTGGCGCAGCCGCCGGCTCCGGTCGGCGGGTTGCGCAACGACGCCGATCCGGCCGCGGACTTCGAGGCGCAGAAGCGCTTCACGCCGTTCACCGCGCCGTACAACATGTCGGGGCAGCCCGCGGTCACCGTCCCGATGTACTGGACCGGCGCCGGGCTGCCGATCGGCATCCAGCTGATCGGCCGGCCGTACGGCGAGGCGACGCTGTTGGCGGTTGCCGCGCAGCTCGAGGCCGCCGCACCTTGGTCGGCGCGCCGACCGGAATGCTGGTAGGGCGAGCCGGTCAGATACGGTTTCGTGCTGTGAAGAACCGTCTCTCTGGCCGTCGTACCGCCGCCCGGATCGCCACGATCGCGATGGGCGCGGCTCTACCCGTCCTGACCGTGGCGGCGCCGGCGCTCGCGCTGCGCCGCGACGACGGCGGGACCACCGGCGGCCCGGCGCTGGGCACTGGCGGGACCCTCTTCTTCTTCGTGGTGATCCCGGTCGGCGTCTTCCTCGTGATCGCCGCGCTGGCCCTCCTGCCGTCGGCGCTGCGCCGGCCGCGCTACCGCCCGGGCAAGCCCTGGGAGCAAGGCGACACCTGGATCGGCCTGCCGGAGGACGGCGAGAGCGCGGAGCCGGCCGCCGAGAGTGCACGGGGTGGCGCCAGTGCCGAGTGGTGAGGCATTCACCAACGAGCAGCAGCGCGACATAGAGCGGGTCGTCCAGCTCGCCAACTCGGAGTCGGCGCTGACGTTCTCGATCTACGTCGGAGAGGTCGACGGCGACATTCGCGATGCCGCGGAGGCGAAGCACGCGGCGTTCGGGGCACAGGCGGCCACGACCGTGCTGATCGTCGTCTCGCCCGACGATCGGCTGCTGGAGATCGTCACCGGCGAGGCCGCCGCCCGCCGGCTGACCGACCGGGCGTGTGCCTTGGCCGCGCTGTCGATGACGACTTCGTTCGCGGGAGGCGACCTGGCCGGTGGCATCGTCACCGGCGTCCGCATGCTCGCCGAGGCGGCGGGACACCCGATTCCCGTTCACTAGGTGCGGCGCGGGTCCACGTAATCCCGTGGCCGCGATGGCAGGGTGAACGTCGTGAGCGACGCCCCTGTGGACGGCGCCGGATCGCCGATGCCGGTACCTGCGCTGCTCAAGGATGCCGCCGGGTGGGTGTGGCGAATCCTTGTCATCGTCTTCGCCATCGTCCTGCTGGTCCGGTTCATGGACCGGCTCTACTTCATCGTCCTGCCGTTCTTCGCGGCGATCTTCGCGACGTCCCTCGGGTATCCGATCGTCGCGTGGTTCGCCCGCCGGGGCCTGCCGCGCCCGCTCGCGACCTGGCTCACGGTCCTGCTGGCGGCCTTGGTGTTCGGCGGCATCGCCGTGTTCGTCGTTGATCGCGCGATCAGCCAGTACCCCGACCTCGTCACCCAGGTGCAGGCGGCCGTCACGAGGTTCCGGCACTTCCTCACCGTCGACCTGCACGTGCGGTCGTCGTCGACGGCAAGCCTCGAGAAGACGATCACCGACTACCTGCAGCAGCACCAGTCCTCGGTGGCGTCCGGCGCGCTGTCCGGGATCGCGACCGTCGCAGAGACACTCGCCGGCGTCGTCCTGTGGTTCTTCATGACCTTCTTCATGCTCTACGACGGCCACAACATCTGGAACTGGTTCGCGAACCTCTTCCCGGCCGGCAGCCGGCACCGCGTGCACGCCGCCGGAGAGCAGGCGTGGGACCGGCTCGGCGGGTTCGTTCGGGGCACGTTCATCATCGCGGTGTTCCACGGCCTCGTCGTGGCGATCGCGCTGTCCATCATGGGCGTGCCGCTCGTGGCGCCGCTCGCCCTGCTGGTGTTCATGGGCAGCTTCCTGCCGATCGTCGGCGCGTTCCTGTTCGGCGGGCTGGCCGTGGCGATCACCTTCGTCACCCAGGGCTGGGTGCTGGGCGTCGTGCTCATCGGCATCCTGATCATCGACAACCAGATCGAGGCGCACGTCTTCCAGCCGTTCCTGGTGGGCCGCTACGTCGAGCTGCATCCGCTCGCCGTCGCCGTCGCGATCGCAGGTGGGGGCGTGCTCGAAGGGGTGTACGGCGCCGT
>DASZYY010000062.1:0-2650 GCA_035545175.1 Mycobacteriales bacterium
GACGACCTCAAGAACATCCTCGGCACCGACCCGAAGACGGGCGCGGCGCTGCGGCCACTCGACAACGTGGGCGTGCAGTACGGCTTGCGCGCGCTCCAGAGTGACCGCATCTCCCCCGCTGAGTTCGTGGCGCTGAACCGCGGGGTCGGCGGCGTCGACCTCGACGGCAACTTCATGACGCAGCGTGAGGCGATGTCGTCGTACGAAGCGCACCGCATCTTCGCCGACTCCCTCGTCGGTGAGTACGGCGCGATCAACCAGGCGCCCATGATCGACCAGACCATCCCGCTCACCGATGACATCCCGACTGTCGACATCCACGACCAGATCCGGCCGTACGAGATCCGGGCGCGGCTCAACGCGAACTACGGCGATCACGACAGCCAGGCGATCTGGAGCGGCGCACCGCTGCCCTCGACCGCGATCCTCGCCGCGGAGAAGTGGCTGACCGCGATCGACAAGCTCCAGGCGCACTACCCCTACCGCGCCCGCGGATGGCTGGTGGCACACGCCCGTCCGATTGCGGCGGCGGACCAGTGCCGCGTCGGCGGTGCGGGCGCTCCGGCCGAGTGCTCGGTGTTGAGCCACTCCGGGCCGCGCCAGATGGCGGGAGGTCCGATGACCGAGGACGTCGTGAAGTGCCGACTGCGCCCGCTGCGTCGCAGCGACTACCCCTCTGCCATGACCAGCGCGCAGTTCCGCGCCCTCAAGCACATCTTCCCGACGGGTGTCTGCGCCTACCACCGGCACTCGGTCGGCTGGGTCGCGCACAGCCACACCTGGGTGTCGTTCGGCGACCAGACGCTCTATCGCGACCCAGTCGTCGTGCCGTACCCGCTCGTTCGGTCCGAGGTGCCGGCTAAGAGCTGAGTCGTTCGAGGATCAGCTCGCGCGCACGCTTCGCGTCCGCCGAGCCACCGGTTGCCTTCATCACCGCGCCCACCAGCGGACCGATCGCACCCTGGTTGCCGTCGCGGATCTTTGCCGCGATGTCTGGCGCGTCGGCGATCGCCTGATCAACCGCGGCGACGAGCTCGTCCTCGCCGGCGACTCGCCAGCCGTGGGCGTCGATCACAGCGTCCACGTCCCCCTCGCCTGCGATCACGGCATCTGCGACCTGGCGGGCCAGCTTGTTGGTGAGCGCGCCGTCGTCCTCGAGCTGACTGATCCGGGCGACCGACGCAGGCGTCACGGCGAGCTCCGTCACGTCGACCCCGAGATCGTTGGCGCGCCCGACCAGATAGCCGAGCCACCACCCCTTCGCCTTGGCCGCGGGCGCCCCGGCTTCGATCGTCGCCGCCACGAGGTCGACGACTCCGGCATTCGTCATCTGGTCCATGTCGACCGCGGTGTAGCCATGCGTCTCGGCGAAGCGCGCCCGCCGAACGCTCGGCGGCTCGGGCAACGCCGCGCGCAGCTCGTCGACGAGCTCACGCGGCGGGGCGAGCGGGACTAGGTCCGGCTCCGGGAAATACCGGTAGTCCTCAGCATCGGACTTCACCCGGCCGGGACTAGTCGTCCCGCTGTCCTCGTGGAAGTGCCGGGTCTCCTGCACGACCTGGTCACCCGCGTCGAGCACACCTGCCTGCCGCTCGACCTCATGACGCACCGCGCGCTCGACCGAGCGCAGCGAGTTCACGTTCTTCGTCTCGGTCCGCGTGCCCAGCCGCTCGGCTCCCGGCAGCATCAACGACACGTTGACGTCGGCTCGCAGCGAGCCCTGCTCCATCCGTACGTCGGAGACGCCGAGGTCGCGCAGGACGTCGCGCAGCTCGGCGACATACGCCCGCGCCACTGCCGCGGCGTTCTTGCCGGCGCCGCGCACCGGGCGCGTCACGATCTCGACGAGCGGGATTCCGGCCCGGTTGTAGTCGACCAACGAGTGCGTCGCGCCGTGGATCCGGCCGGTCGAGCCGCCGACGTGCAGGGACTTGCCGGTGTCCTCCTCGAGGTGCACGCGCTCGATCTCGACGCGGTACGTCTCGCCGTCGACGACGACGTCGAGATATCCGTCGACGCAGAGCGGCTCGTCGTACTGGCTGACCTGGTAGTCCTTCGGCATGTCCGGATAGAAGTAGTTCTTCCGGGCGAACCGGCACCACTCCGCAATGGAGCAGTGCAGGGCGAGTCCGATCTTGATCGTGTACTCGATGGCTGCGCGGTTCGTCACGGGCAACGAGCCCGGCAGCCCGAGGCAGACCGGACAGACCTGGCTGTTGGGCTCCGCACCGAACTCCGTCGAACACCCGCAGAACAGCTTGGTCGCCGTACCGAGCTCAACGTGGGTTTCCAGGCCGAGCACCGGCTCGTACCGCTCCAGGACCGTCTCGTAGCTCACGGCTCTAGTGTCGCTTACGTGGTCGAGCGAGAGATCCGGCGCTGGGGCGATCCGGTGCTGCGCACTCCCTGTGACGAGGTGACGACGTTCGACGCCTCGATAGCCGCGCTGTGCCAGGACCTCCTCGACACCGTTACGGCTCGTGAAGGGCGAGCCGGATTGGCGGCCAACCAGATCGGCGTCGGTCTGCGGGCGTTCAGCTGGTTCGTCGACGGCGAGTCCGGCGTCGTCATCAACCCGCGCCTGGTCGCCACCGACGGCGAGCAGGACGGCGACGAGGGCTGCCTGTCACTGCCCGGCCTCTGGTACCCG
>DASZYY010000063.1:0-7691 GCA_035545175.1 Mycobacteriales bacterium
AAGCGGCAAGACCTACTCAGCGGCCTCGGAGTCGGCCTCATCAGCCGAAACCTCTGCAGCCTCGGCGGCCTCGGCGACTGGGGCTTCCTCGACCGCGGGAGCCTCGGGCTCGGCGGGCGTCTCGGCGACGGGCGCGGGAACTGCGTCGGCAGCCGGTGCGGCGGCGTCGCTCTCGTCGGTGGCCCGGGTCTTGGCCGGGTCGACCGGGATGCCGGGGCCCATCGTGGTCGAGATCGCGACCTTCTTGATGTAGCGCCCCTTGGCGGCGGACGGCTTGGCCCGCAGGATCTCGTCCAGCGCGCTCGCGTAGTTCTCGGCCAGCTGGGTCTCGCTGAACGACGACTTGCCGATCACGAAGTGCAGGTTGGCCTGACGGTCGACCCGGAACTCGATCTTGCCGCCCTTGATGTCCTCGACCGCCTTGCCGACGTCCATCGTCACGGTGCCGGTCTTCGGGTTCGGCATCAGGCCACGCGGGCCGAGGACCCGGCCGAGCCGGCCGACCTTGCCCATCAGGTCCGGGGTCGCGACGGCGGCGTCGAAGTCCAGCCGGCCGCCCTCGACCTCGGCGATCAGGTCGTCGCCACCGACGATGTCGGCGCCGGCAGCGCGGGCCTCTTCGGCCTTCTCACCGTTGGCGAACACCGCGACGCGCGCGGTCTTGCCGGTGCCGTGCGGCAGCGAGACCGTGCCACGGACCATCTGGTCGGCCTTGCGCGGGTCGACGCCCAGGCGCATCGCAACCTCGACAGTGGCGTCGAAGCGCTTCGTCGTCGACGTCTGCTTCGCCAGACGAACCGCCTCGATCGGCGAGTACAGGCGCTCGCGGTCAATCAGCGACGCTGCGGCTTCGTAGGACTTGCTGCGTGCCATGTTCCTTCTCCTTAGGTGGTGCGTGCGGGACCTTGCAGCCCCTCCCACGACATGAGCTGTGCGGTTGTGTCTTGCGGCGTTGCTAGTCGGTGACGGTGATGCCCATCGATCGCGCGGTGCCGGCGATGATCTTGGCCGCGGCGTCGATGTCGTTCGCGTTGAGGTCGGCCATCTTCGTCTGCGCGATCTCGCGGACCTGCGCGCCGGAGATCGTTGCGACCTTGGTCTTGTGCGGCTCTCCCGAGCCCTTCTCCACACCAGCCGCCTTGAGGATCATGCGGGCGGCCGGCGGCGTCTTGGTGACGAATGAGAACGAGCGGTCTTCGTAGACCGTGATCTCGACCGGGATCACGTTGCCGCGCTGCGACTCGGTCTCTGCGTTGTACTGCTTGCAGAAATCCATGATGTTGACGCCGTGCTGGCCCAGCGCGGGTCCGACCGGCGGCGCCGGAGTCGCCGCACCAGCCTGGATCTGCAGCTTGATCAGGCCGGCGATCTTCTTCTTGGCAGGCATAACTACTTCCTCACTTCATCGCGCACGAGCGCGACAACTAACGCAGTGTCAGATCTTGCTGACCTGACTGAACGACAGCTCGACCGGAGTCTCCCGGCCGAAGATGGAAACGAGGACCTTCAGTCGCTGGGCCTCGGCGTTGATCTCGTTGATGGTGGCGGGCAGCGTCGCGAACGGCCCGTCCATGACGGTGACGGACTCACCCACCGAGAAGTCGACGACGCGGACCGGCTCTGCCTTCTTCGCCTCGGTGGGCTTCGGCGCCAGGAACTTCACGACGTCCGCCGTCGACAGCGGCATCGGGTGGGTCGCACCGACGAAGCCGGTGACACTCGGCGTGTTCTTGACCACCGACCACGACTCGTCCGTCAGGTCCATCCGCACGAGCACGTAGCCCGGGAACACCTTCGACTCGACGGTCTGCCGCTTGCCCGACTTGATGATCGTCTCGGGCTGCGTCGGGATCTGGATGTCGTAGATGTAGTCCTCCATGTTGAGGGAGGCGATCCGCGACTCGAGGTTGGACTTCACCCGGTTCTCGTAACCGGCGTAGGTGTGTACGACGTACCAGTCGCCCGGCAACGAGATGAGCTTGCGCCGGAACGCCTCGACCTCGTCGACGTCGGCAGGGAGCTCGTCGGCGTCCGCGGGAGCCTCGACGCCACCGGCGTCGAAGTCAGCCGGAGCCTCCTCGGCTTGCGCGGCGGGCGCCGTGGCTTCCTCGGCAGCAGTGAGGTCGATCACCTCGGGCGCGTCGGGCACCTCGTCAACGGCGGCGTCGGCGGGCTCGCCGGCGGCATCGTCAGCGGAAGCGTCGGCCACCACATCGGCACCGGCGCCCTCGAACGTCTCGGGGACGACGGCGTCCGGCTCCGCAGAGGTCGTCTCAGCGGCGTCCGGCTCGGGCACGTACTCGGTCACGATTGGTGGGTCCTCGAAGTCTTGTTGGGGCGTCAGCTGAAGATCTGGAAGACGAGCTTGGTGAAGCCGTAGTCGAGCACGCCGATGAAGGCCACCATGGCCGTCACGAAGACGACCGACACGATCGTGTAGGTCACCAGCTCGTTGCGGGTCGGCCACAGCACCTTGCGCAGCTCAGCGACGACCTGGCGGTTGTAGTTCGCGATGCGAGCCGGGTAGCCGGGCTGGTTGCCCTTGCCCCGGCCTGAGCCGGAAGCTGCAGGCGCGCTCTCGCGGGTCTGCGTCACCGTGTCGTCACCTCCTTGTCCATCTGCGCGCGAAGCGCAACGTCGTTCCAGAACCGGTCACCGCAGGGCAGGAGGGACTCGAACCCCCAACCACCGGTTTTGGAGACCGGGACTCTGGCCAATTGAGCTACTGCCCTCTACTCGAACGTCGCAGTCTACGTCTGGTCCCCGCGAGCGGTCGAACCGCGGCATCCTGCGGTAACCGGATGGATTCCGGCCTGGCAGGTACGCGACCATGTACCCATGCCCCGATCACGAATCTCCGCCCGCGTAGGCGGCATCGCCGAGTCCGCCACCCTTGCCGTCGACGCCAAGGCGAAGGCGCTGAAGGCGGCCGGCCGCGACGTGATCGGGTTCGGGGCCGGCGAGCCCGACTTCCCGACCCCGGCGCCCATCGTCGAGGCGGCGATCAAGGCCTGCGCCGACCCCGCGATGCACCGCTACACCCCCACGCCGGGCCTCCCGGCCCTCCGCCAGGCCATCGCCGACAAGACCCGGCGGGACTCCGGCTACGAAATCCAGTCCGCTCAGGTACTCGTCACCAACGGGGGCAAGCAGGCCGTCTACGAGGCGTTCGCCACGCTGCTCGACCCGGGTGACGAGGTCATCCTCCCGGCGCCGTACTGGACCACCTACCCGGAGTCCATCCGGCTGGCAGGTGGTAGCGCCGTCGTAGTGTCCACCACCGCCGACAGCGGATATCTGGCCACGGTGGAGCAGCTGGAGGCGGCACGCACCCCCAACACCAAGGCGCTGCTGTTCTGCTCGCCCTCCAACCCGACCGGGGCGGTCTACCCGCGCGAGGCGGTCGAGGCCATCGGCCGTTGGGCGCTCGAGCACGGCATCTGGGTGATCTGCGACGAGATCTACGAGCACCTGCTCTACGACGGCGCGGAGGCACCGTCGATGCCGGTGGTGGTGCCCGAGCTGGCCGACCAGTGCGTGGTGCTCAACGGGGTCGCGAAGACCTACGCGATGACCGGCTGGCGGGTGGGCTGGCTGATCGGACCGGTCGACGTCGTCAGCGCCGCCGCCAACCTGCAGTCCCACGCGACGTCGAACGTGTCCAACGTCGCCCAGGCGGCGGCTCTGGCCGCCGTCAGCGGGGACCTGTCGGCGGTCGCGATGATGCGCGGGGCCTTCGACACCCGCCGCCAGACGATGGTGCGGATGTTGCGCGAGATCCCCGGCGTGGAGTGCCCGACCCCGCACGGCGCCTTCTACTGCTACCCGTCAGTCGAGGCGTTGCTGGGCAAGCCGCTGCGCGGGCGCACACCGCAGACGTCCGCCGAGCTCGCCGAGCTGGTGCTCGACGAGGCCGAGGTGGCCGTGGTGCCGGGCGAGGCGTTCGGCGCGCCCGGGTCGTTCCGCATGTCCTACGCGCTGGGCGACGAGGACCTGGTTGAGGGTGTCGGGCGGCTGCAGAAGATCCTCAGCGAGATTCAGCTGTAGGACCCGCCGCGGCGTCGACGGCTGCCGCCAGCCATTGCGTCACGTAGTCGGCGATGCTGCTGTCGAGTGCGCTCGCCAGCTCCTCGTCGACCACGACCCGCGCCAGGGGGCGCAGTTCGGAGACCAGCCGCATGATCCGCTCGATGTCGGCTTCTCCCGGCACCCAGCCCGGCTCGTGGTCGCCGACGATCGTCGGCGCGACGGCCTGGACGAACAGCGAAGCAACCGTCTGCACCCGCAGCCGCAGCTGCGCGCCGAGATCCAGCACGGCGAGAAGCGGCATCCCGAGCGCGACCAGCTCGGCGCCGGCGCGCAGCAGGCGCGGTGACCGCACCCGGAAGTGAGTCTCGTCCTCCGCCTCGATGACGCCCATGCGGACGGCAGCGTCGATCGCCGCCGGATCGAGGGTCCGGAACATCTCGACCAGCTCGTCGAGACTCAGCACTTCGGGGATCTCGCCGGACGCCGGCGCGAGCAACGCAGCCTCGAGGCCGAGGGTCTGACCCAGATCGTGGCCGGACTCCCAGTTCGCGATGAACTCGGCGATGTGGGCGCTCGTGTAGCCGCGCTCGAGCAGGCGGCCGATCAGCCGCAACCGGGCGAGATGGCCGTCGTCGTACCAGCCGGTGCGGCCGCGCAGCGTGGGCGCCGGCAGCAGCCCCCGCTCCTGATAGGCCCGGACGTTGCGCACGGTCATGCCCGCGGCGCGCGCCAGGTCGTCGATTCGGTACTCCACGTGCTCCGCCCGTCACTCCGCGGCTGAGCCGGGCTTCGCCGGCGCTGTGACCACTAACACTACCACTCCCACTTGCGCCATTAACAAATGGCACGTTAAATGACGGCATGACCACCGCAACCCTGGACCTCCGGGAAGACCGCGAGCGCACCGGTGCCCGGCTGCTCCGCTCCGCCGCGAAACTGTCCTTCGATCCGACGACCGAGGTCGACTGGGGGGTCGAGCAGCCCGCCGACGTCCTCTACTGCCCGGCCAGCACGTCGAGCCTGTACGGCACCGAGCTGTGGGAGCAGATGACGGTCGAGCAGCGCGTCACGCTGACCAAGCACGAGGTCGCGAGCGTGGCCAGCGTCGGCATCTGGTTCGAGGAGATCCTCATGCAGATGCTGCTGCGGTACTCCTACGACCGCGACCTCACCCGTAAGGACATCCAGTGGACGCTGACCGAGATCGCCGACGAGTGCCGGCACTCGATCATGTTCGCGACGATGGTGAGCGAGTTCGGCGTCCCGAACTACGGCGTGAGCCGGGTCGCGCATGAGCTAGGCCGGATCTTCAAGGCGATCTCGAACAACGTCCTGACGTTCGCCGGCACGATGTACGTCGAGGAGATCCTCGACGCGTTCCAGCGCGACATCATGGACGACGAGAGCCTTCAGCCACTGATCCGTCAGGTCAGCCGAATCCACGTCATCGAAGAGGCGCGGCACATCAGCTACGCCCGCGAGGAGACGCTGCGCGCGCAGCGGACGAGCGGCCGGATCCGCCGTACGTACAACCGCGTGATGATCGGGCTGATCGTCCATCAGGCGACCAAGTCGTTGATCCACCCGCAGGCTTACGCCGACGCAGGCCTCGACCCCAGACGCGCGGGGAAGGCTGCCGCGCGCAACCCGAACTGGCGCGCGTGCAAGACCCGCGCCGCAGCCAAGGTGCTCGCGTTCTTCGACGATTGCGGTCTGATCGGCGTCGAGAACCGTTGGCTGCTACGCCGCGCCGGCGTGATTGGCTGACGGCTCACGCTGGCCGGGCACGAACACCGCTTGGGTGGCGGCTTCGACCATCGCCACCCCGGCCGTGTGCCCGGCTTCCAGCAGCCGTCTGGTCTGCGAGAAGTCCCGAAGATCGCGGCGATCGATCGGCAGCGCCGGCAGCCGCACGACCTGCTGGTCGGCGCCGTGAACCGGTGCGCGGTGAGCCAGGTGGGCTCGCGAGATCGCGAAGCTCTCCAGCAGGACGTCGAGCGCGCTCATGTGGTGTTCGGCACGGGGGAAGCCGGCGACGTCACGCGACAGGTTCAGCACCCACACGCGACGCGCGCCGAGATCGAGGGCTCGCTGAGTCGGCACCGGGCACGAGACCCCGCCGTCGACGTACATCCGGCCGTTGATCTGCACCGGTGGGAACAGTCCGGGCAGGCAGGCACTCGCGCTGAGCACCTCGACCGGGTCGCCGGTGTTCCACCAGGTCGCCTCCCCGGTGTGCAGATCCGTCGTCACGACGTGGCACGGGATCGCGGCCTCCCCCAGATCGCGCTGTGGGATCGCCTGCGCAAGGGTGGCGCGCAACCGGTCCGGCGAGTAGAGGTGGCTGGTGCGTCGCGCGAGTCGCCGCGCAACCGTGAACCAGCCGTCGGGGAAGATGTCGGCGCGCGACAGCCCGGACCAGATCACCTCGAGGCGTTCGAGCTGCTCGAGCGTCGGGTTCATGGCGAAGTACGCCGCGTTGATGGCACCGACCGACGAGCCGACCACGGCGTCAGGAACGATCCCGGCTTCGAGCAACGCCCGCAGGGCGCCGACCTGTGCGGCACCGAGCCGGCCGCCACCGGACAGCACGAGAACCTCACGCGGAGGCGCCGACTCCGACCGCGCCGCGGCCGCGCGGCGACCGCGTCGGAGGAACGTCGGAACCGTCACGACCGCTCTATCGGCGGCGACCCGCGGCTTGATTAGCCGGACGCCTCACCACATATCCGGGCGTGCCGGACAGTCGTTTTGCGGTGGACCGGTGAGCGACCGGGTCCGGTCTCAGGCGAGCTGAACGACCAGGCGCGCCTTGGACAGGACGGTCTGGTCGAGCGCCTTCGCGTCGAGCACGACCGCGACCTGCCGGTTGTCCAGCTTCTCCTCGACCCGGCCGCCGACGGTGAGGGTCGTCCCGGTGTCGTCGTCCTCGACGGGCACCGGCGAAGAGAACCGCACGCCGTACTCGAGGACGGCTCCCGGGTCGCCGACCCAGTCGGTCACGACGCGTCCGGCGTGGGCCATCGTGCACATGCCGTGGGCGATGACGTTGGGCAGGCCGACCGCCTTCGCCGTCCGCTCGTTCCAGTGAATGATGTTGAAGTCGCCCGAGGCGCCGGCGTACTTCACGAGGGTGGCGCGGGTGATCTGGAAGGTCTGCGAGGGCAGCTCGGTGCCCACCTCGACGTCGTCGTAGTTGACGCTGGCGGTCATTGCGCAGTCCTTTTCGATCGTGCGGGGTACGGCGTAGGGACGCTATCGCAGCCCGGTCAGCGCAGCCGCGCGACCTCGATCTCGTTGGTGAACCCGCGTACTACGCGCGGTCCGAGCGGCACTGCTTCGACCTTGTCCTCGAGTCGCGCGATGACCTCGTCAGTGACGAGCACCTCGCCGGGTCCGGCCATCGCGACCAGCCTCGCCGCGAGGTTCACGACCGGCCCGAAGAAGTCGCCCTCGAGCGCCAGCGCCACGCCCACCGTGACGCCCGCCCGAGCCTGCATTCCGCGCATCTCGGCGGCCCCGAGCAACCGCTGCGCAACCCGCACTGCGGACGAGGCGTCGTGGGTGACGTACATGACGGCGTCGCCGATGTACTTCACGACGCGGCCGTCCTCCTCGCGCACGATCCCGTCCGCGACCACCTCGAAGACGGTCAACAGCTC
>DASZYY010000064.1:0-3927 GCA_035545175.1 Mycobacteriales bacterium
TCGCCGGTGAGCTCGTCGATGACCTCGACCAACGCCCAGTACGCCGACGTCGGGTGGTACTCGGTCTGCGTGCCCGGCTGCCAGTCGAGTCGCCAGGAGGCGAGCCGCTTGCGCCGCTGCTCGCGGTCGGCACCCTCCTCCGGTCGCATCGGTGCCCGCGGGAAACCGGCGGTGTGGGTGAGCAGGTGCTCGATCGTCACATCCTGCTTGCCGTTCGCCGCGAACTCCGGCACGACATCGGCGACCTTCGTCGAGTCGGTGAGCCCGCCGTCCGACATCAACGACCAGGCGAGTCCACCGACGAACGCCTTGGTGACGCTGAACGTCACGAACCGCGAGCCCGCGGGCGCGCCGTACGTCTCGAACGCGACGACCTCACCCTCGTAGCCGAGCGCCACCTGTACGGCGGGAAGGGTTCCGTCGTCGACGTCGCGACGTGCCCGCGCCAGCAGCGCGGCTACCGCAGAGTCGTCGAGTCGGCTCACCCGTTCACCATGTCGGCGAGCGCCTTGAGGTGGTCAGGGTTCTTCACCCCGCCGATGAGCATCGTGCTCACCGGGCTGTTGCGCCACATCTCGATGCGTTCCTTGATCCGGTCCAGCGGGCCACACAGCGCGATGCCGTCGGCGAGCTCGTCCGGTACGGCGCGCATCGCGGCCTCACGGTCGCCCGCGAGGAAGTGCTGCTGCACGACCTTGGCCTCGTCGGCGAAGCCGAAGCGGCCGATCACATTGAGGTGGAAGTTCTGGCTTTCCGCGCCCATCCCGCCGATGTAGAACGCCAGCGTCCACTTCACGAACTCAATCGCCGCGGACACGTCGTCGTTCACGACGACGGTCACCGGGCACGCGACCTCGAAGCCGTCCGGGGCGCCGGCGAGGGACTCCTTGTAGAGCTCTTCGCCGCGCTCCACGTGGTAGAAGATCGGCAGCCATCCGTCGGCGATCTCGGTCGCCATCGCGACGTTCTTCGGTCCCTCCGCGCCGAGGAGGATCGGGATGTCGTCGCGCACCGGGTGCATCAGCAGCTTGATCGGCTTGCCCAGTCCGGTCCCGCCCGGGTAGGGCAGCGGGTAGTGCTCGCTGTCACTGGTGATCACCTCGCGCTTCCAGATCCGGCGCACGATGTCGACGTAGTCGCGGGTCCGGGCCAGCGGCTTCGGGAACGGCTGTCCGTACCAGCCTTCGACGACCTGCGGACCGGAGACGCCGAGACCGAGGATCAGGCGGCCACCGGACAGCCCATCGAGGGTGGCCGCGCTCATGGCGGTTGCCGCCGGGGTCCGCGCCGAGATCTGCACCAGGCCCGTGCCGAGCTTGATGCGTGACGTCCGCGCGGCGTACCAGGACAAGGTCGTGAACGCGTCGGAGCCGTACGCCTCCGCGGTCCATACCGAGTGGAAGCCGACGTCTTCGGCAGCAAGGACTGCTTCGGTCGCGTCGTCCGGACCCTTCGTCCAGTAACCGAGCATCAGGCCGAGCTTGAGGTCAGCGGTCACAGTGGCTCCTTCAGGCGAGGACGAAACGGTCTATCGCGGCAGGCCGAGAATGCGCTCGCCGATCACGTTGTGCAGCACCTCGCTGGTGCCGCCGGCAATCGTCAGCGATCGAGTCGACAGCATCCGGCGCATCGCCTCTTTGCTCGTGTCGTCGGACAGCGAGGCGACCTTCGGGCCGATGATCTCCAGCACGAGCTCCGCGGCGTCTTGCCGCAGGTGCATCCCGACGAGCTTGCGCACACTCGAGGCGGCCCCGGGATCGGTGCCGGATACCCGCGCCAGGGTCGCCCGCGCGCCGAGCATCGCATCGGCCTGCGCGCGGCACACCAGGTCACCGACTCGCTCCATCGCCAGCGGGTCGTCGCTGTCGCCGCTCGTCTCGACGACGGCGAGCACCTCTTCGATCCCCGAGGAGAACGCCGAGCCGCTGCTCATGGCCACCCGCTCGTTGGCGAGGGTGGTGCGGGCGAGCTTCCACCCGCCGTCGACGTCACCGACGACGCAGTCGTCCGGAACGAACACGTCAGTCAGGAAGATCTCGTTGAACAGCGCCTCGCCGGTGATCTCACGCAGCGGCCGCACGTCGAGACCCGGCGACTTCATGTCGACCAGGAAGTAGGTGATGCCGTCGTGCCGACGGGCACCGGTCGACGTCCGCGCCAGGCAGATCGCCCAGTCCGCAGTGCGCGCTGACGAGGTCCACACCTTCTGTCCGGACAGCGACCAGCCACCGTCGACGCGAGTGGCCTTCGTCGACAGCGACGCAAGGTCGGAGCCGGCACCGGGTTCGCTGAACATCTGGCACCAGGTGACGAGGCCGTGCAGCGTCGGCGGCACGAACCGTGCCCGTTGCGCATCGGTGCCGTGCTGCAGGATCGTCGGCAGCGCCCAGTTGCCGATGATCAGGTCCGGGCGCGCGACCCCCGCCTTCGCGAACTCCTCGTCGATGACCAGCTGCTCGATCGGGCCGGCACTGCGGCCGTACGGCGACGGCCAGTGCGGGACGAGGTACCCGGCATCCGCGATCGCCACCCGACGCTCGGCGGCGCCGAGCCCGTCGAGCGTCGCAATGAACTTGCGCACCTCGGCGCGGGTCGGCTCTGCCGCCGGACCGAGGTCGAGGGTGCGGGTGCGTCGTACGCCGGCGCGGGCGAGGCTCGCCGCAGCCATGTGCCAGCGCGACCGCCGCCCCAGCATCTGCCGGATCGACATCGCCCGCTTCAGGTAGAGGTGGGCGTCGTGCTCCCAGGTGAAGCCGATCCCGCCGAGAACCTGGATCAGGCTCTTGGCGACATCCACGGCAGCGGTCGGGGTCAGCGCACCGACGACGGCGACGGCCATCGAGCGGGACGGGTCACCGGCCGGCACCTCGTCGAAGGCGTGCGCCGCATCCCATGCGGCGGCGCCCGCAAGCTCCAGCGTCGCGAGCATGTCGGCGCAGCGGTGCTTCACCGCCTGGAACCCGCCGATCGGCTGACCGAACTGCTCGCGCACCTTCGCGTACTCCACCGCGATGTCGAGACACGCTCCCGCGATACCCGTCGCCTCAGCGGAGAGCAGCACCGCGGCGCTGGCCATCGCCTCGTTGTCGATCAGCCCGACCAGCAGCCGGTCGGGGTCGGGAACGAGACCGTCGACCGTCACGATCCGGCGAGTCGGGTCGGTCCCCGGTGCCGAGGTCAGCGTCAATCCGGCGGTGTCCAGGACGTACCACCGACCATCGACCGGCGCGACCACGGCGCTCACGCCGGCCCCACCGATGAGGTGACCGTTAACGCTGACCGCAGCCGAGAAGCTGCCATCGCGGAGGCCGGCGGCGACGTGCTCCTTCAGCTCGTCGGAGCCGTACTGCTTGACCAGCAGTCCCGCCAGCAGCGTCGGCACGATCGCACCCGGCGCGAGTGCCCGGCCGAGCTCCTCGACCGCAACGCAGAGGTCGCTGACCTGCGCGTCGAAGGGAAGCGCCAGCAGCTCTTGCGCGACGAGCGCCGGCCACGAGTCGGGCAGCGCGCTGTCGTCACCGCCGTCGGCGAGGACGCGGGCGGCGGCCGTCAGCCGCGCCTGCTCGGCAAAGCCTCGAACCGACTCGGCGAGGGCGGTCTGCTCGTCGGAGACAGCGAGCGCGGCAGGTCGCACCCACGAATACTAGAACAGGTTCCACTTCAGGGACAGGGCGGTCTTTTCATCCGACTTGAGCCCCAAATGCAGGACTAATTGACTACCCGACATAGGCCATCTGCTACGACGTACTGCGATCTTGACCGGGTAGGTTCGCAAGCGATGGCAACCATCTCGCCGGCGGTCACCAATGTGCTCGGCCGGTTCGCAAAGGCAGCAGCTCCCTGCGACCTCGCTCCGGGGGTGCCGCTGGAGCTACCCGGCCGCGGGCGCACCTGCGTCATCGATCTCGCGGGCCCGCCAGGAGCACC
>DASZYY010000065.1:0-15475 GCA_035545175.1 Mycobacteriales bacterium
TTCTTCCCGCCGATCCGCGGGCACCGCGCACCCCCCAAGCAGCGACTGCCTAGCTGAGACGCTCCAACACCATCGCCATGCCCTGGCCCCCGCCCACGCACATGGTCTCGAGACCATACGTCTTGTCGTGCGTCTGCAGCCCGTTGAGCAGCGTCGTCGTGATGCGAGCGCCCGTCATGCCGAACGGGTGACCGACCGCGATCGCGCCACCGTTCACGTTGAGCTTGTCGCCGAACGGATCGATCCCGAGCTCGCGCGCCGACGGGATCACCTGAGCTGCGAACGCCTCATTGATCTCGACCAGGTCGATGTCGTCGATCGTCTTGCCGGCCAGGGCGAGGGCGCGCTTGCTCGCCTCGATCGGGCCCAGCCCCATGATCTCGGGGCTGAGGCCGGAGACGCCGGTCGAGACGATCCGGGCGAGCGGCGTGAGGCCGAGCTCCTTCGCCTTCGTGTCGCTCATGATCACCACGGCTGCTGCGCCGTCGTTGAGCGGGCAGCAGTTGCCCGCGGTGACCGTGCCGTCGGGCCGGAACACCGGGCTCAGACCTGACACGCCCTCGATGGTCACGCCGGCCCGAGGGCCGTCGTCCTTCGCCACCTCGGTGCCGTCCGGCTTGGTGACCGGAGTGATCTCGCGCTCGAAGAAGCCGTTCGCGATCGCCTTCTCGGCGAGGTTCTGGGAGCGGACGCCGAACTCGTCCTGCTCCTGGCGGGACACGTTCTTGATCTGGGCGACGTTCTCGGCGGTCTGCCCCATCGCGATGTAGACATCGGGCAGGTTGCCCGCCTCGCGCGGGTCCGTCCAGGTGAAGTTGCCCTCGCCCATCTTCGCCGAGCGTGCCTGCGCGTCGTTGAACGCCGGGTCCTGGGTGTCGGGCAGTGAGTCGCTGTTGCCCTTCCCATAGCGGCTGACCATCTCCACGCCGGCGCTCACGAAGACGTCACCCTCGCCGGCCTTGATGGCGTGGAACGCCATGCGGGTCGACTGCAGGCTCGACGAGCAGTAGCGGGTGATCGTCGTGCCCGGTACGTCGTCCAGGCCGAGCTTCACCGCGATGATGCGTCCGATGTTGTAGCCCTGCTCGCCGCCCGGCAGGCCACAGCCCACGATCAGGTCGTCGATGGTGTGCGGGTCGAGGCTCGGCACCTTGTCCAGCGCGGCCTGGACGATCGTCGTCGCCAGGTCATCGGGTCGGAAGTCGACCAGTGAACCCTTGAAGGCGCGACCGATAGGGGAACGAGCGGTGGCAACGATGACGGCCTCTGGCATGACAACTCCTTCGCGGGTGTGCGTCTCCGCCGATGGCAGATGCCCAAGAGTACGTTCCATACGACAGCGCCGGCGGAGCCGGCTCCACATACAGGGCGGGGGTGGGGTGGCGGACGTGGAGGTCTTCGACTCGGTAGTGGACCTGATCGGCCGGACGCCGCTGGTACGGCTGAACAGCGTCACGAAGGACGTCCCGGCCACCGTGCTGGCCAAAGTCGAGTACCTCAACCCAGGTGGCTCGGTGAAGGACCGGATCGCCACCCGGATGATCGACGCGGCGGAGGCCAGCGGGGCGCTGCCGCCGGGCGGCACCATCGTCGAGCCCACCAGCGGCAACACCGGAATCGGGCTCGCGCTGGTCGCGCAGCAGCGCGGATACCGCTGCGTCTTCGTGTGCCCGGACAAGGTGTCGGCGGACAAGATCAACGTGCTTCGCGCGTACGGCGCTGAAGTCGTCGTGTGTCCGACTGCCGTGCCACCCGAGCATCCGGACTCCTACTACAGCGTCTCCGACCGGCTCGCCGGTGAGCTGCCGGGTGGTTGGAAGCCCGACCAGTACTCCAACCCGGCCAACCCGCAGTCGCACTACGAGACCACCGGCCCGGAGCTGTGGCAGCAGACCGACGGCCGCATCACGCATTTCGTGGCGGGTGTCGGCACCGGAGGCACGATCAGCGGCACCGGTCGCTACCTCAAGGGGGTCTCCGGCGGAGCCGTGAGAGTGATCGGCGCCGATCCGGAAGGCTCGGTCTACTCCGGGGGAACCGGCCGGCCGTATCTCGTCGAGGGCGTCGGCGAGGACTTCTGGCCGAGCAACTTCGATCGAGAGATCTGCGACGACATCATCGCCGTGTCCGACGCGGACTCCTTCCTCATGACCCGACGGCTTGCGCGCGAAGAGGGCCTGCTGGTCGGCGGGTCGTGCGGCATGGCGGTCGCGGCCGCGCTGCGGGTAGCGGCGGCCGCGAGTGCCGATGACATCGTCGTCGTCCTGCTGCCTGACGGCGGCCGCGGTTACTTGTCGAAGATCTTCAACGACGAGTGGATGGCCGACTACGGCTTCCTCGCTGTCGATGGCAAGGCCGAGACGGTCGGTGACGTGCTCACCCGCAAGAGCGGCCGGTTGCCGGAGTTCGTCCACGTTCATCCGAGCGAGACCGTGCGCGAGGCGATCGACATCCTTCGCGAGTACGGCGTCTCCCAGATGCCCGTCGTACGCGCCGAGCCGCCGGTGATGGTCGCCGAGGTGATGGGGTCCGTGGTCGAGCGGGATCTGCTCGACGCCTTGTTCAACGGCCGCGCCCGGCTCGCCGACCGATTGGAACTGCACATGTCGCCGGCGCTGCCGCTCGTCGGATCAGGCGAGCCGGTTGCCGCCGCGGTGGCGGCCCTGCAGGACGCGGACGCGGCGGTCGTCCTCGACGACGGGCGACCCGTGGGAATCCTGACCCGACAGGATCTGCTCGGCTTCCTGGCGGCGCACGCATGAGCGAGACCCAAGGGTTCGAGACGCGTGCCATCCATGCCGGCCAGGCACCCGACCCGACCACAGGGGCGGTGACGACGCCGGTCTACCTGACGTCGACCTTCGCGCAGGATGGAGTCGGTGGCACGCGAGGTGGCTACGAGTACAGCCGCAGCGCGAACCCGACGCGCACCGCCCTCGAGACGTGCCTCGCCGCACTCGAAGGCGGCGTCCGTGGCTTCGCGTTCGCCAGCGGCCTGGCCTCGACCGACACGCTGCTTCGCACGATCTGCGCGCCGGGCGACCACGTCGTGATCCCCGGCGATGCCTACGGCGGGACCTACCGGCTGTTCGCGCGGGTTCTCGAGCAGTGGGGGCTCGACTACTCCCCGGTCGCGCAGCAGGACCTCGACGCGGTTCGCTCGGCGATCCACGACCACACTCGCGTCATCTGGTGCGAGACGCCGACCAACCCGATGCTCGGGGTCGCGGACATCGCCGGACTCGCCGAGATCGCACATGACGCCGGCGCCCTGCTCGTCGTCGACAACACCTTCGCCTCGCCGTACCTGCAGCAGCCGCTCGCGCTCGGCGCGGACGTCGTCATGCACTCCGCGACGAAGTACCTCGGCGGACACAGCGACGTGGTGGGTGGCGCACTCGTCGTCGCGAGCCATGACCTCGGCGAGGAGCTCGCCTTCCACCAGAACGCGATCGGCGCCGTCGCGGGACCGATGGATGCCTGGCTCGTGCTTCGCGGCATCAAGACCCTCGCAGTGCGCATGGAACGGCACTGCGACAACGCCGAGCAGATCGTGGCGATGCTCCGCAGCCATTCGGGTGTCACAGAGGTCCGCTATCCCGACACCGACGAGGTCGCGAGGCGCCAGATGCGCCGCTTCGGCGGGATGGTGTCCTTCCGGGTCAGCGGCGGCGAGGCTCGTGCCCTCGAGGTCTGCAACAACACGCGGTTGTTCACCCTCGCCGAGTCACTCGGCGGCGTCGAGTCGCTGATCGAGCATCCCGGCCGGATGACGCACGCCAGCGTCGCCGGGTCAGCTCTTGAGGTCCCCGGTGACCTGGTTCGGCTGTCCGTCGGGATCGAGTCCGTGACCGATCTGGTCGCCGATCTGGAGCGCGCCCTGGCCTGACCGGCCACGCGTCTCCGGCGCCACGACCGCCAAGGCGGCGGCCACCCCGAGAATGCCCGCGGTGCTGAAGAAGGCCGCGCCGTAGGACACGTCGGCGATCGCGCCCGCCACCACCGGACCGCCGACGCTGCCGATGTCGGAGGACATCGTGTACGCCGCGAACACCGGGCCGGCGCGACCCTCGACCAGGTCACCGACGATCGCGCCGGGAGCGACGTCGAGCAGGCCGGAGCCCAGGCCCAGCACCGCCAGCCCGATCAGGTAGCCGCCGAGGTCCTGGAAGGCACCGAGAACGACGATGCCGGCTGCGCTACTCAGACACCCGGCGATCAGAAGGGGCTTGCGTCCGACGCTGTCGGCGTACCGGCCCGCGGGCAGCAGGGTCGCGCCGTTGATCGCGGAGACGACGAGAAAGCCCACGCCGGTCCAGATCGGTTTGCGGTGCAGCACGTCGGTGACGAACAGCGGGACCAACGCCGATCGCACGCCGATCGCGCCCCAGGAGTCGGCGAAGTTCGCGGCCAGCGCGGCCCGGTAAGAGGGGTTGCGGAGTGCGTCGAAGAGCCTGGTGCTGCCTGCCGCAGCGGTCTGCGCGCGGTCCGCGAGCGGGGTCGCGCGGAGCTGGATCAGCCCGATCCCGCCGGCCGCGGTCAGAGTGGCGGCATAGATGAAGAAGGGCAGCCGGATCGAGTAGGCGTCGATGACGCCGCCCACCACCGGACCCGTGATGCCTCCGAGCAGGAAGCCGCCCGTCCAGAACCCCATCGCGCGGCCACGTTGGGTCGGCGGCGTCATGCGCACCAGCAGGCCGAGCGAGGAGATCGAGAACATCGCGGAACCGATGCCGCCCGCCCCGCGCAGGATGATGAGCTCGGTGTAGGACTGGGCGGCGCCGGCCAGGACGCTGCTCACCGCCACGATGCCGATCCCGGTGGCCATGACGATGCGCTCGCCGAGGCGGTCCACCAGCTTTCCGGCGGGGAACGCGAACGCGATCCGCAGGATCGCGAAGACGCTGATGACGGCACCCGCCGCGGCCTTGCCGACCCCGAAGTTGCGGGCGAACACGGGTAGTGCGGGTGCGACCAGCCCGAAGCCGAGCGCCACGAAGAAGGCGACCGCCACGAGTACGCGGACTTCGCGCGGCAGCGACCCGTCGGTCGTCGTACTCATGCGCCGCGTCGACTAGGCGATGCGGCGACCGCGCCGGCCCTGCCGGGCGCGGAGGTAATCGCTGATCACGTAGTCGCCGAGCCGGTTCGTGTCGGGAGTGAACACCCGCCCGCCGTTGCGCGCGGCCATTGCGTTCACGAACCGGATCAACCCGGGTTCGTTGTCGAGCATGAAGACGTTGATGGTGGCCCCCCGGCGGGTGATGCGCTCGACCTCGGCCATCGTCGCTGCGGTGGTCTCGGGATGGGTGGGCCAGTCGAACCACGCGCTGCCGTCGGCCATCAGGTGTGCGGTGGGCTCGCCGTCGGTCACCACCATCACGACGGGTTCCGCGTCTGGGTGACGCGCCAGGTGACGCGACGCCAGCACGAGTGCGTGCTGCAGGTTGGTGCCCTGCACCATGTCCCAGGACAAGGACGGGAGGTCGGCGGGGCGCAGCACGCGCGCATACCGCGAGAAGCCGATGACCTCGATCGCGTCCTGCGGGTACTGCGTCGAGACCAGGGTGTGCAACGCGAGGGCGGTCGACTTCGCCTCCGGCCAGGTCCCGCGCAGCGCCATCGAGTAGGAGAGGTCGATCAGCAACGCGACGACGGCGCCCGACCGCCGCTCGGTCTCGACCACCTCGAAGTCATCGACCTCGATGCGAACCGGCGTGCCGCGGCCGGTCCGCAGCACCGCGTTGCGCACGGTGCGTACGACGTCGAACGGCTGCTCGTCCCCGAACTGCCACTGCCGGGTCGCACCGGTCGGATCGCCCGCCGCACCGGCGTCGCGGGTGTCGTGGTCGCCGCGGCCACGCGCGTGCAACCGCGCGAAGATCCGCCGAAGCGCGTTCTCGCCGAGTCGCCGCATGCCCTTGGGCGTCAGTGCCATCTCGCCGTCGCTGCGCTGCAGGTAACCCTGCTCGCGGAGCTCGCGCTCCACGCGTCGTAGCGCTTCGAGGTCGTCGACCGCGTTGCGCCCGAGGGCGCGTGCCAGCAGCTCCGGGTCGACGTCTTCGAGTGAGGCGCCGGGATAGTCCTGGCCGAGCATCTGGGCGAGCTCGTCGAGGTCGGCGGACTCTTCGAGCGCGGTCGTCGCGTCGCCGAGACCGAGTGGCGTGTCGCCGGCCATCTGCTGTCGGCCGCCCCAGTTGAGCTCCGGGCGACGTGCGCGCAGCTGGTCGGAGAGCCGGCCCATCTGTTCGGCGAGGCCGGCGTCCTGCATCGCCTGCTGCATCAGGCCGTACAGCTCGGCCTGCTGCTCCGGGGACAGCGAGTTCATCAACCGCTGCGCCGCCGCGGCGCGCCGGGCGAGCGAGTCGACGAGCTCCTCTAGGTTCTGCGGGTTGTCGGGGAAGAAGTCGCCGTAGTTCTGCATGAACTGCTCGAACTGCTCGCTGACGTCCTCGCCGCGGGCGTCCGCCTCGAGCATGTCGTTGAGCGCGGCCATCATGTCCTTGACCCGCTGCTGCGTCTCGGGATCACCGCCCTCGAGCGCCTGCTTCATCCCGCGGAACTGGCTGTCGAGGACCTCGCGCTTCAGGAGCTCGTTGATCTCCTCGTAGGCCGCCCGCGCCTCTGGGCTGCGCCAGTTGTAGTCGGTCAGCTCGCGCACCGCCCGCGCCGTCTGCTGTGGCAGCGCGTCGAGCTCTGCCTCGGCCAGTCGCGCGTCGTCGCTCGGGTCCGGAAAGAGTGCGCGGCGCTCGGCGTCGAGTGCCTGATCGAGCAGCTCGCGCACCCGCTCCAACGTGCCGTCGAGCTGGCCTGCCTTGCGTGCCTGCCGTTGCCGTTCCCGGATCTCCCGCAACAGGTCGTCGAGCCCGCGGCGTCCCGAGAGCCCGCGACGGGTCATCGCGCGGAACGCCTCCGCAGGCGACAGGCCGTCGAGGATCGAGTCGCCGAGCTGGTCGAGGGCGTCGGAGACGTCGTACGGCGGCGCCAGCGGGTCATCGCCGCCCCGCCACTCCGAGTACCGGGCTCTGCTCATCGACCGCCGTACACCGTGCGGTCGGGCAACGACTCCTTTGACAGGCGACGCAGCAGGTAGAGCCCCTCGAGGGCGAACTCCAACCCGGCGGCCGCCAGGCCGGGCGTCTCGGCGCCTTCGTCGATCCCGAGGGCGTTGAGCAGACGGCCGAGCCCCGGCACCGTGCCGAGCCGAGCGAGCAGCTCGGTGGCGGGCACCAGGTCGCCGGTCTCGACGGTCGCGCCTTCGGTGAACAGGTCGACCAGCGGCGCGAGGTCCACTCCGCCGAGGCGAGCGCGGAACGTGTCGGCCACCGCGCGGCGCAGCAGGTGCTCGAGGACGTCGGCTTCGCGGCCTTCCTCGGACGCCTCGAACTCGACCTTTCCCTGCACCGCGGGGACGATCGCCGGGAGGTCGGCGACGCGGGCGACGGCAAGCTCCTCGCCGGTCAGTGCCGCACGCCGTACCGCGGAGGCGGCCACCGTCTCCGCGGCCGACACCGCGAAGCGCGCGGAGACCCCGGATCGCTGGTCGACGGCAGGTGATTCGCGGACGTGACGGGTGAACCGCGCGATGACCTCGATCATGTGGTCGGGCAGCGCCGCTGACACCGCGTCGTTGCCCCAGACGACGAGCGCTTCCTGGCTGACCACTCGCAGCTCGTCCTCGAGATCGATCGGGTAGTGCGTGCGGACCTCGGCTCCGAAGCGGTCCTTGAGCGGTGTGATGATCCGGCCGCGGTTGGTGTAGTCCTCGGGGTTCGCCGACGCGAGGAGGATCACATCGAGCGGAAGCCGCAAGGTGTAGCCGCGGACCTGGATGTCGCGCTCCTCGAGCACGTTCAGCAGCGCGACCTGGATCCGCTCCGCCAGGTCGGGGAGCTCGTTGATCGCGACGATGCCGCGGTTGGTGCGTGGCACCAGCCCGAAGTGCACAGTCTCCGGATCGCCGAGCACCCGTCCTTCGGCAACCTTGATGGGGTCGACGTCACCGATGAGGTCGCCGACGGACACGTCGGGCGTCGCGAGCTTCTCGGCGTACCGCTCGTCGCGCGGCTTCCAGGCGACCGGAAGGTCGTCACCCATCTCCGCGGCGAGCCGACGGCACCGACCGCAGACCGGCGAATATGGGTGGTCGTTGATCTCGCAGCCCTCGATCACCGGGGTCCACTCGTCGAGCAGCTGCACCAGAGTTCGGATCAAGCGGGTCTTGCCCTGGCCTCGCTCGCCGAGCAGCACGATGTCGTGACCGGCCAGGATCGCGCGCTCGACCTGGGGAAGCACCGTCGCGTCGAACCCGATGATTCCGGGGAAGCGATCCGCACCTTCCCGCATCCGCGAGAGCAGGTTGTCGCGGAGCTCGGCCTTCACCGACTTCTCGACGTGGCCGGATGCCCGGAGCGCACCGAGGGTGCGAGGCGCGTCGGCGGGCAAGGAGGTGGTGTCCATCGCCTCACGTTACGACGCTCGCCTGCCGGGTGCGACAGGGCAGACTTCACCCATGCCCGGAGATGCCGTCCTCGCGATCGACATCGGGGGCACGAAGCTCGCGGTCGGCTTGGTCAACCCCAACGGCGTCGTCACGCGGTCGCAGCGCACGGCGACCCCCGCCACGGATGGTGAGGGCATGTGGGCCACGCTGTGCGCCCTCATCGACCGGGTCCTCGCCGGCGCGGATCCGACTGCGGTGGGCGTTGGCTGCGGCGGCCCGTTGCGGCTCGCCGAGGGTGTCGTGTCGCCGCTCAACATCTCCGGCTGGCGCGAGTTCCCGCTCGTCGATCGGCTGCGGTCGCGATACCCGGACGTACCGGTCCGGATTCACAACGACGCCGTCACGATGGCGCTCGGGGAGCACTGGCGAGGGGCCGGGCGAGGTACGTCGAGCATGCTCGGCGTGGTGGTGTCGACGGGTATCGGCGGCGGGCTGGTGATCGATGACCGGGTCGTGAGCGGGCGTACCGGAAATGCCGGACACATCGGTCACGTCACGGTTGACCCGCAAGGCCCGGACTGTGCGTGCGGGAACCGCGGCTGCGTCGAAGCCCTCGCGCGCGGTCCGGCGGTCGTCGCCTGGGCCCTCGAGCACGGCTGGGTTCCGGTCGGCGAGGCAGATGGCGCGGCGCTGGTGGGTGCCGCGCGCGACGGAGACGACGTCGCAGTTGCTGCCTTGCGCCGCGCCGGGGAAGCGCTCGGGATCGCCTTCGCTGCTGCCTCGCATCTGCTCGAGCTCGATCGCGTTGTGGTCGGTGGCGGGCTCGCGCTCGGCGGCGCCGAGCTGATCTTCGGCCCGATTCGCGACGCCTTCGCGGCTCATGCGCACATGGACTTCGCGGCGCACTGCGAGATCGTTCCGGCTGCTCTCGGCGCTGAAGCCGGAATCGTCGGCGCCGCTGCCCTCGTGATCGAACCGCGCTACGCCGAGGCGACGGGCGCAGACTCATGAGCGTGGAGCTGTCAGACATCGAGGCCGCAGCAGCGCTGCTTGCCGACGTCGTCCGGCGCACGCCGGTCGAGCCGTCGCGCTCGCTGGGTCGAAAGGTCGGCGGAGACGTCTGGCTCAAGTGCGAAAACCTGCAGCGCACCGGCTCGTTCAAGATTCGGGGCGCCTACACGCGCATCGCCCGGTTGACCGATGCCGAACGCCGCACCGGCGTCGTCGCGGCGAGTGCCGGGAACCACGCGCAAGGGGTGGCGCTGGCGGCCGGCCTGCTCGGGACACCCGCCGTCGTCTTCATGCCCGAAGGGGCCCCGATCCCGAAGGTGCAGGCAACGCGTGACTACGGCGCCGAGGTTCGCTTCGCCGGAAGCTCGGTGGACGAAGCACTGCAGGCGGCGACGTCGTACGCCGACGAGACCGGCTCCGTGTTGATCCATCCGTTCGACCACCCCGACGTCATCGCCGGCCAAGGCACGGTTGGCCTCGAGCTGGTCGAACAGATCCCCGACGTCCGGACCATCGTGGTCTCGGCCGGTGGGGGCGGGCTCGTGTCGGGCATCGCGGTCGCCGCCAAGGCGTTGCGGCCTCAGGTGCGGGTCATCGCCGTCCAAGCCGAAGGCGCGGCGAGTCTGCCGGCGTCCCTTCGCGCGGGCCGTCCGGTCGCACTTGCCTCGATGGCCACGATGGCGGACGGCATCGCCGTCGGCTGTCCCGGTTCACTCCCGCTCGAGCTGATCAGGCAGCACGTCGACGAGGTGCGGACGGTCTCCGAGGATGCACTGGCCCGCGCACTGCTGCTGTGCCTCGAGCGCGCCAAGCTAGTGGTCGAGCCGGCCGGAGGGGCTGGCGTCGCGTGCGTCATGGATCAGGCCGAGGGCCTCGAGCCGCCCGTCGGGGTGGTGCTGTCGGGCGGCAACATCGACCCCCTGCTGATGATGCGGGTGCTGCGTCACGGCATGACTGCGGCAGGCCGGTATCTGTCCTTCCACGTGCGGGTGCCGGATCGTCCGGGCGAGCTGGCGCGCCTGCTGGGGGAGCTGGCGGCCACCGGCGCCAACGTGCTCGATGTCGAGCACTCGCGGACCGGGCGGGCGCTGCATCTCGGTGAGGTCGAGGTGCACCTCGTCCTCGAGATGCGTGGTGGCGCCCACCGCGACGAGGTGTTGGACCGGCTCCGTGGCGCCGGCTATCCGCTGTCCGTCGACTAGCCGAGGTACGGCTTGGCGTCGAGCAGCTCGATGGTGATCTCGCGACCGTTTGGGGCCGTGTAGGTACGGCTCTCGCCGGCGGATGCCCCCGCCAGCGCCTGACCCAGGGGGGAGTTCGCGGAGTAGACGGTGATGTCGGCGACCGCGGCCTCTTCGCGTGAGCCGATGAGGAAGGTCTCCTCGTCGCCGTCGGTGTAGCGAATCGTCACCACCATGCCGGGACCTGCGACACCGGCGTCGGCGGTCGGCGGCGTACCGACCTTCGCCTCCCGCAGCAGCTGTGTCAGCTGGCGGATGCGGGCCTCCATCTTTCCCTGCTCATCCTTGGCGGCGTGGTAGCCGCCGTTCTCCTTGAGGTCACCTTCCGCGCGGGCGGCCTCGATACGACGGGTGATCTCGACTCGGGCCGGACCGGACAGCTCTTCGAGCTCGGCGTTGAGCCGGTCGTAAGCCTCCTGCGTCAGCCACGTCACATTCGCGTCGCTCATCGGGTCAAGGCTACCCAGGTGGGGAAGGCGTGGAGAATGAATGTGTGAGCGACGAACGGCTGCGCCTCCTCGCGGTCCATGCGCACCCCGATGACGAGGCGAGCAAAGGTGCGGCGACTGTCGCGCGCTACGTCTCCGAAGGTGTCGAGGTCATGATCGCGACCTGCACCGGCGGCGAGCGCGGCTCGATCCTCAACCCCGCGTTGGACACCCCCGAGGTGGTGGCCAACATCAGCGCGATCCGTCACCGCGAGATGGCCGAGGCGATCGAGATTCTCGGCGCTCGTCACACCTGGCTCGGCTGGGTGGACTCCGGTTTTCCGGAGGGGGACCCGCTTCCGCCGCTTCCCGAAGGCTGCTTCGCGCTGGAGCCGTTGGAGGTCGCGGCCGAACCCCTGGTGCGTCTCGTCCGCACGTTCCGTCCGCACGTCATGACGACGTACGACGAGAACGGTGGGTATCCGCATCCAGACCACGTGATGTGCCACAAGGTGAGCGTCGAGGCATTCGAGGCCGCAGCTGATCCGGACCGCTATCCCGGCACCGGTGAACCGTGGCAGGTGTCGAAGCTGTACTTCCACATGGCGATCCACTACCAGCGCTTCAAGGCGTTGCACGAGGCGATGCTGGCGGAGGGCATCGAGTCGCCCTATGCGCAGCGGCTCGAGGACTGGAAGGACCGGGCCGACAGTGCGCCCCGGATCACGACACAGGTGCAGTGCGCCGAGTTCTTTCCGGTGCGGGACCGAGCGCTGATCGCACACGCGACGCAGGTTGACCCCTCCGGCTTCTGGTTCGCCTGCCCGATGGAGATCCAGCAGCGGGTGTGGCCGACGGAGGACTATGAGCTGGCGCGGTCGGTCGTCGACACGACGAGCCCGGAAGACGACCTCTTCGCCGGCATCAGGGAGACGGTGAACCGATGAGTGTGGAAGCGGCCGGTCGGCTGCTCGCGTCCGGCGACTCTGCTCTCGGCGCCGGCTTCATCGCGTTCCTGATCGTCCTCGCGCTCGCGGTTGCGTCCTTCTTCTTGTTCCGTTCGATGAGCGGGCACCTTCGGAAGGTGCCAGACTCCTTCGATCCACCGGCCGAGGACGAAGGAAGCGAATGAGCGTGCCGACCCGCGACACCGCCACCCACGCGGAAACCGCGGCGCGGCTGCGCGTGCTGATCGCGAGACTGGCCCGCCAGCTTCGCCAGCACAGCCCCGGCGGCCTCACGCCATCGCAGTGGTCCGCGCTGGCGATGGTCGACACTCACGGCCCGTTGCGGATCGGTGACCTCGCGGACCGCGAGGGGGTGAGCGCGCCGACGGCCACCCGCGTCGTGGCGAGCCTCGAGGAGCTCGGCCTCCTCTCCCGGGCGAGCGACCCCGCCGACCGTCGTACCTCCTACATCGCGCTGACGCCGGAAGGTCGCGACAAGCTGGAGTCGACCCGGCGGTCGCAGAGCACCGAGCTCGTGCAGCGGCTGTCCGAAATGCCGCCGCACGACGTCCGGCAGCTCGTCGAGCTGTTGCCGATTCTCGAGTCGCTACTTACCGAAGACCGTTAAGGAGCTGCGGCCGTGAGCCCGTCGCGACGTTGGATCACGCTGCTCGCCGCCGGGGTCGTCGCGGCGACACCACTGGCCGCACTCGCCCCGGCGACGGCCTCGGTCGTCGCCGACACCCGCGCGGCGGCCACACCCGCCGAGCCCAGCTTCCAGCCCGACCAGGGCGGGTTCCGCAGCGTTCTCGGTTACGGCGAGGGCGAGACGACGAGCGCGCTGGACCTCGCGCTGTTCGAGGCGAACGGCACCGTTCCGTCGAGCTTCACCAACCAGGCCGATCTTTACAACGCCGTCATCTCGGGGCGGCCACGTGACGATGCCGACCTGACTCGCTACTACAAGAACTCCGACTTCTCGATCCCTACCGGCGGCGACGTCGGTTCGGTCGAGCAGCCGGTCACCGGGGTGACGGTGATCCGGGACAAGCAGTTCGACGTTCCGCACATCTATGCCTCGACGAGGTCGGCCGGCATGTACGCGGCCGGCTACGTCAGCGCGGAGGATCGCCTCTTCCTGATGGATGTGCTGCGCCGGACCGCCGAAGGCGAGCTCGCCGGCCTGCTCGGCGCGAGTGCTATCCCGGGTGACAGCGCGCAGATCGGTCAGTTCGACTTGTCGCCGGCCGAGCTCACCCACGAGGTCAACTCGGTCGCCCGCAGCGAGGGCAAGCAGGGTCGGCGGGCACTGGCCGACATTCGTCAGTACGTCGCGGGCATCAACGGCTACATCGACGCGACACACACCAACCCGGGACTGCTCCCGGCCGAGTACGTCGCGTTGGGTACGACGCCACGAGCCTGGACGATTGCTGACACCGCCGCCGAGGCCTATCTGCTGATCGCCCAGTTCACCGTTGCCGGCGACGGCGAGCAGTTCCAGTCCGACATCCTCAGCCGGTTGCAGGACCGGCTCGGGCATCGCCGCGGCCGCACGGTATTCGACGACCTTCGGCTCGCGAACGACCCTGACGCGATGGCGACCGCCACCCGGCGCTTTCCCAGCGACCGCACGGGGCGTGTGCATCACGGCGCCAACGCCCATCTGGCGCCGGGCACCATCCGGCTGCGGAACGCCGTCGCGGGAGGCAGCCAGGGTGCGTCGTCGAATGCCGCGAGCGCGGGCTCCGGCTTGCCGGCGTGGGCAGACGAGCTGGCGCGGCATGGCCTGCAGCTGCCCGACGAGGAGTCCAACGCTCTGCTGGTCGAGGGCCGTCACACCCGCAGCGGGCATCCGATCGCGGCCATGGGCCCACAGGTCGGGTACTACTCGCCGGAGATCTTCGACGAGTACGAGCTGCACATGCCCGGCATCCAGGAGTCCGGCGTCGTCTTCCCCGGCGCGAGCCCGTACGTGCTGATCGGACACACCAAGTCGTTCGCCTGGACCGGTACCACCGCGCTCGGCGACAACGCAGACACCTTCGCCGAGAAGCTCTGCAACCCGGATGGATCCCGCCCGTCGTACGCGTCGACCCACTACGTCTACAAGGGCAAGTGCCGCGCCTTCACGTCGCGGACCATCGTTGAGCAGACTCCGGTCGCACTGACTTCTCCGTCACCGCCGCAGACGGTGACGCTGCAGACTTTGCGCAGCGTCCATGGCCCGGTCGTCGGATACGCGAAGGTCGGCCGCCGGCCGGTCGCGCTGACCAGGGCGAGCGCGGTCTATCGCCACGGGGTCCGCAGTGTGGTCGCCTTCGAGCGGCTCGCCGAGAACAAGGTGCACTCGCCGAGGCAGTTCATCTCGACGATGCGGCACTTCGTCGGCAATGAAAACTGGTTCTACGTCTCGCGGTCGCACATTGCGTGGTTCGCCAGCGGATGGTTCCAGCGCCACGCGCCGCACACCAGCCTGCAGCTGCCGATCTGGGGTACCGGTCACCACGACTGGGTCGGCTTCAAGGCCTCGACGTACGCGTATCGCCGGCAGGCCAACTCGTTCAACCTGCGGTCGATCGACCCCAAGCAGGGCTTCCTCGCGTCGTGGAACAACAAGGGCGCGCGCGGCATGGAAGCGTCGCCGGGCACGTGGAGCTGGGGCCAGGTCCAGCGCGTCGAGATGCTCGCCGATCCGACGCGCCGCGCCATCCGCGCCGGGCACAAGCTGACCCTCGCGCAGCTCGTCGGCATCGCCGGCAACGCCAGCACGCAAGACCTGCGCGCGCTCAAGGTTCTCCCGACCATGCTCCGTGTTCTGGGCAGCGTGCAGGGCCACCGCGAGCGGGAGGTCGTTGCTGACCTGCGGGCATGGCTTCGAAGCGGCGTCCACCGACGTGCGACTCACGGTCGTTCGTACGACGACCACAGTGCGGCCGTGATGGCCTTCGACGCGTTCTGGCGGCAGACCGTGCATCGCATCTACGACCCGGTGATCGGGCGCAGCCTCGTCGGCGAGATCTCGCGTCGGGAGGGCCTCGACCTGGGCGACGGAACGCCGACCGGATCAGGCTTCTTCGGCGGCTGGCAGAGCCAGCTGCTGGGGGTGCTCCACAAGGTGATGGGGGTTCGCGACGCGTCGAACCCGCGAGCGACCTACTGCGGCAACGGAACTCTGCGCAGCTGTCAGATCGTCTTGCGTCGCGCGTTCAAGGGCGCCATGAGCTTCCTGGTCACCCGGTATGGCGGCGACCCCTCGCACTGGCGCTACCCGGTGTTCTGCGGCGGCGACGGAACATGTGACCAGAACCCGATCACCACGGCCGGAGCGATCGACACGCCACCGCAGCCGTTCGAGAACCGCGGCACCTTCCACCAAGCGGTCGAGATCAAGTAGCCGATCGA
>DASZYY010000066.1:0-3627 GCA_035545175.1 Mycobacteriales bacterium
GCGCCGTCCACGAAGACCAACGCCTTGTAGATCGTGCCGGTGTCCGTCCGGTAGGTGCCTTCGCGGGCCAGCTGGTTCTGGAAGGTTGTCGCTGTCTCGGAGAGCTTGTCGAACCCTGACGCGGCACCGAAGGACGCGATCGCCTCGCGGAAAGCGGCAGCGGTATCGCCGGCGTTCAGCTCCGCCGGCAGCGCCAGCCGTTCGATGACCACCGACCGTCCGATCGTCGCGACCCGGACCCGCATCACAACCGGGCCGATTCGGATCGCGGGCAGGCGGTGGTCCGCGGGCTGGGCCGGTAGCCGGTCACGAAAGCCCACCACGTGATCCACGACGCGGACCCACGACGCGGTGCTGATCGTGGACGACGTGCGCGACCACTTGCGGTCATCCCCGCCGGGCGAGCGGACGATCGAGACGACCACGCCGAGGCTCAGGACGATCGATGCGACAAGAGCGAGAAGGCCCGTGCCGCGGCTGAACTTGAATGTCACGGAAGCAATGGTCGGCCGACATGACGCCGATTTCCGTTGTTTGGTCGAGAAATGGCTACAACTGACTACAACGGCCGGGACTTCCTGATTGCCCGCTCTACGGTCCCGACACCAGCCGCGGGAGCACCTCGCTGATCGGGTCGTTGATCACGGCGTCGGCGACCGCGTCGTACGGCGTCTCTTCGGCATTGATGACCACCAACCGGGCGCCCGCCCGCATCGCGACGTCGCAGAGTCCGGCAGCCGGGTGCACGGTCAGCGACGTGCCGATCGCCAGGAAGAGCTCACAGCTCGCGGCGGCGTCGACCGAGGCACGGATCACGTCTTCCTTCAGCGCCTGGCCGAACGAGATCGTCGCCGACTTCATGATCCCGCCGCACAGCTCGCAAGGCGGGTCGGCCTCCCCCGCCCGGACGCGGTCGAGAACGTCCGCCATCGGCAGCTTGATCCCACAGGTGAGGCACTCGGCGAACCAGATCGTGCCGTGGATCTCGATCACGAGCTCGGCACTCGACCCGGCGCGCTGGTGCAGCCCGTCGACGTTCTGCGTGATCAGCGCCCGCAGCCTGCCGGAGCGTTCCAGGGCGACCAATGCTTCGTGGCCGGCGTTGGGCTGGGCCTGCCAGGCCTCGTGCGCCAGCCGCTTCGCCCACGACTCTCGTCGTACGTCGGGGTTGTTGACGTAGGTGTCGTACGTCGCCAGCCGCTCGGCCTTCGGGTCGCGAGTCCACACGCCGTTCGGCCCGCGGAAGTCAGGAATGCCGGAGTCGGTGCTGATCCCCGCGCCGGTCAGGACGGTGATGCGCTCGGCGGCACGGATCCATTCCGCGACGACTTCGGTCATGCCGCCACGGCGATGACTTCGCGGAGGACGTCGTTGACTGCGTCGGGCGCCTCCATGTTCACCATGTGTCCCGCGTCGGGCACGACGACCTTGCGCGCCCCGGGAATGCGCGACGCCATCTCATCGGCCATCGCGCGGAAGCAGGGAACGTCGAGGTCGCCGACAACCACCGTCGTCGGCGCCTGGATCTCCGGCAGCAGCGGGAACAGCTTCGGGCGGGGTTCGTGCGGATCATCACCCAGCCAGTCACGGCCGGAGAAGTCAGCAACCATCTGCTCCAGCCGCTTGGCCACCACCGCATCGCGGCGGGCCGGAGCGAAGAAGCCACAGTCGAACCACACCTTCTTCGCCGCCACGAGGTCACCGGCCGACGCGGCTTGGAACAGCGCGGCGATCATGGCCTTGCTCGGCTCGTCGAACGGGACACCGTCGATCACGCCGTCCATCACGACCAGCGCCCGCACCCGAGACGGAGCCGCCAGGACCGTCTCGAGCGCGACCATGCCGCCCATCGACAGGCCCACGATGACGGCGTCGTCCCACCCCAGATGGTCGGCCAGCGCCCACACGTCCGCGGCATGGCTGTAGGCCACGTCGGAGTCCCGCGGCGAGCGACCGAAGCCGCGTAGGTCCGGTCGGGCCAGCTCGGCGAGGTCGGACAGCGCCGCTACCTGGTCCTCCCACATCCGCCCGTCGAGGCCCATGCCGTGGATCAACATGACCGGCACACCGGCGCCCGAGACCTCGTAGTGCAGCTTCGTCCCGGGCAGGCCGAGCGTCGGCATTGCTGTCCCCTCCGACCGACTGTTACGCGAGGCTGGCCTCGAGCGTGATCGACGTGCCGGTGAGGGCCTTGCTGACCGGACACCCCGCCTTCGCCTTCTGCGCGGCCGATTCGAAGCCGGCTGCGTCGAGGTTGTCGACCTCGCCCTCGACCGTCAGCTTGATGCCGGTGATCGCGAAGCCGCCGTTGGGGTCGGGACCGAGCGTCACGTCCGCCGTCACGTCGAGTGCCTGCGGCGTCCCGCCCGCCTGCGCGATCTCGTTCGACAGCGACATCGCGTAGCAGGCGGCGTGCGCGGCCGCGATCAGCTCCTCCGGGCTCGTCGTACCCGGCGACTCGTCCGCCGCCCGCTTCGGGAAGCTCACCTCATAGGTCCCGACCCCGCTGCTCGTCAGCTCGACCTGGCCGGACCCTTCCTGCAGCGTGCCGTTCCAAGCAGTACGGGCGGTACGTGTCGGCATCGGTCTCTCCCTGGTCAACTCGCTCTCGCGGTGCGGACTCCCTGACCTTAGGGTGCGACGCATGGTGCAGGCAGCAGTACTACGCGACGTCAACGGCAAGCACGAGGTGCGCGACATCGTGCTCCGCGACCTCGGTCCGACCGACGTACGGGTCCGGATCGCAGCCGCCGGCATCTGCCATTCCGACCTGTCGCTGGCGAACGGCACGCTCGCCCAGTCCTTCCCGGCTGTCCTCGGCCACGAAGGCTCCGGCACTGTCGCGGAAGTCGGGTCGGAGGTGAAGCACCTGTCGCCGGGCGACCGGGTCGTCTTCAACTGGGCGCCGCCGTGCCGGCACTGCTGGTTCTGCACCCACGACGAGCCGTGGCTGTGCGAGAACTCCGCGGCCGCGTCCCGCGTTCCGCACGCGACCGTCGACGGCGTCGACGTCTATCCCGGCATCGGCACCGGCGTGTTCGCCGAGGAGACGGTCGTCTCGGCCTCCGCGCTGATTCCGGTCCCGGAGGACATCCCGCTCGAGGTGGCGGCGTTGCTCGGGTGCGCCGTGCTCACCGGGGTCGGGGCGGTGGAGAACGCCGGGCGGCTCACCCCCGGCGAGACCGTGCTGGTGCTGGGTCTCGGCGGCGTCGGGCTGTCCGCCGTTCAGGGCGCACGCCTAGCCGGCGCGGGCCGCATCATCGCCGCCGACCTCTCCCGCGACAAGGCCGAACTCGCCACCAACTGCGGCGCCACCGACTTCGTCATAGGTGGTGATGACCTTTCCAAGCAGGTTCGCGCGTTGACTGACGGCCGCGGCGTCGACGTCGCCGTCGAGTGCGTCGGTCGAGCCGCCACGATCCGGCAGGCGTGGAGCTGCTCGCGGCGCGGCGGGCGAACCGTGATCGTCGGTGTCGGCAGCAACGACGACCGCGTCGATCTCGGCGCGCTCGAGCTGTTCTACTTCGCGCGCTCCATCACCGGCTGCGTCTACGGCTCCACCGACCCCGACGTCGACGTACCTCGGCTGATCGAGGCGTGGCGGGACGGCTCGCTCGACGTCGAGGC
>DASZYY010000067.1:0-2564 GCA_035545175.1 Mycobacteriales bacterium
CTGCACCGGCCGTCTCGGACTCGGCGGGCGCTCCCGCCATCGCCGGGATCTTTCGCAGGCCGATCGAGTCGGCGATGACCTGAGCGATGTCGATGACCTTGACGTTCGCCGCGCCGCCTTCGGCGCGCTTCCCGTTCACCGCGTCGTCGAGCATGATCAGGCAGTACGGGCATGAGGTCGCGATGATCTCGGCGCCGGTCTCGAGCGCCTCTTCGGTGCGCTCCACGTTGACCCGCTTGCCGATCCGTTCCTCCATCCACATCCGCGCACCACCGGCGCCGCAGCAGAAGCCACGCTTGCCGTGGCGGTGCATCTCGACGCGCTCCAGGCCGGGGATCGCGTCGAGCACGGTGCGCGGCGCGTCCATGACGTTGTTGTGGCGACCGAGGTAGCAGGGGTCGTGATAGGTCAGCCGCGCGACGATCGGGTCCTGCGGCGACAGCTTGCCCTCGGCGACCAGGCGGCCGAGCAGCTGCGAGTGGTGCACGACCTCGAAGTTGCCGCCCAGCGCCGGGTACTCGTTGCCGAGCGTGTTGAAGCAGTGCGGGCACGAGGCGACGATCTTCTTCGTACCGACGCCCTCGAGGATCTCGATGTTGGCCTTCGCCATCTCCTGGAAGAGGTACTCGTTGCCCATGCGTCGCGCCGGGTCACCGGTGCAGGACTCCTGCGGTCCGAGGATCGCGAACTTCACGCCCGCCGCGTTGAACACCTTGGCGATCGCCTGCGTCGAACGCCGCGCGCGGTCGTCGAGCGAGCCGGCGCAGCCGACCCAGTAGAGCCACTCGACGTCGTCGGGGATCTTGTCCTCGACCACCGGGATCTCGAAGTCGACGCCTTCGAGCCACTCCATGCGCATGTCGGCGCGAAGCCCCCAGGGGTTGCCCTGGTTCTCGATGTTGCGCAGCATCGTGCCGGCTTCGCTCGGGAAGCTCGACTCCATCAGCACCTGGTAGCGGCGCATGTCGACGATCGCATCGACGTGCTCGATGTCGACCGGGCACTCCTCGACACATGCACCGCAGGTCGTGCAGGACCACAGCACGTCCGGGTCGATGACGTCCGGCACGAGCGCCATCGGCTCGGCTTCGCTGTTCTCGCCGAGCAGCCGGGGCGCCTCGGCGAACAGCGCGTCGCGGATGCCGGTGATGACGAGCTTCGGGTTCAGCGGCTTGCCGGTGTTCCACGCCGGGCACTTGTCCTGGCAGCGGCCGCACTCGGTGCAGGCCAGCGTCTGCAGCAGCTGCTGCTGGTGGAAGTGGTCGACCTGGCCGACACCGAGGACGGCGTTCTCGTCCTCCATCAGCTTCTCGAGATCCGGCGTCGTACCGAGCGCGCCGAGCGCCTTCGGGTGCCGCTTCAGCGACGCGTTGATCGGCGCGGTGACGATGTGCATGTGCTTGCCGTAGAGCAAGAACACGAGGAAACCCACGACGACCGCGATCTGCGCGACGACGAACGTCGACTCGAACGCGATGCCGTTGGGGACGATGTAGCTCGTCGCCTTCGAAGCGAACGCCCACCAGCCGTCGTCCTGGTAGGGGAAGTAGCCGTTGGAGTACTGCGCGCCGCGGTACAGGACCAGCGTCGCCATGACCAGGAAGATCAGGCCGAGCACGAGGTAGGCCTGGTCGACGTGCGAGCCGTAGAACCGTGACTTGCGCCCGATCCGCTTCGGTGAGCGGGCGATCCGGATGCTCGTGAAGATGATGATCGCGAGCGTGACCGCGACGGCGAAGATGTCCTCGATCAGGCCGAGCGCGCGGCTGCGGCCGATGAACGGAATCGCGAAGTCGCGCTGGAACAGCGCGCCGTACGCCTCGATGATCGTCAGGAACAGCACTGTGAAGCCCCAGAAGGTGAAGGCGTGGGCGGTGCCCGACCCCTTCACCTTGAACAGCTTTCGCTGCGCCAGGACGTCGAGCAGCTGGGCCTTGACCGCGCCGACCACGTTGGGTCGCCGCTCCGGCGGGATCGGCGAGCCGGCCAGCACGAGCCGGCCGAGCCACAGCAGCCGGTAACCGGCGATGGCGAACGCGATGGCCGTGACGGCCAGACCAGCTATGAGGCGAACAGTCACGCGGTGACTGTACTTAGGAGTAGGTCCGCTCTAGAGCAGGTGGTGCGACACCCAGCCCACGAAGGGGACGACCACCAGCGGCGCGGTGAGCACGACCAGGCCGAGGATCACCAGCGCGGCCATCGCGCGGGTTCGCAGCGCCGGCGCGCCGCGGGGGTCCTGCAGTCGACCCAGCACGAGGGGCACGGTACGCCGCCCGGCCTCGGAATCCACCTTGCACAGTCACGTTGCAGAAAGTTGAGTCAATCTCGCTCAATCGGGAATGACAGCACCGGCTGGAGCCGTTACCTTGAGTGATAGCGGCTCAACTTCCCGAGCCGGTGCGAACAGAACGACTGGAGAGACAGACATGGGACGAGCGGTCGGCATCGACCTCGGTACGACGAACAGCGTCGTGACCGTGCTCGAGGGCGGAGAGCCCAACGTCATCGCCAACGCCGAAGGGTCGCGCACCACGCCGAGCGTCGTCGCCTTCGCGAAGAAC
>DASZYY010000068.1:0-4142 GCA_035545175.1 Mycobacteriales bacterium
TGCCGACCAGCTAGAAGAGCGGTCCCGACTTCGAGACGTCGTGGCGTACGACGTCCATGCCACCGTCGAGCGCCGGGCCGATCGCGGTGATGAACTCCGCCATGTGAGGGGCCGCGGCGTGCGCCATCAACGCCTCGTCGCTCTCCCATCGCTCGACGAGACCGATCGCGTTGGGGTCCTCAGCCGAGATCCAGAAGCTGTACTCGAGGCAGCCGGCCTCGGCGGTGCTAGCGGCGGCCATCTTCGCCGCGGCAGCGAGCGCGGCCTCGCGCTGGTCGGCATGGACTCGGCCTCGTCCGGTGATCAGGATCATCCGCCGACCTTAGCCAGGCGGGTTCGCGGAATGAGCACCCGCGGCCCGTTCACCCCCCCGGCCGCTTCCCCCCCAGGTAGCGCCGGGACGGGCGCGCGGGTGCTCAGCTTGTGGTGGCCCCCGGTCAGGCCGGCACGTGCAGCGGCGCCGCCGGACCGGACTGGCGTCGCCCGCGAAGCGCGTTCGCGCGAGTCGTCTTCGTGGCATTGGCCTTGACGGTCGCGTTCGAGACCTGAGTCTGCGCGACCCGCAGCCGCTCGGACAGGTCGTTGGCGAGCCAGCGAGCGGCCCGGGCGTCGCTGACCCAGGTCCCGAACTCGCGTGGGTCCATCACCAGGACGCGGAGCGGCTCCTCCGCAGTGACCGTGGCGGACTGCGGCTGGTTGTTCAGCAACGACATCTCCCCGATCAGGTCGCCGAACCCGAGCCGGCCGATCCTTGCACCGGCGACGGTCACACTTGCCTCGCCGGACAGGACGATGAAGGCCTGGCGGCGGACCCGCCCCTCGACGGTCAGCGCCGTACCCGCCGGGATCGTGGTCTCGTACATCAGCGCGTCGATGCGCACCAGCTCCGCATCGGAGTAGTGGCCGAACATCGGCAGCCTGCGAAGCATGTCGAGACGGCTCATCGGTATGCCGTGGGCGTCGTTCCTGAACATGGGCACCCCCTTGGGACCTTCGAGCAAACCCACTGTGACGGGCAGCGATTACATGCCTGTAAAGGTCGCGAAAAGGCCGATACGCTCCGAATCGGGCGATCTTGGAGCGGCGGGGGGCATGACCGAGGAGCGTGGCCGGGTTCTCGTCGTCGAAGACGACGAGAAGAGCGCCCGGCTCATGTGTGAGCTGTTCAGCCTTCGCGGTTTCGACCCGGTCACCGCCGGCACCGGCGCCGAAGCCGTCACGCTCGCCGCGCGACTGCAGCCCCGGCTGATCCTGATGGACATCCAGCTGCCCGATACCGACGGCTCCACCGTGCTTCGGACGCTGCGTGGCAACCCCGACACCGCGGAAATCCCGGTTGTCGCGGTCACGGCCTTCGCGATGACCGGCGACCGGGAGCGACTACTCGCCGACGGCTTCGACGGCTACCTCTCCAAGCCGATCGACATCGGGACGCTCGTCGACGAGATGGCGGCGCTGATGCGGGGCGGCGAGGACCATCTCCGTTAATCGACCTTTCATCGGGGCGGCCGCTGTGCACGCCACGCTGAAAGCGTGGCGTCGGAGCGATCGGTGAGCGTGCGGGTCACCGACGCCACCCGGCAGGGTCGCCGCCTGTTCGTCCTGCTTCGCGACGCCGTCTTCGGACCCGCGGACTCCCCCATCACCGCCGCGGTCCAGCGGCGCGCCGAGGAAGACGTCGTTGCGCGGCTCGGCGGGGACGCCGCGCTCACCCTCGGCGGGCTTTTCGTCGCGCTGACGATCAACACACCACATCACAGCTCGTCAACGGCGTGGATCGCGGGGACTGGCGTGTTCGCGCTCGTCGCCGGCGTGATGATGCGCTTCGCGCCGGTCCGGATCCCGCTTGCGGCCATGGACACGCTCGCGGTCATCTCCGAGCTGTTGCTGATCGCGCTGAGCCACTACGGCTCGCCGGTCCGGCCCGCTCTTCCGGGTGTGTACGTCGTGATCGGGACCATCCTGTTCTCGGTGCGCACGACCCGCGTCGCGACACTCCACGTCCTCGGTTTCGGCGCGAGCTTCGCGGGCGTACTGATCGTCGGCCCGGACGTGTCGGCGCCCGTGACTCGCTGGATCGGCCTGATGACGGCGGTGCTCATCGCCGGCGGCTTCGCTCGATGGCTGGTCGGCCTGGGCAGCAAGCTCGCGATCAGCGAGCACGAAGCGCGGGCGATCGCAGAGCGGGCCGGTGCGGCGCTAGAGGTGGAGAGCAAGGCGAAGTCACAGTTCATCGCGCGGATGTCGCACGAGCTTCGTACGCCGCTCAACGTCGTCCTCGGGTTCGCCGACCTGCTCGGCACCCGCGCCACCGGTCCGATGAACGACCGGCAGGCGAGCTACGTCGACGACATCTCCTCCGCGGCTCGACATCTCACCGGCCTGGTCGACGACGTCCTGAACCTCACCGCCGTGGAGTCCGGACACATCGACCTGCAGACCCAAGAGCTCGACGTGGCCGTGGCGTTGGAGGACGCCGCCCGACTGGTGCGCGAGCAGGCGTCGAAGGCCGGGGTGACCGTCCGGATCGAGCCGGTGATCGACGGCTCAACGGTCTTCGCCGACGGCCGCAAGGTGCGCCAGGTCGTCGTGAACCTGCTCGCCAACGCGATCCGCTACACGCCGGTCGGCGCAACCGTGACGGCGCGAGCGACGGCCTTCGCCGACGGAGTCCGGGTGTCGGTCACCGACGAGGGCAGCGGAATCCCACACGAGGAGCGCGAGCGGATCTTCGAGCAGTACACGACGACGGCAGAGCGCCACGAAGGCACCGGCCTCGGACTTCCGCTGTCGCGTCGGATCATCGAGGCCCATGGCGGAAAGCTCACGCTGGTCGAGAGCGCCCTAGGGGTCGGCAGCACCTTCGCATTCGAGCTTCCGGTCACACCCCGACCGCCGGAAGGTGTCATCCTCGCGACCCTTCCCGATCCGGCGGCGTCCGACGCGTCCTACGCGGCATTCGCAGAGCCGGGCTCGGCGGCCAACCGCAAGCTGATCGTGCGGGTGGGCGTGTGGCTGGCATGGATGACCGCGGGACTCGAGGTGGCGATTGCCATCGCCACGCCGCTGTCGTTCGCCACCCGGATCGGCATCGTCGGCGTAGCAGCCGGCAACGCACTGTCGGCGGCCGCGATGTGGCGACTGCAAGACCGGATCCGGTTGCGCGGCATCGACGCCTGGGGCGCGTTCGGAGCGATCCTGATCAGCGGCGGCGTGTACTACTCGCAGTCGTTCATCAACCTGGCACCGCTCGCCTATGGGTTGGCACCGATGGTGGCCTTCGCGCTCTGGGGCCGCCGGCGCGCGATCCTGCATGTCGCGTTCGCCGGGGTGTGCTTCGGGTTCGTGCTGGGACTTCGCACGCACCTGGGCGAACGCGTCAACCTCTGGCTCACGATCATGACGGTGATCAGCTTCAACGGAGCGATCGTCGACTGGCTGACCGAACGGCTCCGTCATCTTGTGATCACCGAGCAGGCAGCACGACGCAACGCCGAGCGGGCGCGCGCCGAGCTGGCCGTCACCACGGCGCACAAGAGCGAATTCCTGGCGAACACCTCGCACGAGCTGCGCACCCCGTTGAACGCGATCGTGGGTTTCGCGGACTTGTTGCACAGCGAGGTCGCCGGCCCGCTGAACGCCCGGCAGCGGGCGTACGTCGACGACATCCGGGCCGCCGCCCGACGACTGCAGAGCGTCATCGACGACGTGCTTGACCTCGCGAAGATCGAGGCCGGACAGCTCCGCATCGACCCCGAGCTGGTCGCGGTCCGCCCGATGCTGGAGCTCGTCGCGCAGCGCGCGCGGCGGCAGCGTGACGACGTCAGCGTGGAGGTCGACGTCGATCCGGCGGTCGAGTTCGTCACCGCCGACGTACATCGCCTGGAGCAGGTCCTGGCGAACCTTGCCACCAACGGTGTGAAGTTCACCCCGTCCGGGGGCCGCGTGCGGCTGTCAGCGCGGCAACGCGAGGAACACGTCGAGCTGGTCGTGTCGGACACCGGCATCGGCATCCTGCCGGATCAACAGCTGCGCATCTTCGAGCCCTTCCAGCAAGGCACTCGGATGCTCGGGGGCAAGCTGCCCGAGGGCACCGGGCTGGGACTGTCGCTTGCCAAGAGCTTGATCGAGATGCACGGCGG
>DASZYY010000069.1:0-5179 GCA_035545175.1 Mycobacteriales bacterium
CATCTCGCCGGCGGTCACCAATGTGCTCGGCCGGTTCGCAAAGGCAGCAGCTCCCTGCGACCTCGCTCCGGGGGTGCCGCTGGAGCTACCCGGCCGCGGGCGCACCTGCGTCATCGATCTCGCGGGCCCGCCAGGAGCACCGACGGTGATCCTCGTGCACGCGCTCGCGACGACGGCAGCGCTGTCGTGGTACCCGTCGATGCACGCGCTCGCCGAGCACTACCGCGTCATCGCGTTCGACCAGCGCTGGCACGGTCGCGGGATCCGCTCCGAGAGCTTCAGCCTCGAGGACTGCGCCGACGACGTCGTCGCAGTCGCCGACGAGCTCGGCGTCGAGAAGTTCACCGTCGTCGGCTACTCGATGGGCGGCGCGATCGCGCAGCTCGTCTGGCGCCGCCACCGCCACCGCGTGGACGGCTTGGTGCTCGCCGCGACGGCACGCAACTTCCGCGGCACCGCCCAGGAGCGGCTGTGGTTCCGGATGACCGGCGTCGCGATGAACCGGTTCTCCGCCCGCGCCCGGCTCGGGATGGAGCGGATGTCCTCGCGGCTCGCGGACACTCCCGCCGCACTGACGGCCGACGCCGCGAAGGTCGGACCGTGGGCGATGGCGGAGTTCCGCAGCACGAGCGCGTGGGCACTGTTCGCCGCGCTCGACGCAGTCGGCAGATTCGACTCCTCCGCCTGGATCAAGCGGGTCGACGTACCCGTCAGCGTCATCGTCGCCAGCCGTGACCGCGCGATCCCGAGCCGCCGCCAGCACAGCCTTGCGGCCGCGATCCCGGGCGCGATCAGCTACGACTTCGAAAGCGGCCACGCCGGCCTGGTGCTGGGCGCCCAGGAGTTCGTGCCGGTGCTGCTCGAGGCGTGCGAGTCGATCAGCCGCCGGAACCGGCGGACGCGCGCTTCTTAGGCGCCGACTCCTTCTCGACCTGCTTCGCGGCCTCGAGCAGCTCGGCGACGGCCTCCGGCACCGCGTCCGCAAGGTCCCACAGCTCGGGCATCAGCTCGCGACAGGCGATGAAGCCGAACCCGATCGCGTCCATGTTGGACAGCACCGTGACGTTGAGGCCGGCGCCGTCCATGACCGGGCCGAGCGGGTGCAGCTCCACCAGTCGGCCGCCGTTGAAGTACAGCGGGATCGGCGGGCCCGGGACGTTCGAGATCACCAGGTTGTGTACGACGGGATGGCGGTTGGCGAGGCGTAGCCCGGAGTACACGCGAGCCGCGAGCGAGAACGTGTTCGGCGCGGCGTGCTCTGCCCAGTCCTGCAGCATGTGCGCCCCGACCAGCTCGTGGTCCTCCTTGGCGCCTTCGTTCGTCAGGGCAATCTGGCGCAACCGCTCGGCGGGATCGTCCACGTCGCTGGCGAGGCTCGCGAACATGATCGAGATCTTGGTGGTGCCTTCCTTGCCCTCGCTGCTCGAGTGCACCGAGATCGGGATGGCGGAGATCAGCGAGCGGTCCGGGAGCTCGTCGCGCGCGATCAGGTAGTTACGCAGCGCTCCGGAGCAGACCGCCATCACGACATCGTTGATCTTGACCCCGAACGCGTTCTTGATGATCTTCAGGTCGTCGAGCGACACGTGCGTGTACGCCACCGTCCGGTGCGCCGTCACGGTGGCGTTGAACGACGTACGCGGCGCCCGGAACGGCGCCGGCATCCCGACCGCTCCGCCACCGCGGCGCTTGGCGAGCTTGCCGACGCCGAGCAGCGTGCCGGGAAGCAGCTTCACCACGCCGACCGGGCGGCTGACCATGTCCAGCAGGGACCGACCGAGCAGCTCGAGGTCACTCGGCTTGCGCTCGGGCTCCCAGTCATCCACGACGGGCTCCGGCGCCGAGGGCGCGTCGGCCTCCAGATCGAACAGCTCGGCCATCATGTTCGCGCCGGTCACGCCGTCGATGACGGAGTGGTGCACCTTGCTGATGATCGCGATCAGCCCGTCGGCGCGGCCCTCGACGATCCACATCTCCCACAGTGGGTGGCTGCGATCCATCTGGCGCGAGAGCACGTCGCCGGCCAGGGCCGCCGTCTCGCGGTCACCCCCCGGTGCCGGGACGACCGCGCGGTGGAGGTGGTAGTCGAGGTCGAAGTCCGGGTCTTCGATCCATGACGGCTTGCCGAGGTTGAGCGGCACGGTCGCGAGCTTGCGGCGGAACTGTGGGACCCGGTGCATCCGCGAGGCGATGTAGTCGCGGTAGTCCTCGAACGAGTAGGGCTTCTTCGCACCGGACGGGTCCACGAGCATGAGGCCGCCGACGTGCATGTGCATCGTCGGTGTCTCGAAGAACAGGAATGCCGAGTCCATGCCACCGAGTCGCTGCATGGCCGGAATCGTACGGAAAATCTGACGGACCGTCAGGTCCGCCCGCCGTTGGATAGCAGACTGGGTGCCGGACGTCTGACCGGGCGCCAGGAATGTCCCGGGTCAGATCACGGAACCGGTCCGGTGGTGAACGGCTTGGCGCGGAAGCAGCTCACCGAGTATGGGTAGTCCTGCGTCATCACGTAGTGGTATGTCGTGACGGACTTCCCGTTGATCTTCACCTTGCTCGTGATGCCGTGGCAGGCGTCGAGGTTCGAGGTGGTCAGCTGGTTGCTCGAGCCGTGCACGTAAGGCCCCGTGATCGGGAAGCCGTCGAACGCCCAGCCGATCACGTGGTGGACGCTCCGCTTTGTGATGCAGCTCGACAACGTGTGGTAGTGGTACACGCCGGTCCGCTCCGGGTGCGCGTCGCAGTGATCCTGCGTCTCCCAGGCGCCCGCGTCACGACCCTCGGCGTCGAGCGCGTTGAACAGCATCACGCCAGTGGTCATGATCCCGACCTCGCCACCCATGCACCGCGGTGAGCCGTACTTCGGGCTCTTGGTCAGCGACATCGAGATGCTCTGCGCCGTGATCGAGTTCGGGTTGCGGTCGTAGGAGTACGCCGGGTCGCTGCTCGAGATGGGGAACGTGCCCGTCGTGTGGCTCGTCGGCAGCCCGTTCGAGGTGATCTTGCGCTTCGTGCTCGTCGTCTTGATGCTGTGCGTCGCGTTAGGCCACGACACGCTGCCCTCGACGGGCACCTTGTCGTTCACGTCGTACTCGGTGTTGTTGTTCGTGAACCACGGCCCGCGGGTGTCAGCGCCGCCGTTGCCGGAAGACAGGGACGAGGCGTACTGGGAGCAGGCGTAGATGTAGCCCTTCTTCGCACCGGAGGACGTGTACTTGCCGTCCCCTACCGGCAGCACCCCGTCGGAGTACTTGTTGCCGTAGTCGTGGCTGGTGTCGAGCGTCAGGTGGTGGCTGGCCGACCGGGCAGCCGCCTGATGAGCCGCCGGCTTGACGGCTGCGCGCGCATCGCCACCGCTCCCGGAGCTGCATCCCGCCAACGATCCGAAGCCGACCATGAGAACAGCTGCACCGACCAACATCCGTCGCGAAGTCATGATCGGATGCTGGCACACTTGGAGCGTGGGGAAGCGGCTTGTGCGCCTGTCGGCCCTGGGCGCGGGGCTGACCCTCAACGCGCTGCGACCTTTCCCGAGCGGCAACCCGCTCGCGATCCCGAGCTTCTTCACCGGCTGGCTCACGACCGAGCTCGCGCCCCAGAACCTCATCGTCACAGCGGCCACGTCAGGGGCACTGGCGCTCAAGCGGCGCGGCCGGCTCACCCGCGACGACAAGCTCGCCCTCGGCCTCAACGCGATCTCGGCAGCCGGGCTGGCAGCGCTCATCGCGCAGGGGCTGAAGGTCCACAAGGTCGTCGACGCCGCCCTGGTCGAAGCGCTCGGCCCGGAGTACCTCACGCGCGTCGCACCGACGCCGACCGAGGACGAGCTGACCACGCCATGGCGCGAGGTGCTGATGCCGTGGCGCACCCATCACCAGGATGTGAAGCGGATCCGCAACATCCCGTACGTCGGCGGTGAGGATGCCCACAAGCGCAACCGGCTCGACCTGTTCGTGCCGCGCGAGCCCGGCGAAAAGCGGCCGGTGCTGCTGCAGATCCACGGCGGCGGGTGGGTGATCGGCAACAAGGAGGAGCAAGGCGTCCCGCTGATGACCTACCTCAGCGCTCGTGGCTGGGTGTGCGCGGCGCCGAACTACCCACTCTCCCCCAAAGCCACCTGGCCGGAACACCTCATCGCGATCAAGCAGTCGCTGGCCTGGATCCGCGCCAACATCGCGGAGTACGGCGGGGACCCTTCGTACGTCGTCGTCACCGGCGGTTCGGCCGGCGGTCACCTTGCCGCGATGGTCGCGCTGACGGCCAACGACCCGAAGTACCAGCCGGGCTTCGAAGACGTCGACACGTCGGTGCGGGCGTGCGTGCCGTTCTACGGCGTGTACGACCTCGCGAACCTGCTCGACACCAAGGCGGGCGAGCGCGAGTACAAGCACTTCCTCGCACCGACGCTGTTCAAGAGCAAGGACCGTGAGCTGGCGCGTTCCGCATCGCCGTTGGCGCTGATTCGATCGGACGCGCCACCCTTCTTCATCATCCACGGCCGCAACGACTCGCTGGTGAACGTCGCGGAGGCACGGGAGCTCGCGCGGGCGTTGCGCGAGACCTCCGAGTCCGTCGTCGCCTACGCCGAGCTGCCCGGCGCGCAGCACGCCTTCGACGTCTTCGCGTCGATCCGCAGTGCGCACGTAATTCGCGCCGTGGAGCGGTTTCTGCGCATCGTGCGATCGAACGACACGCCGAAGATCGAAGCGGTCACCCGCGCTTCTGCATAGTCAAGAAGGTCGCGGGAATCGCGGTCTTCATGCGAATCAACAAGACAACGACAGTTGGTGCCGTTGCCGCGTGCGCGGTGATCGGAGCAACCAGTCCGGTCTGGGCTGATTCCGGATCCGGCACCTCATCCAACGACCAGACCGCCGGCGCCGCGGAGCAGGCAGCGGTGCTCAATGCGCTGCAAGCCGAGATCGCGAAGCTGAAGGACGAGGTCAAGGCAGACGAGAACGCGCTGCAGGCTGCCACCCAGGCCGCGAAGGCCGAAGCGGACGCCCTCGCCAAGGCGCGCGCCGCGGCGGCGCACTGGAAGGCCGTCGCGCAGCGCAAGAGCGTGCGCACGGTAACCGTGCCGGCGGCCGCCTCGACGTTCAACCGCGACGCCGGCGAGTCGAACGACAGCACCGATGCGACCGACGGCCACAAGTGGTGTCACCACCACAACGGCTAC
>DASZYY010000070.1:0-16376 GCA_035545175.1 Mycobacteriales bacterium
ACCCACTCGGTGATCAGGACGTTGCCGCTGCACTCGACGACGTGCGGCACGATGAAGTCCGCATCACCGTCGTACGCCTCGGCGTACTGACGTTGCGCATCCGCCTCGAGGTCGTAGTCGAGCTCCTCCTTGACCCGCTCCCGCAGCTCGGTGATCAACGGCTTGACATCGAGACCGGGAGTCAGCACCGCGAACATCCGCGCGAAGCGGGCGAGCTGGTTCAGGTCGGCAATCAGCGCCTGCCCGGCGCCCGGGTACTGCAGCTTGACGGCGACCTCACGACCGTCGTGCCACCGCGCCCGGTGCACCTGCCCGATCGACGCCGCGGCCGAAGGCTTGTCGTTCCACTCCGCGAACTTCTGCCGCCAGTCCTTGCCGAGCCCCTCGGCGAGGACCTGGTGAACCGCGGAAGCAGGCATCGGTGGAGCCGCGTCCTGCAGCTTCGTCAGTGCGGCGCGGTACGGCGCGGCCAGGTCCTCCGGCAACGCGGCCTCGAAGACCGACAGCGCCTGGCCGAACTTCATCGCGCCGCCCTTGAGCTCGCCGAGCACCTTGAACAGCTGCTCGGCGGTTCGCTGCTGCAACTCGGTGGCGACGATCTCGGCAGGACGACCGCCGATCCGCTTGCCGAGGCCGATGGCGCCGCGCCCGGCAACGCCGAGCGGCAGGCTCGCCAGCTTCACACTTCGCGAGATCGCCCACTTCGGGATGTCGGACACCCCTCTATTCTCATTGATCGACGACGTTCGACGCGGCCGGAGGGCTGTGTCCACCGCGGCCAACGGCCGCTCGAGGAGTGAAATGGCCGACTACGAGCTGAACCACCCCGGCGGCACGATGCCGCTCGAGGCGGTCGACGGCACCGAAGCGCCCGCTGGGCTCAACATCAGCAAGCTGCTGAGCACGACCGGCAGGGTGACCTTCGATCCGGGTTACGGCAACACGGCGGCCTGCAGCTCCGCGATCACCTTCATCGATGGTGACGCCGGGATCCTGCGCTACCGGGGCTACCCGATCGAGCAGCTCGCCAAGGGCTCGACGTTTCTAGAAACGGCCTACCTGCTGATCTACGGCGAGCTGCCGACCAAGGCAGAGCTCGATGCGTTCGCGGCGCGCATCGAGAAGCACACGATGCTGCACGAGGACCTGCGCGACTTCTTCAACGGCTTCCGTCACGATGCGCACCCGATGGCGGTGCTGAACTCTGCCGTGAGCGCGCTGTCGACCTTCTACCAGGACTCCCTGGACCCGTTCGACGACGCGCAGGTCGAGCTCTCGACGATCCGGCTGCTCGCCAAGCTGCCGACGATCGCGGCGTACGCGCACAAGAAGTCGGTCGGTCACCCGTTCCTCTACCCCGACAACTCACTGAGCTACGTCGAGAACTTCATCCGCATGACCTTCGGCGTCCCCGCCGAGCCCTATGACGTCAACCCCGCGATGGCACGCGCGCTCGACATGCTGTTCATCCTGCATGCCGACCACGAGCAGAACTGCTCGACGTCGACGGTCCGGATGGTCGGATCGGCAAACGCCAACATGTTCACCTCCATCGCGGCGGGCATCGGCGCGCTGTCCGGCCCGCTGCACGGCGCGGCCAACCAGGCAGTCATCGAGATGCTCGCCGACATCGCCGCCGACGGCGGCGACACCAAGGCCTTCATGAACCGGGTCAAGAGCAAGGAGCCCGGCGTCAAGCTCATGGGCTTCGGCCACCGGGTCTACAAGAACTACGACCCGCGCGCGGCGATCGTGAAGGAGGCGACGCACGAGGTTCTCGCGGCACTCGGCGTGTCCGACCCGCTGCTCGACCTCGCGATCGAGCTCGAGGGCATCGCTCTCGCTGACGACTACTTCGTCGAGCGCAAGCTGTACCCGAACGTCGACTTCTACACCGGCGTCATCTACAAGGCGATGGGCTTCCCGACGCAGATGTTCACCGTCCTGTTCGCGCTCGGCCGGCTTCCGGGCTGGATCGCGCACTGGCGGGAGATGATGACCGACTCCGACACCCGGATCGGCCGGCCGCGCCAGGTCTACAACGGGTCCCCGGCCCGCGACTACGTGGCTGTCGACCTGCGCAAGTAGTGACTGAGCCGGTTCTGGCGATCCCGCCAGGCGGACGACTGGTCCACATCGGGTTCGACAAGACCGGTACGACGGCGCTGCAGGGCGCGTTCCACTCGGACCGCGAACGGCTACGCGCGGCGGGGGTCGTCTATCCCGGCACGGAGCGCTACCACAAGAGCGCAGGCATCGCGGTCACCGAGGCGCGCGGCAACACCGGCGACCCGCCGGTGACCATGGCGGCGTGGGCTGAGCTCGTCGCGGAGGTCAAGGCGGCGCGCTCAACCCGGGTGTTCGTCAGCAGCGAGTGGCTGTGCCGGGCGACCGACCGCCAGGCGCGTCGGGTCGTGCGTGGCCTCGGCGGCGACGCCGTGCACATCGTGGCCACGCTGCGCCCGCTGACGAAGATCCTGCCGTCGGCCTGGCAGCAGTACGTGAAGGACGGGTACGTCGCCGACTACGAGTCATGGCTGCAGGGCACCCTGAACGGCACGCCGTACTCCTCCCCCACTCCGTGGTTCTGGATCCGGCATCGCCATGACGTCGTCATCGCGAGATGGGCAGGCATCGTCGGCCCCGAGAACGTGACAGCGATCGTCGTCGACAGCCACGACCACGATCTGCTGTTCCGGCAGTTCGAGGCCCTGCTCGGGCTGCCCAGCGGGTTCCTCGTGGCGAAGCCCGAGTCCGCGAGCAACTCCTCGCTCACCTGGCCGGAGGTCGAGCTCGTGCGACGGGTCAACGAGTACTTCCGGGACCAGCAGCTGCCCGACGGGCTCTACTCGACGATGGTGCGGTCCGGCCTGCTGCCCAGGCTTGCCGCGTCGCGAGCGGCGCTGAGCCAGCCGACACCGATCCGTACGCCGCGGTGGGCGCTCGAGCGCGCCGCGGAAGTCGGTGCGTCCGCCGCAGCAGCGATCAAGACCTCCGGCGTCCGGGTGCTCGGCGACATCGACTCCCTCGGCGCTGCGCCGGCCGGCATCGACCACGACGACGAGACCAGCGCCGAGCCGCCGGTCGAGTTCGCGACGGCCGCTCAGGCTGTGGTCGGGGTGATCGCGGGTACCCGGTCGACGCCTCCGGTGCACCCGGCTCCCAGTCGCTGGCGACGAGCCCGCAAGATCGACCCGCTCCCCGAGTTCTAGGCGGCCGCCCGGCAGCCGCAATCGGGGTGGGCGACCACCGTGCGCCGCCGCAGCGCCAGCTCGGCCAAGCCGAGCTCGAGCGTTCCGCCGATCAATGGTGAGCTGGCGTCCGGGTCATCGATCCACGCGAGCAGATGCATCGCCGCGAGCGAGGCGGCGGCGCTGGCCAGCGCAACGTCGCACGGCTCGATCGCCCGCGCTTCACCGACCAGCTGTGCGGCGAGCACGGGCCAGGCCGGGTCACGGTCGGCCCGGGCGAGCTCCACGCAGCGCAAGCACGGGCTCTGACCGGGAACCACGAGCGGCCCGATCTGCGCGGTGGTCTCCCGCACGCTGACCATCGCGTGCGGACGACGGCGTACCCGGCGCAACCATTCGGGCGCGAGCGCGGCGCCCACGGGAGCGAGCACCAGCAACGAGCGGCCCGCGCCGGCCGGGCCCGTGTTCGAGTCGGCCGTGCGCATCGTGCCCACGACAGCGTTCGCGGCATCGCCGCGCCGATGATGCACGCCCGCGACGCGCACACCGCCCGGCGCTAGGTCGCAGGGGCGAATCAACGACGGGTCGTCCACGACCACCCGGCCGACCCCGGCCGCGGCGAGCAGGGCGGCGAGCGTCGCACCGACTCGGCCCGCGCCGAGTACCTCGACCGTGGTCGCGCGGCGGGTGGCCAGCGCGCGGGCCGCACCGCCGGGACCGGGATGGCACAACGACAGCGAGAGCTGGTCGGGGGCGAGCCGGCCGACGTTGACCGGAGCGGGCGCGCCGAGCTCGGCGTCGTCGAGCACACCGGCCTCGCTCAGCAGGTCCACGAGGGCAGCGCCGCGCTGCGGGGGCTGCCCGCGACGCCCTGCTTCGGCAAGCGCGACATCGGTGTCGCGGCTGCCGTCGAGCAGGCTGAGCAGCTCGCGGTCGGCCGAACTCATGCCGCTGACGACAACGGCATGGCGCGGATCGACCCCCAGCTGGAGGGTGGAAGGGTCGCGCCACAGCCGGCGCAGCGCAGGCTTGAGAACGGGTCGCACGGCAGCCTCCGGGCTAGCGGGTCACAGCGCGCGGAGCGTGCCACCAACCGGGTCGAGCGTGCGTTCACTCGTCCACAAGTGAGCGAAAGGGGCGCCCGGCCACAGGCCGGGCGCCCCTTCGGACGTTCGTTGTCGAGCTGCGCTCGGTGAGCGCTTGCGCCTAGGCCTTGCCCAGGATGCGGTTGACCTTGGTGCCGCAAACCGGGCACGGACCCTGCGCCATCCGGCGGCCCGACTCGCTGGTCCGGATCTCGCCTTCGAACTGACGCTTCTCCTTGCACTTCACGCAGTAGCCCTCGTAGGTGTCGGCCATCTCGTCCTCCTCGATCGATCGCCGCCGGCCGGGACCGGCCGAACCTGAGATCAACGCTACCGTCGTCACGCTCAAAAACCCGGTATTTGAGCGTGACGCTGCGCGTCCGGGTGAGCCTGCGGGCTAGCCTCCGGGTCGGCATCGCAACCAGAAACCGAATCTGATTCGGTCGAGATTCAGGCGGGTGAGGGCCATGAGCGCACCACTGCGGGTGGAACGACGGCCCAGTGGGGTCGCCGTAGTGACCTTCGCGCTCCCCGAGCGGCGCAACGCGATGACCGGCGAGCTTACCGACGCCTGGACCGCCGCGATCACCGACCTGCGGGCCGATTCCGGGCTTCGCGCGGTGGTCGTGACCGGCGAGGGCAGCGCCTTCTGCGCCGGCGGAGACCTCTCTTGGCTGGGTGAGTCGTCAGACCTGACCGTGACGAAGATCCGCGACCGGATGCTGCCGTTCTACCGAGCGTGGCTTGCGATCCGCGAGGTCGAGGTGCCCACGATCGCCGCGATCAACGGCCCGGCGATCGGAGCCGGGCTGTGTCTGGCCCTGGCCTGCGATCTTCGGTACGCCGCGTCGGGCGCGGTCATGTCGGTCCCGTTCACCGCACTCGGGATGCACTCGGGAATGGCGGCGACCTACCTGCTGCCGGCGACGGTCGGCATCGCTGCCGCCCGCGAGCTGCTGTTCACCGGACGCCGGGTGGACGCCGACGAGGCGCTACGTCTCGGTCTGGTCAACGGGGTCGTCGACGCCGAGAAGCTGGTCGATCACTCGATCGAGGTCGCTGAGCAGATCGCCGCGAACGGCCCGATCGCGGTGCGCCTCACCGTCGCCGCACTTCGCAACGGCACGCCGCGCAGTCTCGACGACGCGCTGACGTACGAGGCGCTGGCGCAGCCGGTCACGTTCGGCAGCGCCGACATGGCCGAGGGGCTGGCCGCGGCCAAGGAACGACGGGCTCCCAGCTTCGAAGGCCGCTGAGCGGCATAACGAAGCCCCCGGGCTTTCCGTACGTCCATTCGCCTTCCCCTTGCGAACGTCCATCCGGTCTGCCACGGGGGCTCCGTTGGACACGACCGTACGGAAGCGCCGAGCCGACCGTCAACGCCGGTCACCGCCCTCCTGTGGACATCCCTGGGGACGCTGTGGGGAAACGGTGGGGTGTCGTTGTGGACGTTGATGTCCACTGCATGTGGATATGGCGGGGACAACGACCGCCACGCCGCTGTGACCTGCAATGACGTCGTGCACCGGCTGTGAACTCAAACTTCTGGACTGCCCGTTACGAGGTGATGTCGGTCTGTCTGGTTAGCGTCTGACCCATGAACGGACCGGCCGCCGAGACGCTTCCCCTCGAGATCGCCGGCCACGCCACGCCGCTTCGTCCGGAGGTCGAGATCCGGCGCAGCACCAGGCGGCGGCGCACCGCATCCGCCCATCGCGAGGGCGATCGCATCGTCGTCTCGGTCCCGGCCCGGATGACGCGTGCCGAGGTCGCGCAGATGGTCGAGGACCTGGTGTCACGCGTGCTCGCGAAGGAGGCCGGCTCGACGCCGTCCGATCGCGAGCTGCACGAACGGGCGCTCCGGCTGTCGAAGGCATACCTCGGGGCACGCGCGGTCCCGGCCAGCGTGCGCTGGGTCGACACCATGAACTCGCGCTGGGGCTCGTGCACCCCGCTGGACCGCACGATCCGGTTGTCCCGCCGGCTGTGCGCGATGCCCGACTACGTCGTGGACTACGTGCTGCTGCACGAGCTCGCGCATCTGCTCGTGCCGGGCCACGGGCCGACGTTCTGGGCCGAACTGGCCGGCTTCGAGCGGCTGGAGCGGGCCCGCGGCTACCTCGAGGGCTACGACGCCGCGAAGCAGTGACCGCTACTCGAGCTCACTGAGGTCGAGGCTGTCGTCCGGGCCGCGCTCGGCCCAGCCTTGCGGGTCCTCGAGATCCGGCGCGCCCGGCAGCAGATCCGGGTGCGCCCACACCGCCTCGCGGCCGTCGATGCCCCGTCGCTCGCCGAGCACCTGCCACAGCGTCGCCGCCTCGCGGAGTCGTCGCGGCCGCAGCTCGAGGCCGACCAGCGTGGCGAAGGTCCGCTCCGCCGGACCACCGCTCGCGCGCCGGCGGCGCATGGTCTCCTGCAACGCCGCGAAGCTCGGCAGCTGCGTGGCCGCCGCCGCGGCCGTTGCGGTGTCGACCCAACCCTCGACCAGCGCAAGCGCGGTCTCGAGCCGCTCGAGCGCAGCTTGCTGGGCCGGGGTCGTGGTCGGCTCGAACAGGCCTTCGCCGACTGCGCGCTGCATCGACTCGGGATCGCTGGGGTCGATCGAGCCGGCGAGCGCCTCGAAACGGCTGGTGTCGATCGTGATGCCTTCGGCGTAGCTGCGGACCGCAGTGAACAGGTGGGCGGACAGCCACGGAACGTGACGGAACAGCCGCTGGTGGGCGGCCTCGCGAAGCGCGACGAACAGCCGCACCTGGTCGAGCGGCACCGACAGGCCGTCGCCGAGCGCTCTGACCGACTCGGGAAGCAGCGCCGCAACACCGTCGGGACCAAGCGGGATGCCGATGTCGGTCGAGCTGACCACCTCGGTCGCCAGTGTCCCCAGCGCCTGCCCGACCTGGCCACCGAACATCAACCCGCCGACCTGGGTCATGACGCCCATCAGCGGCGCGGCCATCGACCGCACCTCCTCCGGTATCGCCTCGCCCATCGCCGAACCCACCCGCGCAGCCACCGGCTCGACGAGCTGAGTCCACGCCGGACGGGTCGCCTCCAGCCAGCGGCGACGGCTCCAGGCCTCTGTCGACACGACGCCCGAGGGCAGTGCCGTGACCGGGTCCAGCCAGATGTCGGCCAGGCGCAGCGCATCGGCGACTTCGGCGGCGTCGGCTGCCGTCGTGCCGGTGTCCGCGCCGATCACCGCCATCGCGGACTGCCGGGCGACCTGCCAGTTCACCGGGCCGGTCTCACCGGAGAGCAGGTCGCCGAGCTGGTGCAGCATCGCACCGAGGTCGGGCGTCGCGCCCAGGCCCGCGAACGGGTCACCGGGCTTCGCGGGCTCGCTGTCACCGCTCGGACCGAACCCGAATGGCGGGGAAGTCATATGCCGAGGTTACGGGCGAAGATGAGGAGGTGACTGAAGCCAGTGACCGCGTTCGCCGACGGCGAAGCGCCCGTATCGCGGTCACCGGGGCCGCCGCGCCGCTCGGCGCCGCACTGGTCGCCCGGTTGCTCGACCACCCAGGCAGTCCCGTCGTCGTCGAGATCGACGCTGTCACGCCGAAGGTCGCTGACGAGCTCGACGGTGTCGGCACCGTCGTACACCTGGCCACCGACCGCTCGGTCGACACCCCGAGCGACCAGCGCCGCGCGACCAACATCGCCGGGACGACCGCGTTGTTCGACGCCGTGGCAACCGCCGGGGTACGGCGCGTAGTGCTGCTGACCAGCGCGATGGTCTACGGCGCGAGCGCGGCGAACCCGGTGCCCCTCGAGGAGGACGCCCCGCTTGCCGCGGTCACGTCCGACGGCCTGGTCAGCGACTGGCTCGCGATGGAGCGGCTCGCGGCGGCGCGGCACGCCACCAGCGACGGCGCCGTCGAAGTCGTCTCGGTCCGGCCGGCGTCGCTCGTCGGAACCGTGCCCGACCCGCTCCTACCCGGGTTGTTCGAGTCGGTACGGCTACTGGCGATCCGGGACGGCCGCTGCCTGTGGCAGTTCTGCCACGAGGAGGACCTGCTCGACGCCCTGGTCGCCGCGGCGCTCGGCCTCGTGTCCGGCGCGGTCACCGTCGGATCCGACGGCTGGCTGGATCGCGAGCGGGTCGAGCAGATCTGCGGGATGCGGTCCGTCGTCCTGCCGGCGTCCGTCGCGCTCGCGACCGCCGAGCGCCTGCACCGGGTGGGCGCCCTGTCGGTGCCCGCGACCGACCTGCAGTACCTGCAGCATCCCTGGGTCGTCGGCTCGCAGCGACTGCGGGCAACCGGCTGGGCTCCCCGCTGGAGCAACGAAGCCGCACTGGCCGAGCACCTGAACCGGCTGGGCGACCGGGTGGGCCGAAGCCTCGTCGTGGTCGACCGCAAGTACGCAACGCGCGCGGCTGCGGGCGCCGGCGCAACCCTTGCAGTCATTGGATCTTTGGCCCTCGCACGATCGCGCATTCGGCGGCGCTGACCCCTACACTGACCACGTGGGTGTCCTCGCGTGGCTCGGCGTTCCGGCCGTCGCGACCCTGGTCGCGATCGTGTGGGTGAACTGGGCGGCTCGTCCGCGCGGCCCGGTCGAGACCGAGCAGTCACTCGCCGAACGAGAGCGCTTCAAGGCGGCGTTCTCCCGCCCGCTGAGCGCCGTCGAAGCCCCGGCCCAGCGCGACCGCGGGCCCGCAACGGCCCGTCAAGCCACTCGCCGCGCCTCCTAAGGGCACCACGTTCGCGGGCGAAATGCCGCCCAACTCTTGATCTCGGCAAGCATCAGCAGAAACATCTGACCTCAACCGACCCGTCTCGGCTGCCGACATGGGTGAGAGCAGAGTTCATCGGTTGTGCCACCAAACGGACACACGGCAACGGACACAGGGCAGAGGGATCGTCAATGGAGCACGTGGTCTTCTACCAGTCCGCGCAGGGCGCGCCTGCTTTCCGCCGGTTGGCCTCCCTCGACGACGCCGTGAGCTTCGCCGAGCACCTCCGCAACGTCGAAGGCGTGACCGAGTTCTCGGTCTTCTCGATGTCACCGGTGACGCTGAGCATGCGCGCGTACTACCACGTCGAGGTCTCGGCGGGAGACGCGCCGGCCGCCGCCGACGCGGCCGCCACGGCGCCGCCTGCCGCCCCGCCCGCACTGCCGGAGCCGGTCGCCGCGAGCAGCGACGGCCCGCCGCCACTTCCGCCGGAGATGCCGCCGTACGGATCGTCCCTCGACCCCACCCCGACGATGTCGTTCCACGCCCTCGAGGAACAGGCCACGGCACCACTTGACCAGATGCCGGCTGCCGGCGCCGACGTCCCGTTCGCCGCCGCTCCGTTGCCGCCCCCGGTCGCCTCGCCGATCACCGAGACCTTCGTCAAAGACGGCCCAGCCGACCTGCCGCCACCGCCCGCGGAGGCCGAGGCGGCCGGCATGGATCCCAACGTGGTGGACCCGACGGTTGAAGAGGTCACGCCCGCCGCTGCGACCGGCCGCCGAAGCATGGGGTTCTTCGCCCGTTCCTGAGGCTCTCTAGGCTCTAGCGTTGTGAACCGCCGCGCAGCAACGTTCGGGGTCGCGGCCGTTCTGTTGGCCGTCATGTTCTCGGCGCTGTTCTGGCTGCCGGTTCCGTACGTCGTCCTTTCGCCCGGCCCGGTCACCGACACGTTGGGCGTCGTCCCGGCAGGCGAGGGCGCGAACGGCCAGGGTGGCGGGCCGGTGATCCAGATCTCCGGCGTCCCGACGCAACCGACCGATGGACACCTCTACCTCACGACCGTCGAGCTGCGGCCCGGCAGCTGCAGCGTGCACCCGCGCCTGATCGACGCGATCAAGGCGTGGTTCAACTCACACGAGACCGTCGAGCCACAGCAGGTCCAGTGCCCGCCAGGAGTGTCGAGCAAGGCGGTGCAACAGCAGGGCGCCAACGACATGACCCAGTCGCAGATCGACGCGGTCATCGCTGCGATGAACGAGCTCGGCTACAAGTCGACGGGCAACATCGTCGTGGTGCAGGCGGTCGCCTCGGGCGTCCCAGCAGCGTCAGTGATCCAGCCAGGCGACGAAGTCGTCTCCGCGGACGGCAAGCGGATCCGCCAGGAGCAGCAGCTCGTCAACACGGTTCGCAAGGTCACACCAGGTGACGCCGTCACTGTTGTCATCAGCCGCGACAACACCCGGCACACCTACGACGTCGTCACCGAGAAGGGGCCCGACGGCAAGGCTCGGCTGGGCGTGACGATCGCCGACCGACCCACGTGGAACGGCATCAGCGTGTCGATCGGCATCGACCCGAACGTCATCGGTGGGCCGAGTGCGGGAACCGCCCTGGCGCTCGGCATCGTCGACAAGCTCACGCCTGGGGGTCTGACCGGCGGCCGGACGATCGCCGGCACGGGCACGATCGACAAACGGGGCAAAGTCGGACCAATCGGCGGAATTCAGCAGAAGATCGCCGCCGCGGTCGACGCCGGCGCCACGGTCTTCTTCGCACCGGCGAGCGAATGTTCCGATGCGGTGGCGGCGGCGCCTTCGTCGCTCACGCTCGTGAGCATCAAGACGCTGGACGGCGCGGTCGCCGCACTGAAGGCGATCAAGGCAGGCAGTAACGCCTTCCCGCACTGCTGACGCCCGCGGGTAGCCGCCATCTTGGGGTCGGTTACCTCTACGCTCGCAGATCATGGCGCCCGCCGTCCCTTTTGCGCTGCTCGGCGTCGTCCAGCTAGCTGCGGTGGCGGTGTGGCTGGGCTTCGCGGCCGCATGCTGCTTTCCGGGACTCATACGGCGTACCACCCCTCTCGTCGTCGTCGCCTCGGTCACGATGGCGGCCGCCGACGCGCTGACGGCGCTTCACCTCGACGTCGGGTCGTCGGACGGCATCGCACTGCTTCGCCTCGTCGCACTCGCACTCATCCTGATCGGGCTCGCTGACGGCGCCGCGCAACGACCACCTGTTGCGTTGCCGGCGATCACCGCACCGCTGGGCGCGAGCACCTCGCTCGCGATCGCCGGCGGCACCGTCGGGATCGTCGCCGGCGCGGCTGCACTTGCCCGCGGCTGGCGGGCCGATCGCCGCGTCGGCGCGTGGATCGCACTCGGCATCGGACTGACCGGCGCCGCGGCAGCTCTCGCCGAGCGAAGCGCGACCAGCAAGAACTTCGCTCTGGCTCAGCTGTCAGCGCGTGGGGCCGCATGTGTCGCGCTGATCACGGCCATCGCGCTGGTGGCGCGCACGAGCCTGCTCGGAAAGGTCGTCAGCGCCATCGTCGCCGGAGTCGTCGCCATGGCCGTCGGTGCCGTCGCGATCGTCGGCATCGGTGTCGCGAACGAAGTGCAGCGCGACCAGGCGCAGCGGCTCGGGTCGGTGGCAGAAGCCCAGCTGCAGTCGCTGCAAGCCTTGGAGACTCGGGCGAGCCTGCTGGCCACCGTGACCGCCTCGGTCTGCGTGGAGCAGCGCGACCGCTGCAAGGCGGCGCTCAAGCGCTTCTCCGAGGATCCCAACTACTTCGCCGCGCTGTACCAGCCAGGTTCTGGCGTGAAGCTGCTCGCGCCGAGCCACTCGGCACTCACCGACCTCGCGCTGCTTCAGCTGGCCGGCAGCAAGATCGTCGACAGCGTGGTCCGGCTGGGTTCGACGGTTCAGACTCCTGCCTCCGGGCCGATCCTGCTGCCCGGGGCGCCGGCCCGGCTGGCGATCATCGCCGCGGTCACCCCCGAGACCAACGCCCAGGTGAAACCGAAGGTCGCCGGTGTGTACGGCATCGGAATCGTCGACCGTTACCTGTCGATCCTGCGGGTTCAGATCGGCTACGACGTGTCGGTCATCGCGGACAACTTCGTCCTCGCGAGCAGCCTCGCGTCACCGGAGCGCGCCCAGGTGATCAGCGAGGCGAAGGCAGCCAACGTCGACAACCTCGGTCCGAGCACCAACACCTTCGTGCCGGCTCAAGGCACTGCGCCCAGCACCGAGTTCGTCCCGATCACCGACGCCGGCAACGACAACGTGCGGATCGCGACGCTCGCCATCAGCCAGTCGGCCAGTGCTGCGCTGGCTGCCCAGCGCAGCGTGCTCCGGCGGCTCGTGATCACGGCGCTCGCCGTTCTGGTGACCGTCGCGTTGTTCGCGTTCCTCATGGCGCAACGCATCGCCGATCCGGTCCGCCGGCTCACCGTCGCGGCCGGCCGGATCCGGGCCGGTGACCTCGAGAGCGAGGTCGCCATCGATACCGCCGACGAGGTCGGTGAGCTGGCCCGGGCCTTCGATGCGATGACCACCTCGCTTCGAACCCTCACCGGCGACCTGCGAGCGTCGGCCGTCGAGGAGGCGCGGCTGCGCGGGCGGCTCGAGACGGTCGTGTCCTCGATGACCGACGGCTTGCTCACCACCGACCGGCAGGGCGTCGTCGTCGCCGCAAACCCGATGGCGCTCGAGTTGCTCGGCCGGCGTGAGTCACAGATCGTGGGCCACATCCTCACCAACATCGCCGACGTGCGTGGCCCGGACGGCGCCTCGCTGCTCGCGCGCGGCGCGACTCCGCTGGTCGCCGATGCAACCTTGAACCGCTCCGACGGCGAGCAGATCCCGATCCGCGTCGCCCGCTCGCCGCTCGCCGACCAGCGCGGCGAGGTCGTCGTACTCTCCGACCGCACCCGAGAGCGCGAAGTCGAGCGGCTGAAGACCGAGTTCCTGTCCACCGTCAGCCACGAGCTTCGTACGCCGCTCACCCCGATCCGCGGGTATGCCGAGATGCTGTCGCGCCGGCCCGACCTCCCGCCGGAGCGGATCCAGAGCTTCGTCGGCGAGATTCTCGCCGGTACGGCGCGGATGAGCCGAGCCGTCGAGCTGCTGGTCGACGTGGCGGCCCTGGACGCCGGGCGCGTCTCGCCCGAGCAGGACCGCGTGGCCGTGGACAAGCTTGTCGACGAACGGCTCGCCGCGTGGCGCGACCGCTACCCCGAGCGGGCCGACGATCTTCGCCGGCGGGTAGCCGCAAAGCTGCCCGCGATCGAGGTCGACGCCGGCTGGCTCAGCAAGGCGCTCGACGAGCTCGCCGACAACGCGGTCAAGTACACGAAGCCAGGTACTCCCATCACTCTCATGGCATCGCGGTCGGACCACCGCGCGGTCCGGATCGCGGTCCGGGACGCCGGCGACGGCATCGACACCAACCGGTTGGCCGAGCTGCTCGGTGACTTCTCACAGGCTGACTCCTCCGACACCCGAAAGGTCGGCGGAATGGGCCTGGGTCTCGGCTTCGTCACGCGGGTCGCCGATGCGCTCGGCCTGACCTTGGAAGTCAGCTCCGAGCCGGGCAAGGGATCGGACTTCGCGATCGAGGTGCCGATCGCAGCGCAACCAGCCGACGCCTGAGCCCCGCGCCCCCAATCACTACTCTCAGGGCGTGACGTTCAGCATGCCGCGCCGGCCCCCGCGGCCTCAGATCCCGCCGATCACCAACCGGATCCGGTTCGGGGTCGTCGCCGTCGTGGCAGTCATCGTGCTCGTCATTCTCTGGTCGGTGTTCGTCGCGCAGTACACGAACCTGCTGTGGTTCCGCTCGATCGGCTTCTCGTCGGTCTTCAGCCGGCGCCTCGTCACCGAGATCGTCCTGTTCGTCGTCTTCGGCAGCATCATGGGACTCGTCGTCGCGGCCAACATCGCGATTGCGTATCGGCTGCGACCGAAGTCCCTGCCGATGTCAGCGGAGCAGCAACAGCTCGACCGCTATCGCCAGCTACTCCATCCGCTTCGCGCCTTCGCGCTTGCCGGCGTCGGTCTGATCCTCGCGATCATCACCGGCACGGCGGCCGCCCGACGGTGGCAGACCTGGTTGCTGTGGCGCAACGGAACCTCGTTCCACCACAAGGACCCGCAGTTCCACCGTGATATCTCCTACTTCGCCTTCACCTACCCGATGCAGCGCTTCGCGCTCGGCATGTTGTTCGCGATGGTCGCGGTCTCGCTGATCGCGGTGCTCGTCACGGCCTTCCTGTACGGATCGCTGCGGGTGCAGACACCGGGACCGAAATGGACGCCGGCCGGCCGGGTCCACGTGTCGGTGCTGCTCGGCGTCGTCGTCCTGCTCAAGGCGTACGCCTACTGGCTTGACCGCTACGGCCTGGCGTTCTCCGGACGAGGCAGCGTCACGGGGCCGTCGTACACCGACGTCCATGCCGTGCTGCCGGCCAAGACGATCCTGGTGTTCGTCGCCATCATCTGCGCGCTGATGTTCTTCGCGAACATCTACACGCGCAACTGGCTGCTTCCGGCCGTCGCATTCGGCCTGATGGTGATCTCGGCACTCGTCATCGGTGGTGCCTACCCGGCGATCATCCAGCAGTTCAAGGTCAAGCCGAGCGCACAGGACCTCGAGGCGCCGTACATCGCGCACAACATCACCGAGACCCACTACGCGTACGGCATCGGCACGGACCACGTGACGACCCAGCAGTACGCGGGCATCTCGAAGCTGACCCCGGCGCAGCAACGGACGGAGGTCGCGAAAGACGTCCAGCTTCGCGTCCTGGACCCGAACGTTGTCTCCCAGACCTTCGAGCAGCTGCAGCAGCAGCGCTCGTTCTATGCCTTCGAGGACTCCCTGGACGTCGACCGCTACCCGCTGAGCAAGACCGGAGCGCCGACCGATGTGGTGATCGGCACCCGCAACATCTCACTCGCCGGCCTGCAGCCCAACCAGCGCAACTGGATCAACGACCACCTCGTCTACACCCACGGGTACGGCGTCGTGGCCGCGCAAGCCGACAGCGCCCAGGCCGACGGCTCTCCCGACTTCGTCGAGAAGGACATTCAGCCGGCCGGAGCGATCAGCCAGCTCCAGACGACGACGCAAGGCAAGTTCCAGCCGCGGATCTACTTCGGGGACGGGGCGCCCAACTACTCGATCGTCGGCGCGCCGGCCGGCACTCGCCCCCGCGAGCTCGACTACCCGAACGACAGCGCCTCCGGCCAGCAGAACTTCACCTATCGCGGTGGCGGGGGTGTGGGGCTCGGCTCGTTCTTCCGTCAGCTGCTCTACTCATGGAAGTTCAAGGACAAGAACATCCTCCTGTCGAGTGGGGTGAACTCCGACTCTCGCATCCTGTACGTCCGCGATCCACGGGCACGCGTGGCGAAGGTTGCGCCGTGGCTGACGCTCGACGGCGACCCATACCCGGTCGTCATCAACGGGCAGGTCGAGTGGATCGTGGACGGGTACACGACCTCCGACGGCTTTCCCTACTCCGAGCAGGAGTCACTGAGCTCGTCCACGGAGACCTCGCTCAACACCACGACCGAGGCCGTCGCGCCGCAACGCAACGCGCAGATCAACTACATCCGTAACTCCGTCAAGGCCACGGTCAACGCCTACACCGGCCAGGTGACGCTGTACGAGTGGGATCAGCGGTCGACCGACGCCGACCCCACTGCCGAGCCGGACCCCGTCCTCGCGACCTGGGAGAAGGCCTTCCCGGGCGTCGTGCAGCCACAGTCGGACATGCCGGCCGACCTCGTCGCGCATCTTCGCTACCCCGAGGACCTGTTCAACATCCAACGCACCCTGATCGCGCACTACCACGTGACCGACCCGCGGTCCTTCTACAACGGCACCGAGTTCTGGAACGTGGCGTACGACCCGACGCTGCAGGGCGGTACGTCGACCGTGCCGCAGCCGTCGTACTACCTGACGATGTCGCCGGACGGCGGAACGACCCCACCGGCGGTCTCGTTGACCTCGCCGCTGGTCTCGCTGACACGGCGCAACCTGACGGCGTACCTGTCCGTCGACTCCCAGCCCGGCCCCGACTACGGGAAGTTCACGCTGCTCACCCTGCCCGCCAACGCTGGACTGGCCGGTCCCGGCCAGGTGCAGAACGAGCTCGACTCCAACACCACCATCTCGCCACAGCTCACCCTTCTCAGCTCCGGCGGGTCCTCGATCATCAAGGGCAACCTGCTCACGGTCCCGGTCGCCGGTTCAATGCTGTACGTCGAACCGCTTTACGTGCAGGCGTCGGGCGGGCAGACCTTCCCGGTGCTTCGAAAGTTCCTGGTCTACTCCGACGGCAACGGCGCGTATGAGTCGACCTTGTCGGCAGCCCTCAACGAGGTCTTCGGGGTCAAAGGCGCGCCGCCGCC
>DASZYY010000071.1:0-6753 GCA_035545175.1 Mycobacteriales bacterium
AGCCACGCGATCCGGTGGGTCAGCACCCGGGTCTTGCCCGATCCCGCGCCGGCGACGATCAGCAGCGGGCTGCCCTCGTGGACGACCGCCTTGCGTTGTTCCGGGTTCAGACCATCGAGGAACGTCTCGGGGTCGAACCGCTGGGCACCAGGCCGCTCCGGCGCGCGGTCAGGCTCAGGGAAGTCGTCGTCGAACAAGGTCGTCATCGGCGCGTCGAGCGTACGTCCCGGATCGGACCCGACTCCGGAAAGAACACAGACGTTGCGCAGGCGGGCGATCGTCTCGGGGCCGGTCTAGCCTCGGCGTGTGCTTGATGACAGTGCGGTTGAACGGGTGCTTTGCGTCATGGCCCACCCCGACGACGTGGACTTCGGACTCGCGGGAACTGTGTCGAGGTGGACGGACGCCGGCATCGAGGTCAGCTACTGCATGATCACGAGCGGGGACGCGGGCGGCTTCGACCCAAGTGTGCCGCGCTCGGAGATCGCCGGAATCCGCGAACGCGAGCAGACAGCGGCGGCCAAAGAGGTCGGAGTGAGCGACCTGCGGTTTCTCGGCTACCCGGACGGTCAGCTCGAAGTGAGCCTCGGGCTGCGCCGCGATGTCGCGCGGGTGATCCGCGAGGTGCGACCGCAGCGCGTCGTCTGTCAGTCGCCCGAGCGCAACTGGGAACGCATCTATGGCAGCCACCCGGATCACCTCGCCGCGGGCGAGGCGACGATGTGCGCGGTCTACCCGGACTCCCGCAACCCGTTCACGTTCGCCGAGACGATCGGGCACCTCGAAGCGTGGACCGTCAACGAGGTGTGGATCTCGGCCGGCGCGCGCGCCAACCACTACGTCGACATCACCAAGCAGTTCGACCGCAAGAACCAGGCCCTGCTCCGCCACGAGAGCCAGATCGAGAGCGCCGAGAAGCTGCGCGAGCTCCTGACGTTCTGGAACGGCGGCAACGCGAAGGCGGCCGGGATGCCGGACGGCGCACTCGCCGAGGCCTTCTGGGTGATGGACGTCACCTGACCGAGGCGTCAGAGCCAGGTCAGAGCTCGAGCAGCATCCTGGTGTTGCCGAGGATGTTCGGCTTCACTCGCTCCAGGCCGAGGAACTCCGCGACACCTTCGTCGTACGAGCGCAGCAGCTCCTCGTAGACCTCCGGCTCGACCGGCGTCGCGTCGAACGCGACGAAGCCGTGCGAGGCGAAGAAGTCGACCTCGAAGGTCAGGCAGTAGACCCGGGCGATGCCGAGTGCCCGCGCGCGGTCGAGCAGTGCCTCGAGCAGCGCGTGACCGACGCCGGACTTCTGGCAGGCCGGGTCGACGGCGAGGGTGCGGACCTCCGCCAGGTCCGCCCACAGCACGTGCAGCGCGCCGCACCCGACAACCGCACCGTCGACCTCCGCGACGACGAACTCCTGCACGTCCTCGTAGAGGGTGACGGTCGGCTTGTCGAGCAGGATCCGCTTCGGCGCGTAGAAGTCGATGAAGCGGCGGATCGCGGTGACGTCACTCGTCCTCGCGCCGCGGACAGTGACGGTCACACCGCTCCATCGGCGAGCGCAGTTCCATCGGCGAGCGCAGTTCCATCGGCGAGCGCAGTTCCATCGATGAGCGCAGTTCCGTTGCTGAGCGCGGCTTCTGCGGCGTCGCACTCGGCGGCGGCCGCCACCTCGACGTCGATCGCCGCCGCACACTCGGCGTGACCGATCCCCGACAGCTCCCCGAGTGCGTCCGCGATCGCCTCGCACTGCGCCTCGCTGAGGTGGTCGAGGAAGTGCTCGCGAACGCCCCGGAGATGAATCGGGTACGCCGCCTCCAGCCGGGCCAGGCCCTCGGGAGTGAGAACGGCGTAGATCACGCGCGCGTCGGACTCGCAGCGGTCCCGGCGTACCAGGCCGTCGCGCGCCAGCTTGTCGATCAGGCGGGTGAGGCCGCTCGGGCTGAGCACGGCGTGAACCGCGAGCTCGCTCATCCGCAGCCGCCGGTCGGGCGCCTCGGAGAGGTGGGCGAGCACCTCGTACGCCGGCAGGCTCAGCCCCTGCTCGGATTCAAGCTCCGCCTCGAGTCGTCGCATCACCCGGTTGTGGGAACGAATCAAGGCATGCCAAGCGCTCATCTCCCGCTCGTCGAGCGGGCGCAGCCCTGGCGTCGCCATGGCTCGAGGATACGACCTCTCGGCATGTATTTGCACTTGCAATAAAACTGTCCTAAGGTTTGTTGCAGATGCAAGTAACAGCCATCTAGGAGGCCCCGATGACCACTCAGACCCTCACTTCCCAGACCCTCACCGGCGACTACGACGTCGACGCCAGCCACACCCGAGTCGGCTTCGCCGCCAAGCACGCGATGGTCTCCACCGTCCGCGGCAGCTTCACCGACTTCACCGCCGAGGCGCACCTCGATGAGGAGAACCCGGCCAACAGCTCGGTCCGCGTCGAGATCAAGACCGCGAGCATCGACACCGGCAACGCCCAGCGCGACGAGCACCTGCGCAACGGCGACTTCCTCGAGGTCGAGGCCTACCCGACCATCACCTTCGTGTCCACCGGCGTCGAGCAGACCGGCGAGGACACCTACGCGGTGACCGGCGACCTCACGATCAAGGGCACGACCAAGCCCGTCACCGTGAACTTCGAGAAGACCGGCGCGGCGCAGGACCCGTGGGGCGGCTTCCGGGTCGGCTTCGAGGGCAAGACCGTCATCAACCGCAAGGACTGGGGCGTGAGCTGGAACGTCGCGCTCGAAGCCGGCGGCATCCTCGTCAGCGACAAGGTCACCCTCGAGTTCGACATCGAGGCGGTACGCCGAGCCGGCTGAGCAGAGGCGGTACGCCGAGCCGGCTGAGCAGAGGCGGTACGCCGAGCCGGCTGAGCAGAGGCGGTACGCCGAGCCGGCTGAGCAGAGGCCGGGTTAACGGTTCGCGGCTTCCACGCACGTCACTCGCCCACGTGACAGGCTTGTCGCGTGGGCGAGCTGGTGTTGACGCTGTCGTGCCCGGACCGGCCCGGCATCGTGCACGCGGTGTCCGGCTTCCTCGCCGAGCGCAGCGCCAACATCCTCGACTCGCAGCAGTACGGCAGCCCGGTGACCTCGACCTTCTTCATGCGGGTGCACTTCGATTCCTCCCTGTCCTCGTCGGCGCTTCGCGCCGACTTCGGTGACTTGGCGCTCGCCTTCGGAATGAACGCGGAACTGCACGAGCAGGCGGATCGGCCGAACGTCGTGGTGCTGGTGTCGAAGGAAGGCCACTGCCTCGCCGACCTGTTGTACCGCTGGAGCAGCGGCTACCTGCCGGGGCGGCTTGCCGCAGTTGCGTCGAACCATTCCGAGCTCTCGCCCCTCGCGACCTCCTACGCCGTGCCGTTCCATCACTTCCCGGTCGACGCCTCGACCCGCGAGGCGCAGGAGTCACAGATCCTCGAGCTGGTCCGCGAGACCGACGCGGAGCTGGTGGTGCTCGCGCGCTACATGCAGATCCTCACGCCGCGCCTCTGTGACGCCCTACCCGGCCGCATCATCAACATCCACCACTCGTTCCTGCCGAGCTTCCGCGGCGGCCGCCCTTACGAGCAGGCCTACGAGCGCGGAGTGAAGCTGATCGGCGCGACCGCCCATTACGTGACCGCGGACCTCGACGAGGGTCCGATCATCGAGCAGGAGATCTCCCGGGTCAGCCATCAGCAGGATCCGGCAGCGCTCGCGGCGGTCGGTCGTGATCTGGAGTGCATCGCGCTCGCCCGTGCGGTGAGATGGCACCTCGAGCACAGGGTGCTGCTCGATGGCAGCCGGACGGTGGTCTTTCCATGACGACGAGTGCGGAATGGGAGCAGCGGCGTACGTCGTTCGACAGCGCCGCCGAGCAGTACAAGGCGGGCCGGCCCGGCTACCCGCGCGAGGTGTTGTTGCAGTGCCTGCCCGACGCGGCCAGCGAAGTGCTCGACCTCGCGGCCGGGACAGGGCCGCTCACGGCGAACCTGCTCGACATCGGCCTGTCGGTCGTCGCGGTCGAGCCGCTCGACGACATGCGCGCGCTGATCCCGCCGGAGGCTCGAGCGCTCAGCGGCACCGCCGAGGCGATTCCGCTTCCTGACGAAAGCGTCGACGCGGTCTTCATCGGCCAGGCCTGGCACTGGTTCGACGTGCCGCGGGCGGTCGCCGAGATCCACCGCGTGCTGCGGCCGGGCGGCGTGCTCGCACCGATGTGGAACCTGCTCGATGCGAACGACCCCCTCAGCCTGCGCCTGTCGGAGCTGGCCGCGCCGGACGAGTGCAGCGGGAGCATGCTCGGTGACGATGCGGCGCCGCCGTTCGATCCGGCCGGCTTGTTCACCACGCCGGAGCGGCTGGTCGTGGAGTACGCGCTGCCCTACAACCGCAGCCGGGTCACGGCGATGATCGCCTCGATCAGCGTGACGATCGCGCTGCCGGAGCCGGAGCGCGAGCGACTGTTGGAGACGGTCACGAGCTCGGTGCCGGACGGCGACTTCTTCCTGTCGTGGATCTGCGAGGCCTGGCGGGCGGAGAAGATCACCCCCCAATAGGCTCACCAGATGCCTTCGTTCTCGCCGCGCAACCTCGTTGCGCTGCTCGCCTCCCCCGCCATCGCGCTCTCACTTGCCGCCGTTCCGGCAGCTGCGCAATCCAGCCGGTCCACGGCCCGCGCCGGGCTTCCGAGCCAGGCGTATCGCGCGGGCGACTACGCCCACGGCCAGGCGATGAGCATCCTCCCGCCAGGCGAGAACGGGACCGTGACCGCGGCGCAGATCGCGCAGTTCGAGCTGACGAAGGCGCGCGCGCCGTACAGCCAGGATCAGCTGGCCAAGTACGAGAACCTGCTCTACGGCTACCCGACCGTGACCGACGGCACGCTCGACAAGTACTACGACGACGAGTCGTTCGGGGTACGCCCGGCGGACATCATCCGCACCGAGCAACCGAGCAGCTCGCAGTTCCCCGCGGGCGACGTGAAGATCGTGCGCGACTCCCACGACGTTCCTCACATCTACGGCGCGACCGACGAGGCCGCGGCGTTCGGCGCCGGATACGCGCAGGCCGAAGACCGGTTGTTCCTCATGGACGTCTTGCGCCACTACGGCGCCGGGACGCTCAGCGAGTTCATCGGACCGTCCTGCGCCGACGAGCAGATGGACCACGACGAGCTGCTGCTCGCGCCGTACACGCAGGCCCAGGCCCAGGCCCAGATCGACCGGCTCTCCGACGAGTACGGCACCGACGGGCAGCTCGCCGAAGACATGCTCACGTCATACGTGGCCGGCGTGAACGCCTGGATCGCCAACACGCAGTCCGACCCGACCCAGCTCGACGGCGACTACGCGGCGGCCATCGGCCCGCCGACGCTGTGGACGCCCGCGGATGTCGTCGATGTCGCCGGGCTGATCGGCGGCATCTTCGGCAAGGGCGGCGGCAGCGAGGTGGCGAATGCCGCGTTCTACAACTACCTCGTCGGAAAGCTCGGCAAGAAGGCGGGAGCGCGAGCGTTCAGCGAGTTCAAGGAGCAGAACGACCCGGCTGCGCAGCAGACGGTGGTCGACAAGCGGTTCCCGTACGAGATCGTGAAGCACCCGAACCGCAAGCTCACCGCGTTGCCCGACAGCCCGACGCTGACCGGGGGGCCGACCGACACGACAGCGAACTGCGACCTCACGGCCGCCAACCCGACGGCCCTGGCGACGATCGCCTCGCTGTCGAACATGCCGCAGCACATGAGCAACGCGCTGGTCGTCGACGCCAAGGAGACCAAGGCGCATCACCCGATTGCGGTGTTCGGGCCGCAGGTCTCCTACTTCGCGCCGCAGATCCTCTCCCAGGAGGAGATCAGCGCACCGGACTACCACGCGGAGGGGGCGTCGTTCCCCGGCACCGGACTGGTCGAGCTCGGCCGTGGCGTCGACTACGCCTGGTCGGCGACGTCAGCCGGCAGCGACCTGATCGACCAGCGCGTGGAGAAGGTGTGCAAGCCGGGTGGCGGGTCACCTGCGGCGACGGGCAAGTACTACGAGTTCAACGGCAAGTGCCTCGCGATGAAGCACGAGGTGTTCACCGAGAACGCGTTCACCAAGCCGGGCGGGCTGGGCGCGCCGGTGACCATCAACCATGACATCTACCTGACCCGTCACGGCATCGTGAAGGGCTGGACGACCGTGCACGGCAAGCCGGTCGCCGTCGTCACGCAGCGCAGCACCTACAACCACGACGTGGACTCGGTCACCGGCTTCCTGCGATGGGGCGATCCGAAGCGGACCCACAGCGTGAAGACGTGGGAGCAGGGCGCGGCGGAGGTCCAGTACACGTTCAACTGGTTCTACGTCGACGACAAACACACGGCGTACTTCGTCAGCGGCAAGGACCCGATCCGCGCCAAGGGCGCAGACCCGAACCTGCCGACGTGGGGCACCGGTGACGCCGAGTGGCGCGGGTTCCTGGCGCCGAAGGACCACGTGCACGAGACCGACCCGAAGCAAGGCTTCTTCGTCAGCTGGAACAACAAGCCCGCACCCGGGTTCTCCGCCGCGGACGACCAGTACGGCTACGGCCCGACCTTCCGCTCGCAGATGCTCGTCGCACAGCTCAAACACCAGATCCGGATCACCCATCACAAGCTGACGCGCGCCGACGTCGTACGTGCGATGGAGACCGCGGCAAGCCAGGACCTTGACGGGCTCACCGTCCTGCCACAGCTGCTCGCGTACGAGAGCACGCAGCACGTCTCGCCCGGCGTCCGGAAGATGCTCGGGGT
>DASZYY010000072.1:0-12433 GCA_035545175.1 Mycobacteriales bacterium
CGACGAGGACCGGATCGTGCTCTCACCGCACGCCGCAGGCGCGACGCGTCAGGCGCAGGCGCGGCTGATCCAAGGAATCGTCGCCAACATCCGTCGAGCGGTGACCGGCGAGCCCGTCCTGCACGTCGTGAACGGACAGGATCCATTGATCAGGCGTCGCCTGATCACCTAGTCCAACGACGGTCAGGCGCCGGGACGCCTGACGCTGACGATGCCGTTGTCGATGTGCGTTTCGAAGCGCGGCGCGGGTGCCGTGGCCGGACCGTGCACGACCGCGCCGTCGGCGAGCCGGTACGTCGAGCCGTGCCACGGGCACACCACACATCCCTGACCGGCGACGGCGACGAACGATCCGGCTGACAGCGGCGCGCCCAGGTGTGCGCAGGTGTTGGCGAGCACGTCGACGTGAGTTCCGCGTCGAATGACGAGCAGGTCGATGCCCTCGACCTCGCGCCGGGTCGGCGTCCCGTCGGGAAGGTCGTCAAGCCGTGCCAGCGTGTGCCAGCCCGACGGAAACCGCGCCACAGCCTCGTTCGCCCGTGAGACCCCGGCTGCCTGCCGGAATGACAGGTGCCCGCCGAGGTAGCCGGTCGCGGTGACGAAACCGAGTCCGGCCAGGGACCACAGTCGCCCGCGCCAGTGGCTGCCACGGGCGCGCGCCGCGAGCGACCCGACGTAGCAGGCAAAGGCAGCGCCACCGGCCGCGGCGTGCACCAGGCCGACTCGTTGCTGCGGCTCGTCGAGCTCGGACCAGTCCGTCCACCCAGCCACGATCGTCGGGACGTAGGCGGCGCAGCCGGTTGCGATCAGGCTCGCTGCCGCCGGCCCGCCGCCGGGAGTCAGGTCGACCACCGCCGCCGCTGACCACATGCCGATCGGAATGTGGGTGAGCATCGGGTGCAGCGGGTGGCCAAGCCAGACGCCATGGAGCGCGTCGCGCGCAGCACCGGGCTTGAGTGCGGACCGGACGATGCTGCGAACCGCCCCGACGACCGGGTCGAGCCGCCGCGCGCTCTCGAGTCGAACGACGACGTCAGGAACCTTGCTCGTTGTGGGCACTCGCGCCTCCCATGACGCCGTCGGTGGGTGACGAAGCTTGGGCATGCCAGCGCCGGGGGATCCGGCCCGCTGCGTGCGCGAGCCGTCCGGCTTCGACGGCCCTAGCCATCGCCGTTGCCATCATGACCGGCTTGCGGGCCCGCGTCACGGCCGATGCGACGAGTACGCCGGAACAGCCGAGCTCCATCGCGGTCGCTGCGTCGCTCGCCGTACCCAGTCCGGCGTCGAGGATGACCGGGACGTTGGCGCGTTCGACGATCATCGCGATGTTGTGCGGGTTGCGAATGCCGAGCCCCGATCCGATGGGAGCGCCCAGCGGCATGACCGCTGCACATCCGGCCGCCTCCAGCCGTGCCGCGAGCACCGGGTCGTCGTTCGTGTAGGGAAGTACGACGAACCCGTCCGCGACGCAGCGTTCCGCCGCGTCCAGCAGCTCGATCGGGTCAGGGAGCAAGGTGTGCTCGTCGGCGATCACCTCGAGCTTCACCCAGTTGGTCCCGAGCGCCTCTCGCGCGAGCCGCGCGGTGAGCAGAGCCTCGCCGGCGGTGGCACATCCTGCGGTGTTCGGCAGAACCCGGATGCCGAGTCGTCGTACGACATCGAGCACCGAGCCCGCGGCGTTGGGGTCGATGCGGCGCATGGCGACGGTGGTCAGCTCGGTGCCGCTCGCGGCAAGCGCTGCTTCGAGCGCGTCGAGACTGGTGGCGCCGCCGGTGCCCATGATCAGCCGCGACGTCAGCTCGACGTCGGCGATCACGAACGGGTCGTCACTCAATGACTCAACCTCCCTGCACGGCGGTCAGCACCTCGACCCGGTCACCGGCGCCCAGCACCCGGTTCGTCCAGTCGTGGCGCGGCACGACTTCGTCGTTGACGGCGACGGCGCAGCCCGCATCGGTGTCGGTCAGGAGCGCGACGGCGGCCGCAACCGTGCTTCCCGGCGGCAGCTCGCGGGACTCGCCGTTGAGGGTGATGGCCGTCGTCATGCCCGGACTCCGGCGAAGCGATGTGGCGATACGAGCGCCGCGAGCTCGACGTCACGGCTGTCGCCCATGATCGTGTCGGCCACGAGGTCGGCGGTCACCGCGGCCAACAGGACACCGTTGCGGAAGTGGCCGGTGGCGAGCACCAGGCCGTCGACGTCGGTGGTTCCGATGATCGGCCGGTTGTCGGGCGAGCCCGGCCGGTGCGCCGCCAGGGACTCGACCAGCTCGAGCTCGTCGATGCCCGGGAACACTGCCCGGCCGTCACGAAGCAGCTCGCGGACGGCGCCGACGCGGACCGAGGTGTCAAAGCCCATCTCTTCGACCGTTGCGCCCACCACCAGCTCGCCGTCCGCGCGGGGCACCAGATAGACCTCGTGGCCGTTGACGAACCCGCGGAGGCTGCGGGTCGGCAGCTCCGCGCCGTGGGCGCGGGCCCGAAGCCGCAGGATCTCGCCCTTGACCGGGCGCACCTTGGGCCGGGCCGCGTCGGGCAGGCCGTCGATGTCGGCCGACCAGGGACCCGCCGCGAGGACAACGGTCCTGGTCTCGATCCGCTCGCCGCTGCGCAAGGTGACGCCGGTGACCACGTCGTCATCGAGGTCGATCGCGGCGGCGGCCTCAGGACGTACCGAGCCGTCGAGTGCCGCGAGCAGCGCCGCCACGAGCTTGCGGTTGTCGATGGAGTGATCGCTTCGGGCGAGCAGGCCGCAGCGGACGTCGGGGCTGAGCCCGGGCTCGAGGGCCCGGCACTCGCGGGAGGTGAGCAGGTCGGCGTCGAGACCCAGCGAGCGCTGGAAGTCGTGCAGGTCCGAAAGCATGGCGCGGTCGCCGGCGTCGGTGGCGACGAGCAACGTGCCGTCGGTGCGCAGCCCCACATCCAGGCCGGTGGCGGCTTCGAGCTCGCCGACGAACGCCGGGTAGCGACGCAGCGACTCGATGCCGAGTGCGAGCAGCGGCTCCTCGCCGTACTTCACCTCGGTGACGGGCGCGAGCATCCCGGCGGCCGCGTGCGACGCGGCTCGCGCCGGTGCCGGGTCGAGGACAGTGACCCGCCTGCCGCGCCGCGTCAGCCGCCACGCGGCCGCGAGGCCGATCACGCCGGCGCCGACGACGACCACCGCGTCATCGGTGTCGGTGGTCAACGTGTGACTCCCTTCGCCGGCATTACCCGGATCAGGTTCAACGGTCGGCAGCAGTCGCTGCCCTCTCAGCCCCTGGGTTCTTCTCCAGTTGGGCTCCCGCGCGCTTCCCACCGTACGCCGCTCGCGGCTGGGCGCTAATAGGGTTGGTCCGTGGAGCGCAGCACGGCCGACGACCTCGAGACCCTCAGTGCCGAGTGGCTGACCCTCGGGGAGTTCGCGGAGCGGATCGGGGAGCGCCCGAGCCGGGTGAAGGACCTGATCCGCGACGGCCGCCTCGTGGCGGTCGAGGTCGGCGAGCCGCTGGCATCGCGGTTCCCGGTGGAGTTCGTGCACGACGGTGAGGTCATCAAGGGCCTCGGCGGCGCGCTGACGGTCCTGGCCGACGCCGGCTTCACGGCCGCGGAGTCGGTGCGCTGGCTGCTCACCGAGACCGAGGCGCTGCCCGGGCGACCGGTCGACTACATGGCGGCTGGGCGCCACACGGCGGTCAAGCGCGTCGCGATGGCGCTCGCGTTCTAGGTTCCCGGCGTGGACGGTGCGGCGCGGCGTGCCCGGCTTGCCGGGGCACGGCTCTACCTGTGCGTTGACGGCCGGCGCGACAAGGGCGACCTGGTCGAGTTCCTCGACGCCGCGCTGTCCGGTGGGGTCGACGTGGTGCAGCTGCGCGAGAAGGGGCTCGAGGCGGGGGAGGAGATCGCGCTCGCTCAGGTAGTCGCGGCCGCGGCCCGGCGGCACGGCGCGCTGTTCGCCGTCAACGATCGGGCTGACATCGCGCGCGCTGTCGGTGCCGACGTGTTGCACGTCGGTCAGGGCGACCTGCCACCAGACATCGCGCGATCGATCGTCGGACCCGAGGTGGTGATCGGACTGTCGAGCCACTCCGAAGCCGAGACAAGCGCCGCAAGTACGAATCCTGAGGTCGACTACTTCTGCGTCGGACCCACTTGGCCGACGCCGACCAAACCGGGTCGCGCGGCGCCTGGGCTTCCGCTGGTGCGGTACGCCGCCTCGCTCGGCACCGACCGCCCATGGTTCGCCATCGGTGGGGTTGACCGCGACACGATCGGCGAGGTGATCGACGCCGGAGCCCGGCGTGTCGTCGTCGTACGGGCGATCACCGAAGCCGCCGACCCGCGCGCCGCCGCGCGCGAGCTGAAGCAGCGGCTCACCGGCTGATGCTCTACCTGCTCGTCATGGCGGGGTGTGTCGTGGTGACGCTTCCCCTGGAGCTCCTCATCGGTGCCCGCGTCTACGCCCGGCCGCGCCGCCTGCTGCTCACGTTGGTGCCGGTGCTCGCGGTGTTCGTGACCTGGGACGCGCTTGCGATCCACGCGCGGTTCTGGTTCTACCGCGATCTGACCGGGGTCAGGCTCGGCAACCTGCCGATCGAAGAGCTGGTGTTCTTCCTCGTGATCCCGACCTGCTCGATCCTCACCTTCGAAGCGGTACGCCGGCTGCGCCCGACCTGGCTCGCCGAGGACGAGACGTGACGGGATGACCTACACCGGTTCTGTCGTCGTCGGCGTCGCGTTCGCGGTGCTGCTCGATCTCGGGTTGCTGCGGACGAACCTGCTGCGCCGCAAGGCGTTCTGGGCCTCGTACGCGATCATCTTCTGCTTCCAGCTGCTGGTGAACGGAATCCTCACCGGGAAGCGGCTCGTCATCTACTCGCCCGGCAACGTGCTCGGCAACGCGACGCCGCATCTCTTCGGCGGCTGGCGCATCGCCGACGCACCCGTCGAGGACCTGCTGTTCGGATTCTCGCTCGTGTTGCAGACGCTCGCGTGGTGGACGTGGTGGGGTCGTCGCTCGTCGAGAGGTCAGCCGATCAGCCCGAGATCGCGGAACGTGTCGTAGCCGCGTTCCGCGGCTTGCCACGCGTGCAGCTCCAGGCTGTCGACGGCGCGGGTGAACGCCTCGAACTCCTCGTCGCTGAGTGGGGGAACGTCGGGCCACGGAATCTCATCGAGTGGTGGATCGGGATCGTGCTCCGGAATCCGATCGGCAACGTCGGTCGGCACGTCGTCGGGTGGCGGCTCGAACAGATCGATCGGGTACGTCGGTGCTCGCTGCACGAACTTGAAGCCGAGCCGGCTCGTCCACACCTCAGACCCGTCGGGGTCGATGTCCACGCTCCACAGGCGCTCTTGAGATTGTGGTGTCGCCGGCACAGCGGTTGCAGGTTGCAGGTGCTGGTGTGGCCGCCTTCGCGCCAGTCTTGCCGGTGGTCCTTGTCGCAGCTCACCGCGCGGCGGTTGCAGCCTGCGAAGGCACACACCGGATGGAGCGCCTCGACGATCCTGCGCACCAGCCTGGTCGGTCGGTATGAGCGCCGACCCACGTCAACGACGGTTCCTTCGATCGGATCGGTGATCAGGCGGACCAGCTCGGCGTCCTGCGAGAGCTGGCGCGCCAGCTCCGCGGTGATCGGCCCGTAGCCGGAGAGCTCACCCGGCCGGTTCGTCAGCCCGAGATACGTCGAGAGGTCCACAGTGACCATCGTCTGCACCGTCGGGCGATCGGCGGCGGCCTTCCCGAGGACGGCGTTCGCCAGCGCAGTGATCCGCCGAACCCCGATCGGTCGCCGGTCTCCGTCGCGCCGGAGCTGCTCGGCGTCGCGGTTGATGACGTCCATGACCCGCTGCATGGTCGCCGCGTCGCCATGAGCATCGAGACCGGCCATGTCGTCGTCGCGGGGATACAGCAGCACATCCGACTCGGCCTTGGCGCGCTCGGCTCGGTCGGCTGCCCCGTCCGGGTCGGCGTCGATCGCGGCGCGCCTCGCCGCTCGGCGCAGCTCGGCCGGGGTCCAGCGACGCTCGATCGCGAGCGGTACGAGCGCCTCATCGACAAGCTGCGCGACCGACACCGGGAACCGCTCGACCGCGCGACCGAGGGCCTTGACGTGGCTGAGTGTGAGCTCGCCTCGCTCGAGCGCGGACCAGGCCGAGCCCAGTGCCCTCGCGACCTGATCAGTCAGGCCCAGCTGACCCATTGCCGCCGAGAAGGCCGTGTTCGTGAGCGCCGCGAGCTCTTGGGCGAGCAGCGGGCGCTCTGCGCCAACGCGGTCCGCCTCGCCGAGCATCACCATCTTCTGCGCGGCCAGCCAGGACTCGCATCGCTCCCACTGCACGACGCAGCGCAGCGCCAGCTCCTCGGTCATCGGTGTCGCGCGCAGCTCGCGCAGCCCGGTGATCAGCGCGGGTCCCGGCGGCAGCTCTTCGAGCTCGGTGACCCGGCGCGCGACCGGCAGGAAGTGAGCCTGCCTCTCTTGGTGCCGGTCCCACGCCGTGCGCATGATTCGAACATACGTTCGAATGGCAACGGTGTCAATACCCGGCAGCGTGTGGCAGGGATCAACGCAGCGGACACCGGGAGGATGACCATCGTCACCGGCTTCGCGGGCGGGCTCGCAGCCGTATGACGCGTCAGCCGGCTGATCTGCCGCGGCGAGCTCTCACCCACGCCGGTGCGGCGATCGCGAGGCGTCGCGGGATGCTGACCTGTGCGCGCCGGTCGAGCACCCGGTAGCCGGAGCGTTCCACCGCGTCGAGGATTCCGCGGTAGAGCCGGAACGCCGTCCGCACGCATTCGCGCGATGACGGATGAAGCAGCTCGATGCCGGGTTCGGCGGATCGATACAGGTCGTGCGCGCGGCTGATCTCGAAAGCCAGCAACGCTCTGATGTTCGCGTTGACGACGCCTGCGGCGAGGTCGTCGGCGGTGACACCGAATGCGGTGAGGTCGTCCTTCGGCAGGTACACCCGACCTCGCTGAAGGTCCTCACCCACGTCACGAATGAAGTTGGTGAGCTGGAACGCGATGCCGAGTGTTCGTGCGTACGGTTCCGCGTCATTCATCGCGCCGGGGACGGTTCCGAGGATCGGGAGGACCTCCGAGCCGATCGCGGCCGCTGATCCCTGCATGTAGACGACGAGGTCGTGCCAGGTTCCGTACTCCGACGTGGTCAGATCCATCCGCATCGACGCCAGGAAGTCGTCGAACAGGTCCAGCGGGATGTTGTTGCGCACGATCGTGTCGTGCACGGCGGGCATGACCGGGTCCTCGCCCGCGCCCCGAAGCAGCAGCTCCGTCCATTCGGTGAGCCGGCGGTCGCGCTCCTCGAGGCTCAATGACGGATCGATCGCGTCGACGATCTCGTCGGCTCGCCGGGCGAAGCCGTAGAGCGCGTGGACAGCCGGCCGCTTGGCCGGCGGGAGCAGCGTCGTCGCGAGGTAGAAGGTGCGGCCGTGCGCGGCGTTGACGGCGCGGCAAGCGCGGTACGACGCGCGCAGGCGCGGATCGACGATCCCGGCTGCGTCGAGCGCCCGCCAGTGGTTCATCGAACCGGCCCCACGATCCGCTCGGCCGCGAGCCGTCCCGACAGCAGCACCATCGGCACGCCGACGCCGGGCTGGGTGCCGGTACCGACGAAGACGACGTTGTCGAACGCGAGGTTGGACGGCCGGAACGGACCGGTCTGCCCAAAGCTGTGCGCGATCGAGAACGGCGTACCGCGGGCCATCCCGCGCTGAGCCCAGTCCGTGGGTGTGGTCCACGACTCGGCCTCGATCGCGTCGGCAAACCCGCGGTAGCCCAGGGATTCGAGTCGGTTCACGATCTGGTCACGGTAGCCCGGACCGAAGCGACCCCAGTCAGTCGCACCGTCGAGGTTCGGCGTCGGTGCCAGGACATACCAGGACGACTTCCCGGGTGGAGCAAGCGTCGGATCCGAGACGGTGGGGACCGACACGAGCAGCGAGGGGTCGCTCGGCGGCACCTTCTGTCGGATCAGCTCGTCGAACGTCGCTCGCCAGGCTGCACCGAAATGGATGGTGTGGTGTGCCATGTCGCCGGTTCGCAGCGATGAGCCGGCGAGCAGCAGCGCGCACGACGGGGAGTAGCCGACCCGGTCGAGGCGGCGCGGCCGGCCGTGTGGCAACAGCTCCCACGCGCTTGCGAGGTCGGGGTTCAGGACGACCGCGTCCGCGGCGATCCGTTCGCCATCGGCGGTGTGCACGGCGACCGCGCGCGAGCCGGTCATCTCCACCCGATCGACCGCGGTGTCATAACGGATCTCGACACCGTGCTTGGTTGCGGCGGCGGCCAACGCCGCGGGCAGCGCGTGCATCCCGCCGGTGGGGAACCACACGCCGGCGACGCAGTCCATGTAGGCGATCACCGCGTAGATCGCCAGCGCGTCGTACGGCGAGCGTCCGGCGTACATCGCCTGGAAGGTGAAGATGCGGCGCAATCGCTCGTCGGCGAAGAACGAGTTGACCTTCGGCGCCAGCCGGCGGAACCCGCCCAGCGCGATGAGGCGGGCGAGCGAGGGCCGGACCAGATCGAGGGGGCCGTCGAGGTTGCGATCGATGAAGTCGGCGCGCTCAAGGTCGTAGAGCCGTCGGGCGAACGCCGCGAACCTCCGGTAACCGTCCGCGTCCCGCGTGCCGATCACGTCGCGGATCTGCTCGGCCATCGCGTCCACGTCGGCGATGACGTCCAACGATGAACCGTCGGCGAACCGGGCGCGATACGCCGGCTCGATGCGGCAGAGCTCCAGCCAGTCGGAGAGGTCCTCGCCCACGCAGGCAAGCGCGTCGGCGATCAGCTCCGGCATCGTCAGGACCGTCGGTCCGGTGTCGAACCGAAAGCCGGCGAGCTCGAGCCGTCCGGCTCGGCCGCCGGGTAGCGCCTCGCGTTCCAGCACCGTCACCCGGCGTCCCGCGCCGGCGAGCCGCAGCGCCGCCGAGAGCCCGCCGAGGCCGGCACCCACGACGACCACATGGTCTGCCTGACCGTTCACCTTGCGCACGGTCGACCGCCGCTACCCGTGCCGGTAGCTCGCCGCACCCGCCAAGGTCACGAGTGCGTCGCGCGCGATCGGCTCGAGAGTGACCCCGTCCAGGGCCGCAACGGCGTCATCGAGCCGCGTCGAGATCATCGTCTCGACCTCCGCGGTTGCACCGCAGCTGTCGATGGCAGCGCGAGCGGCGACGACGTCATCGTTGGTGAGGTCACTGCGGCCGAGGACGTCGGTCAACAGGTCGCGGTCGGCCGCCGGTGCTCGTTGCATCGCGAGGGCGGTCAGCACGGTCTGCTTGCCTTCCCGCAGGTCGTCGCCGGCGGGCTTCCCGGTCACCGCCGGGTCGCCGAAGACACCGAGCAGGTCGTCGCGGAGCTGGAACGCCTCACCGAGTGGCAGGCCGAAAGCGCTGTACGCGCGCAGCACCTCTTCGCCGGCCCGACCGATCGCGCCGCCGAGGTGCAACGGCCGCTCGACGGTGTATTTCGCCGACTTGAGCCGGGCAACTCGCAGCGCCCGCTCGACCGTCGTGCCGCCCCGCGCCTGCTCGACGACGTCGAGGTACTGCCCGGCCATGACCTCGGTGCGCATGGCCGCGCAGATCGGCTGGCCACGGCGCAGCGCTCCGTCGTGGAGTCCGCTGGTCAGGAACATCTCCTCCGACCACGCCAGCAGCACGTCGCCGAGCAGGATCGCGGCTGCGGCGCCGAAGTCGGCGGCATCCCCGTGCCAGCCGGACACCCGGTGGAGGTCGGTGAACCGCTGATGCACCGCGGGCCGGCCCCGCCGGGTGTCGCTGTGGTCGATCAGGTCGTCGTGCACCAGGGCGCACGCCTGCAGCAGCTCGAGGCTGGCGGCGGCGTGGATGAGTGCTTCCGAGTCCTCACCCCCCGCTGCCAGCGCCCCCCAGAAGCAGAACGCGGGCCGCAGCCGCTTGCCGCCGTCGAGAACGAACTCGCTCGCGGCTTCGGCGACCGGGATGAGCTCGTCACCGATCGCGCGGAGCTGGTCGGTCGCGGCGTGCATGAAGGCGCGAAGCGCAGCCTCAACCCGCTCGCGGACGCCGTCACTCACGCCCCGAGCATTTCACCCGCGCTGAGCTCGTTCCGCTTTGCCCGATACTGGTCGGGTGGCTGGGGTGACGACGGTTCGCGGGACGCCCGCCACCCGCATGACGATTCGAGACCTGCTGGCGAGCGGCAAGCGGTCGTTCTCGTTCGAGTTCTTCCCGCCGAAGACGCCCGACGGTGAGCGCGCGCTGTGGCAAGCGCTGCGCGAGGTCGAGGCGTTGCACCCGACCTTCGTGTCGGTGACGTACGGCGCCGGCGGCTCCACCCGGGACCACACCGTCTCCATCACCGAGCGCATCTCGGCAGAGACGACACTGACCGCGGTGGGCCATCTGACCGCGGTCAACCACTCGGTTGCCGAGCTGCGCCACGTGATCGGCCAGTACGCCGACGCCGGCATCCGCAACGTCCTCGCGCTGCGCGGCGACCCGCCCGGCGATCCGCAGGGGGAGTGGGTCGCCCATCCGCAAGGCGTGGGCTACGCCTCCGACCTGGTGAAGCTCGTCCGCGAGTCCGGTGACTTCTGCGTCGGGGTCGCTGCGTTTCCCGAGAAGCACCCGCGGTCACCGGACTTCGACTCCGACGTCCAGTTCTTCATCGACAAGTGCCGCGCCGGCGCGGACTTCGCGATCACGCAGATGTTCTTCCGCGCTGAGGACTACCTGCGGCTGCGCGACCGGGTCGCGGCGGCCGGCTGCGACGTACCGATCCTGCCGGGCATCATGCCGGTGACGAACGTCTCGCAGGTCGAGCGGTTCGCGGTGCTCACCGGTGCGGCGTTCCCGGTTGAGATCGCCGAGCGGCTCCATGCCGTGGAGGACGACCCGGCGGCGGTGCGGGCGATCGGCGTCGAGGTCGCGACCGAGCTGTGCGAGACGCTGCTCGCCGAAGGCGTGCCGGGCTTGCACTTCATCACGCTCAACCGCTCCACGTCGTCGCGCGAGATCTATCAGCGGCTCGGTCTCAACGACGTCGCAGATCGCGCCTGACGATCTCGGCAACGGACCTTCCGCTCGCGCCCCACACCCCGCCGCCGGGATGGGTCGAGGCACCGCACACATAGACGCCCGGGTAGGGCGTGCGGTAGGCCGACCAGCCGGGTAGCGGCCGCAGGCCGAACAAGGCGTCGAGCTCGGTCTCGACATGCATGACGTTGCCCGCGTGGAGGCCGAGCTCGCGCTCGAGATCGAGCGGGGTCTGCACGAAACGTTCGATCACGCCGGCCGAGAAGCCCGGCGCCCATCTATCGACGGCGCGGAGCAAGGCGTCGCCGACGCGTTCCCGCTCGCTGTCCCAGTCGCCGCTTCGCAGGTTCGCCGGATGCCATTGCGCCCACACCGACACGACGTGGCGACCGGGCGGCGCCAGCGTCGGGTCGACGGCCGTCGGCGTCATCACGATCAGCGGTGGGTCACTCGACGGCTCGCCGCGCAGGAAGTCGCCGTACGCCGTGCGGAGCTGTGCGGGGGAGTCGACCAGCAGTTGCATCGCGGTGTGCGTGCCGGGCACCTCCACCCGGTAGCTCGGCAGCCGGTCGGTGAGCAGGCGCGCCACCATGCCGAGCCCGTCGCCGATGCGGATCTCGCGTCTTGCCGCGTCGTCGCCGAGTAGCCGCGCGGTGTCCGCGGCGTGGCACGCGGCGACCACGGCACGCGTGACGATCCGGTCGCCCGACCGCGTCACGACGGTGCACGTCCCGCCGGCGCGAGGCGTGATCGAGGTGACGGGATCGCTGGTCCGGACCGATCCGCCGAACGACGCCAATCGCGTCGCGAGTGCTTCGCTGAGCCGACCGCTCCCGCCGCGCGGTCGGCCGGCAGGTCGCATGTGGAATAGTGCCGCGGTGCCGGCCATCGGTGCGGTGCCGACGGCATGCGGCGGTGGGCCGGACTGCGCGGCCCACCAGCCGAGCGCGGCGCGCAGCCGGCCGTCGTCGAACCGGCGCGCCAAGGCGGCCTCCGCCGGCTCGACGAACGTGCGAATCACCTCGGCCGGGCGACGCCGTTGCCGGCGCATCAACGACAAACCACGCCGGCCCAATGAGGCCATGCTGGGTGGGGCGGCCGCGGCGTCGAGGAACCACCGCATTCTCGGCGTCCACTCTGCGATGAAGTCGCGGTAGGCCTGCGCGTCCTTCGAGCCGCAGGCGGCCTCGATCGACGTACAGGTCTGGTCGAGGTCACTCGAGAAGCGCAGCGCCCCGTCGGGATGCGGCAAAACGGCCCACGGCTCGACATCGTCGTAGACCAGCCCCACCTCTTGCAGCGCCAGCTCCTCGGCGATGCCGGTGTGGCGCACCATCACGTGCACGCTGGAGCCTCGGTCCACCCGGACACCGGGCCAACGCTCCACCGTCGAGACCGCGCCGCC
>DASZYY010000073.1:0-27258 GCA_035545175.1 Mycobacteriales bacterium
AATGGCTGACGAGAACCTGCTCGCCGCGCTCGGCGAGATCGTGCAGGAGGCCACCGGCATCCCGGCGGCGCGCGTCGTACCCGAAGCGTCGTTCGTCGACGACCTCGACATCGACTCGCTGTCGATGGTGGAGATCGCGACGATGGCCGAGGACCGCTTCCACGTGTCGATCCCGGACGCCGAGCTGGCGAAGCTGAAGACGGTCGGCGACGTCCTCGGGTTCCTCGCGAACGCAGGCGTGCCCGCCTGATGCCGAGGACCACCGACCGGGTGGTCGTGACCGGACTCGGCGCGACCACCCCGCTCGGCGGCGACATGCCGTCGACCTGGCGCGCACTGCTCGACGGCCAGTCGGGGGCGACGCTGCTCGACGACGACTGGGCCGCCGATCTGCCGGTGCGGATCGCGGCGCGCGCGGCGAGCGACCCGGCCGGCGTCTTGCCGCCGCCGCGGGTTCGGAGCCTCGACCGCAGCCAGCAGTTCGCGTTGATCGCGGGACTCGAGGCGTGGCGCGACGCGGGAGCACTGGAGGTCGAGCCGGAGCGGCTCGCGGTGGTGATGTCGAGCGGCATCGGCGGCATGACCACGCTGCTCGACCAGTACGACGTACTGCGCACCCGCGGTGCCCGGCGGGTCTCGCCGTTCACGGTGCCGATGATCATGCCGAACGGTCCGGCGGCGACCCTGGCGTTGGAGCTGTCGGCCCGTGCCGGTGCGCACGCGCCGGTCTCGGCGTGCGCGTCCGGTGCCGAGGCGATCGCGATGGGTCTGGACCTGATCCGCGCCGGTCGCGCCGACATCGTCGTGTGCGGCGGCGCGGAAGCCGTCGTGCACCCGCTGCCGCTGGCGGCGTTCGCGGCGATGCGTGCGCTGTCGTCGCGGCACGACGCGCCGGCGGCCGCATCCCGGCCGTTCGACAAGCAGCGGGACGGCTTCGTCCTCGGCGAGGGTGCCGCGGTCCTCGTGCTCGAGTCCGAGTCGCACGCCGTCGCGCGCGGCGCGACACGCTACGCGGTGATCGCCGGGGCCGGCCTGGCCAACGACGCCCACCACATCGCCGCACCCGATCCCGACGGGGTCGGCGCGGCGCGAGCGATGTCGTTCGCACTCGCCGACGCGGGCCTGTCCGCCGCCGACGTCAGCCACGTCAACGCGCACGCCACCTCGACACCGGCCGGCGACATCGCCGAGGCCAACGCACTGCGCCGGGTGTTCGGCCGCTCGACCGACGGCATCGCGGTCACGGCGACCAAGTCGTGCACCGGGCACCTGCTCGGCGCAGCCGGCGCACTGGAAGCCGGCGTGACTTGCCTCGCGCTGCGCGATCGCGTCGTACCAGCGATCCGCAACCTCGACGACCCCGACGACGAGGCCTCCCTCGATCTCGTCCGGATGTCGCCGCGCGAGCTCACGGGCAGTGGCGCGGCCCTGTCGAACTCGTTCGGCTTCGGCGGCCACGACGTCGCGCTGGCGCTCACGGAGGTCTGATGACCACGCTCGACGTCTCGCCCACCGCCGCCGCACCAGTCGTCGAGGTCGACCGCGACCCACGGCTCCGGCTTGCCGCGCTGTTCAGCGAGTGGCGACCGATCGCCCGCGGTGCCGCGGCGGACTGCGGCGTCGTCGCCGGCATCGGGAAGGTGCACGGCACCGAGGTGGTCGCGTTCGCGACCGACCCGGCGAGGCAGGGCGGCGCGCTCGGCGCCGAGGGGTGCGCGGTGATCGCCGCGGCGTACCGGCTGGCGTTGCGTCGCGGCGACGGCATCGTCGGCATCTGGCACTCCGGCGGCGCTCGGCTCGCCGAGGGCGTCGCGTCGCTCGACGGTGTCGGTCGCATCTTCACCGCGATGACCCAGGCTTCCGGGCTGATCCCGCAGGTGTCCGTCGTCCTCGGTCCGGCGGCGGGAGGCGCCGCGTACGGGCCGGCGCTCACCGACGTCGTCGTGCTCGGCCCGGCCGGACGGGTGTTCGTGACCGGGCCGGACGTCGTACGCAGCGTCACCGGCGAGGACGTCGACATGGAGCAGCTCGGCGGCCCCGAGGCGCACGGTCGCAAGAGCGGGGTCGTTCACCTCGTCGCCGACACCGACATCGCCGCAATCGCGAAGGCCGGCGAGGTCGTGGCGCTGCTCGGTGACCGCCGTACCCGGGTGAAGGTCGCCGACGACCGGGCGATGTCGGAGCTGCTGCCGCACTCACCGCGGCGTGCCTACGACGTACACCCGATCGTCGACGCGCTACTGGACGAGCCGGGCATCGAGCTGCACCGCAAGTGGGCGCCGAACATCGTCACGACCCTCGGCCGGCTCGGCGGTGGACCGGTCGGGGTCCTCGCGAACAACCCGCTGCGCCTCGCCGGCTGTCTGGACTCGGCGAGTGCCGAGAAGGCGGCCCGGTTCGTGCGGATGTGCGACGCGTTCGGCATCCCGCTGGTCGTCCTCGTCGACGTGCCCGGCTACCTGCCCGGTGTCACGCAGGAGTGGGACGGCGTCGTAAGGCGCGGCGCCAAGCTGCTACACGCCTTCGCCGAAGCGACCGTCCCGCGGGTCACCGTCGTGACGCGCAAGGCGTACGGCGGCGCGTACATCGCGATGAACTCGCGGTCGCTCGGCGCGACGAGGGTGCTGGCCTGGCCGACCGCCGAGGTCGCCGTGATGGGCGCCGTCGCCGCGGTGCGGATCCTGCATCGCAAGGCGATCGCCGCCGTCGCGGAGCACGAGCGGGACGAGCTGGAGATCGCGCTGGCCGCCGAGCACGAGGCGACCTCCGGCGGGGTGGGGCGTGCCATCGACCTCGGTCTCGTCGACGACGTCATCCATCCCGACACCACCCGCGGTGCGGTCAGCGCGGCGATCGCCTCCCACCCACGCCGCGCCGGCAACCACCGGAACATCCCGCTATGACGCATCCTCGATCCGTTCTGGTGACCGGCGGCAATCGCGGCATCGGTTACGGCATCGCGCGGGCGCTCGCCGATGCCGGGCATCGGGTCGCCGTGACGCACCACGGCAGCGCGGCACCGGATGATCTGTTCGGCGTGAAGTGCGACGTCACCGACGCGTCGTCGGTCGCTGACGCCGTCGCGGCGGCCGCCGCCGAGCACGGCCCGGTCGAGGCTCTCGTCTGCTCGGCGGGGATCACCCGCGACGGGCTGATGCTGCGAATGCCGGAGCACGACTGGGACGAGGTGCTCGACACCAACCTGCGCGGCTCGTGGCTCGCGGCCAAGGCCGTCCTGCCCGCGATGGCCAAGGCGCGGTACGGCCGGCTGCTGTTCGTGTCGAGCGCGGTCGGCGCGGTCGGCCAGGCCGGGCAGGCGAACTACGCCGCGTCGAAAGCCGGGCTCGTCGGGCTCGCTCGCTCGCTGGCCCGGGAGTACGCCGGCCGAGGTGTGACGTCGAACGTCATCTCGCCGGGGCTGGTCGAGACGGACATGGCGCATGCGCTCACCGACGCGCAGCGCGCCTCGATCATCGAACGCACCCCGCTCGGCCGCGCGGCCTCGGTCGTCGAAGTCGCGGCGGTCGCGGCTTTCCTGACCAGCGACGCGGCGTCGTACGTGACGGGTGCCGTCGTACCGGTCGACGGCGGACTTGGGATGGGTCACTGATGGGACTGCTCGACGGCAAGACGGTGCTGGTGACGGGTGTGCTCACCGAGACGTCGATCGCATTCAAGGTGGCGTTGCTGGCGCAGGCCGAGGGCGCGAAAGTCATCCTCACCGGCGCCGGACGCAGCTTGTCGCTGACGTCACGGATCGCCGGCCGGCTGCCGAAACCGGCACCGGTGCTGCCACTCGATGTCACGGTCGACGCCGAGCTCGACGCGCTCGCCGCCGGCATCCGCGAGCACGCCGACTCCCTCGACGGCGTCCTGCACGCGATCGGGTTCGCGCCCGCGACGGCACTCGGCGGTGGGTTCGGCGAGACACCGTGGTCCGACGTCGCCACCGCGCTGCAGATCTCGACGTACTCACTTGTCTCGCTGGCGCGTGCCGTGAAGCCGTTGATGGGTGACGGCGGGTCGATCGTCGGGCTCGACTTCGACGCGACGAGGGCATGGCCGGCCTACGACTGGATGGGGGTCGCGAAAGCCGGGCTCGAGTCGGCGGCGCGCTACCTCGCCCGAGACCTCGGGGCGAGCGGGATCCGCGTCAACCTCGTTGCTGCCGGGCCGCTGCGCACGATGGCCGCGAAGTCGATCCCGGGCTTCGACGGCTTCGAACAGGTCTGGAAGGAACGAGCGCCGCTCGGCTGGGACGTCGACGACGCGATCCCGGCGGCGAAGGCGTGCGTCGCGCTGCTGTCCGACTGGTTCCCGGCGACGACCGGCTCGGTGGTCCACGTAGACGGTGGGGTCCACGCGGTCGGTGCTTAAGGTAGGGGCATGTCGACGAGATCAGTGCAGGTTGGTGGGCAGAGCCTGACCTTGTGCCTCGACTGCGGCGCCTTGCTCGACCCGTCGCAGACGTCGAAGCACAACGCCTTCCACAAGCAGATGACCGAGCTCGCCCGCGAGGTCAAGGAGCTTCGCAACGCCGCAAGAGGCTGAGCCTTCTGCGCCGGCGCAATGAGCGGATGGGCGGGCCGCCCCCGCTCGCTCGGTCATCCCCGATGCGGGGGCGGTACGACGAGGACGGGCTGGTCGGCGAACTCGAGCACGTGGCGGGTTTGCGCTCCCACGTAGGGCGCTCCCCTCGCCGTGCGCGCTCCTCTTCCGATGACCACCAGGTCGGCGTGCCATTGCTGCGCGGCGTCAAGGATGGCTCCGCCGACGTCACCGGCGAGCAACTCGGTCTGGACATCGACGTTGGCCGCATTCGCGAGGGCCGTGACCCGGGCGAGCACCGCCGTTGCGGACTGGTCGCGCCGCAACGACGCCGGTTGGCCGCTGGCCCGTTCAAGAGCGAAGTCGAGCACGTGATCGGCCATGACGTGCACCGCGCGCAGCTGGGCGTGCGAGGTGCTGGCCATCTCGACCGCAAGGCGGGCAGCGGCAAGCGCGTCAGGCGAGTCGTCGACAGCCAGCAGGACTCGTTCCATCATGGCGGGTACCTCGGATCGGCTGGCGCTACCGCGGCACGGCGAAGCCGCGTCGCGTCCTCCTGTTCGGCTTGAGCGAGTGACATCTCGAGCTCGCTCAACGCTTGGTGCAGTGCAGGCAGCCACCGCTTGTCCAGAGCGCGAAGTCGACGCCGAGTGACGTCGACTTCGGCTTCCATACGTCGGATGGCCTCTTCCGCCGCGGCGGCACGGATCCCGGTCTGCAGCGCGGTGCGGAACGCCGCGATCGCCGGGGTGGTCGCGGCGTTGCCGACAACGGCAGGTGCGGTCTGCGACGAGGCTGACAGCTGCGCGTCGCTGGGGAAGCTCACGCCGATGGCCGTTGTCCAGGACAGTTCGACGTCCGCCAGGTCGGGCGGGGTGGCGTGACGGATGACGTCATGCCCGCCGATCAACACTGCGCGCAGCAGCCAGGTGTCGGCATCACCGCACGCTGCTTCCCACTCCGCACGGCGCCGATCGGCCTGGATGCGCAGCCGCTGGAGGTCCGGCAGCAGAACGCGCAGCTTGCGGTCCAGCTGGTCGCGTCCCCGCTCGGCCGTGCCGAGCCTGCGGTGCAGCCACATCCGGCCCGCCCGCCCAGGGGGGACTCTCGCCAGGAGCGTCATCGCTCCACCGTTCGACTCAGATGCGCATCCAGGGCGCGCGCCGACAGCATGGTCAGCTCTCGCCGCGGGAGCCGGGTGGCGACGTCCCAGCAGCGGTCCAGGGTCTGATCCAGATCCCGCCGGTCGCCGCGCTGCTGGTTCACCATTCGCTGTTCGAAGTCGGCGGCGAACTGCAGGTAGTGCTGGTCAGTGGCGTTCAACGCTGCTGCGCCGACGATCTCAGCGAGCTCGCTGGCCTGGCGGGCGCGCGACAGCGCGGCGACAAGCTGCGCGGCGAGCTCGAGGTGATCCTCCCGGGTGTGCCCCGGCCCGGCGCCGTTGCGCATCAGTCTCGACAGTGACGCCAGCGGGTCGATGGGCGGGTAGACGCCGCGCGCGTACACCTCCGCGGACAGGACAATCTGACCCTCGGTGATGTAGCCGGTCAGGTCCGGCACCGGGTGCGTGATGTCGCCGGCGGGCATGGTGAGCACGGGCAGCACCGTGACCGAGCCGGCCTTGCCACGTACCCGCCCGCACCGCTCGTAGAGCGAGGCGAGGTCGCTGTAGAGGTAACCCGGGTACGCCCGCCGACCGGGCATCTCGCCCCGCGCTGCCGACACCTCGCGCAAGGCTTCGGCGTAGCTGGTCATGTCGGCGAGCACGACCAGGACATGTCGGTCGAGTTCGAATGCGAGGTGCTCGGCGATCGTCAGCGCGATCCGCGGCGTGAGGATCCGCTCGATGACCGGATCGTCAGCGGTGTTCATCAGCAGGCACAGCTCGCCGGCGGCGGAGCGATCCTCGAGCGTCGCTCGTACGGCGTCCGCGTCGGCATGTGTCAGACCCATCGCGGCGAAGACGACGCTGAACGGCTCCGTACCCGCCGTTGACTGAGCGGCGATCTGCGCAGCCAGCTGGAGGTGCGGCAGTCCGGCAACCGAGAAGATCGGCAGCTTCTGGCCTCGGACGATCGTCGTCAGGGCGTCGATGGCTGAGATGCCGGTGAGGAGTGGATCGGTGGGCGGGTCGCGGTGCGTCGGGTTGAGCGGGTATCCGGCAACCGGTGCCGTCATCGAGCCGGACACCGGCGGTCCGCCGTCGAGCGGCTCGCCGCGACCGTTGCAGATCCGGCCGAGCCAGCCGGGCCCGACCGGGATGCGCAACGGGTGGCCGGTGAACGAGACCCGCGTGTTGCCGGGCGACAACGCCTCCGTGCCCTCGAGCACCTGTACGACGGCCAGGTCGCGATCGACCTCGAGGACCAGGCCGTGCCGCACCGCTACGCCCGCACCGTCGGAAAGCGTGCGGATCACCGCGTCCTCGTCCCAACCGACACCCGACACGGGCCGCACGACAAGCAGCGGACCGCGCAGCTCCGCAACCCCGGTGTACTCGACGGTGAATCGGGCTCGGGTAGCGCGGCTGACCTGCGGTGTGGTCATGACAACCCGGCCAGCACGCCGAGCAGCTCGTCCCGGCGGGTCACGACGCCGTCGGCGTCCTCCGGCGTGGTCTCTTGGGCGGCGCGCAGCAGCGCGCTGAAGTCGACCTCCTCGATCTCGGCAGCCGTGATGCCGCGCGCCACCAACGCGTCACACTCGTCAACGACGGCGAGCACACCGTCGATGAGCGCCGCCGTCTTCGCTGCGCTGCTGTGGGCATCGTTCGAGGACAAGCCGCTCTGCTGCAGCACGCCTTCGCGCAGCAGCCGGCCGCCGAGAAGCACGACACGTTCGTGACCGGGCAGCGAGCCCGCGCCGACCAGCTCGGCGAGGTCGCCGAGACGGTCCGCCTCAGCGAGCAGTCTCGCCACCCGGGCTCGGCGCGGCGCCCAGCCCGGGTCACCGTTGCGGGCGTACCAGACACCCAGCGCCTCGGCGTCGCGCGAGAACGACCCCGCCCAGCCGACGGCCGGATAGTGACGGGCATAGGCGAGATCTCGATCGAGAGACCACAGGCCGCGCACGAAGCGCTCGGTGTGGGCGGTCACCGGCTCGGTGGTGTCGCCGCCGGGCGGTGAGACAGCGCCGATGATCGTGACCGATGACTCGGCACCACCGAGGGTCACGACCCGGCCGGCCCGCTCGTAGAACGCGGCGAGCGCAGACGGAAGCGCCGCGGGGTAGCCCTCCTCGGCGGGGAGCGCACCGGATCTCGACGCGAACTCTCGCAATGCCTCGGCCCACCGTGAGGTGGAGTCGGCGATGACGACGGCGTGATAGCCCATGTCGCGGAAGTACTCGGCGACGGTGACGCCGCTGTAGATGCTGGCCTCCCGCGCCATCATCGGCATGTTCGAGGTGTTGGCGATGATGACTGTGCGTTCGGCCAACCGGCGACCGTTTCGCGGATCGGTGAGCTGAGCGAAATCGACCAGTACGTCGGCCATCTCGTTGCCGCGCTCTCCGCAGCCGACGTAGACGATCACATCGGCGGTGCACCACTTTGCGATCTGCTGCAACAGCATCGTCTTGCCGGTACCGAATCCGCCGGGGACTCCCGCATTCCCGCCGCGTGCCAGCGGGAAGACCGCGTCGAGCACTCGCTGGCCGGTGAGCAACGGCTCGTCGGCCTCGAGGCGGGCGCGGACCGGACGCGTCCGCCTTACCGGCCAGTCGGCGCTGACGCCGATCGGGGTGCCGGCGACCGTGGCGAGGGTGTCGGCCGTCCCGTACGTACCCTCGGCGGCGAGGTGCTCGACCTGACCATTGACTCCAGGCGGGACGAGGACGCGGTAATCGAGGCCTCCGGCTGTCGGGACCGCACCCAGCACGGTGCCTTCGGTGACGTCGTCCCCGTCACGGACCTGCGGTTGCCAACGCCATGTCGACCTGGCGCGCGGCCGCTCTGTGCCGGGGTCGAGCCACGTCGGGGCGGTGTTCAGTGGCCGGAGCAGGCCGTCGAAGACTCCGCCGAGCAGGTCGGGTCCCAGGTGAGCCGACAGCGGACGACCGAGGGCTGTCGCCGGGTCTCCGACCGCGAGCCCACCGGTGTACTCGTAGGCCTGGACCGTGCTGGTCGCTCCCCGGATCGCGACCACCTCGCCCGGCAGTCCGCTTCGGCCGAGCATGACGAGCTCCGCGATCGCGACCGACGCCAAGCCTTCGATCTCGACGAGCGGTCCGCTCACCCGCACGACGCGGCCGATTGGCGACTCGCCGCCCCGCGTGGTCATGGCGCTGCCCACAGGTCGTCGACGTCCAGCGCCGTCAACGCGGCGTCGATGAGCGCCCCGACCGAGCCGTCAGCGCGGCGGTTGTCCGCCGCATCGGCCACGAGGCCTCCGTCGGGGTGCTCAGTCACGACGGCACCGTTGCCGAGGCGGCGGCGCAGCGCCGCTGCCAGCTGGGTCCGGCGGCTCGGGTCATCGAGCGCCGCGCGTAAGGCTGCGCGGGCCCGTTCGCGGAGCTCGTCGTACGCGCCACGCTGTGCGGTGAGCAGGATGGCGCGGGCCGAGTGTCGGGTCCAGGCACGGTCGACCGCGAGCAGAGCGGCGGCATCTGCTTCGCCTTGGGAGCGGGCGGTGGCGAGCAGCCGGTCGGCTTCTTCCGCGGCGCTCGCTTCCAACCGGGCTCCTTCTGCCGCGGCCGCCGCGCGGATGCGGTCGCCTTCGGCGCGGGCGCGGGCAAGCAGTGCTTCACGCAGCGGCGCGAGCGCATCGGCGCGCGGTTCGGTGACCGCGGTCATCTCGGCATCACCACCGTCAGCGGCGCGTGCGGCGCCAGCCGGTCATCGCCGAGCGCATCGGCGGCGGCGGGAGTGAGGATGACGATCGCGACCGTGTCGGGCAGGTCTCGCCATGCCGCTCGGATCCGCTCCGGATCGTCCGCGGGGTAGATCCGCGCGCCGGCCAGGGCAAACCCCTCGACCTGCGGCTGGCCGCCGATCGCCGCGACCTCGCTCACGGCTCCCCCGAGCGGCGGTAATGGCTCATGGGCAGCCTCAAGCCTTCCCGATCAGGATCACCGAGACGATCAGCCCGTAGATCGCGATCCCTTCGGCCAGACCGACGATGACCATGGCCCGACCGAACAGCTCAGGTCGTTCGCTCATCGCGGCCAGCGCCGCGGACCCGGTGTAGGCCACTGCGATCGCCGCCCCGATCGACGAACCGGCAACCGCGATCGCGGCACCGATCAGCGCCGACCCGTTGGTCGCCTTCGTCGCCGCGACGACCGCGGTCGCCGCATGCGGCAGCGTCGACGCGGACGCCGGGCCCGAGGTGAAGCCGATCGTCAGCAAGATCAGCGCCGCGAGCAGCAGGACGCCGTTGACGGTGAGCAACCAGCGCAACGCCCGCCGTCCCTGTCGGTGCGTCAGCCAACTGGTGAACACACCTGCCGCGATGACGGCGGGTGAGGTGACGAGCCAGGTCAACATGACGCCTCCGTGGGTGCAAGCGGGACATGCCAAGGGCGGAACGGGGTGCCCTCGGTTGCGAAGATCCGGGAGAACAGCTCGTAGTACTCCAGCCGCAGCGCTTGAATTCCCGCGACCAGGGCTTCCAGCGCGAACGTCACCGTGTTCCCGACGGCGAAGATGGCCACCGCGCCCACCACCCCGAGCGGCCCGTGCCCCGACAGCCCGGTCGTCGCATGCCAGACCACCTGGCCCAGAGCAGCGTGGGTCAGCCCGAAGGCAGCCAGCCGGGCGAAGCTGATCAGATTCGACCCCAGCCGGACGACCAGATCGAACAGCTCGATGCCGGCTTGAGCGGCGCCAGCCGCGCCACCGCCGGCGGCCGCGAGCAATCCGAGGTAGGCGACCGCGACACCTCCGGCGGTCATGACCGCCCCCAACGGCACCAGCCACAACAGGTCCAGGTAGACGCCCCCCGCCACCGCGGCGAGCCCGAGGAACAGCGTCGCGCCGGCGAGACCGGACGGCGCGTAGACGGCGACCCGCCAACCACCTTCACGGAACCGGTTGACGGTGCCGAGCGCGTAAGCACCGGCGAGCAACATCGCGCCGACGGCGACCGCGGCGCCGAGCAGCGGGATCGGGTGGTCCAGCGGCGCGAGCCATAACACCGGGACGACGTGGGTCGGACCGAAGAACTCGCCGTACAGGGCACCGAAGCAGATGCTCGCAACACCCGCCCCGGCGAGGAACAGCCACGCCGGTCGGAGCCGAGCAAGCCGCCGGGACCATTGCCGGCGGATCGCCACGGCAGCCAGCACCAGCAGTGCGCCGTGGCCGACGTCGGCGAACATGATGCCGAACATCACGACGTAGGCGAGCCCGGCGAGCAGCGACGGGTTCACGTCCGCGTACGGGACGGATGCGTACATCTCGGTGAGCGGCGCGAAGTCGTGAGCCGCCCCCTCTTGCGGCAGCAGCGTTGGCGGCTGCATCCCGGCCGGACGGGGCATCGGCACCACGGCGCCGCCCTTGTCGGCAACCCGATCGACCAACCGCGGCACGTCGTCGGCGGGCATCCATCCGGTCAGTGCGGCGACGCGGCCCCTGGTGACGGCCTGTCCCGAACGCTGCTCCAGCTGTGCCTCACCAGCGATCAGATCGATGCGGCCGTCGTTCTCCCAACGGTCGAGGTTGGGCGACGTCCGCGTCAGCGCGGGCGCCGCGATGCCTCCGGCACCGAGGTGCTGTAGCCGAGCGACAGCCGGCGATGAGTGAGCTGGTGCGTCGCCGTTCGGGATTGCCTCGTCCAATGCCACGGTGCCTTCGTCGGCGACCTCGACCAGCACCTCGCGCAGCACCTCTCGCGGGGCGAGCAGCGCGACCCGCTGCATGCGCACCGGGCGCAACCCGTCACCCCACGGCATCGAAGGCCTCCACCGGCGCTCCACCGCGCAGGGCCAGTTCGAGCGCTGCGCGCACGCGCCACGCATCGGCGGCCATCAAGCCAACCGCGCCGACCAACACCTCTGGTCCGGCCGCGGCGCGGCGCACCATCGCAGCGCCGTCACGCTCGACGCGTGCCCACCAACCTGCCTCTGCCCGCCACAAGTCGCTCGGCTCCGCAACCTCGACCAGCGCCCAGCGCGCTCCACTACTCAGTGCGGCCTGCAGAGCGGGCAGTGTGCGAGCGGACGCAGCGGCCACCCCGACAACCCGTGCCGCGCCGATCCGCGCCCGCGAGGGCAGTTCACGACCTTGGACGACGACTTCCCGGGCCACCAGCAGCGCGGTCGCCCCGGCAGCCCACTGAGCAGCCGCCGGAACAGCCGCGATCACCCGGTCGGCCAGAACCGTGCGCATGGCAAGGCCGATCTCGCGCGGTGTGTCTCCGCCAGGGTCACCCCACGGCGACATCGCTAGCGTCCCGCGTAGCTCGCCCGGGCTCACGGTCCGGGCCAACCGAGGCCAGGCCGTGGCCAGTCCCGCGAGCCGGTACGGCGGGGGTGTCTCGCCACCCGCCAGTCGCTGCAGATGGTCCGCCACGTTCTCGACCTCGAGAACACCGGCAAGCAGGCGCAAGATCGTGACCCCGTCCCGCGGTGCCCAGCCGGCCAGGACGCGCAAGTTCCACAACAGCGTCTCAACGACAGCGCGTTGCGCATCAGCAAGCGATTGGTGCGGGTGGATGTCACGGCGATAGGTCGTGCTGGCCAGCGTGACCAGCGCAGTCTCCAAGGACTCGCTGCCGGCGAGAGCCGCAACGGCCACTCGGCCCAGACGGCGACGGGTCATCGCGCGCGCCCGGACGCTGCCCGCCACCCAGCCGACGCTCATACCGGACCCGCCACCGGATCATCCGAGGATGCCGCCTCATCGAGCATGTCGACGACACTGGCGACGACCCGCTCAACACACGCCGGCATCCGGGCATCGACGCGGTGACGCAAGGCGGCTGCCTCGGTCTCGGCGGCGGCCAGGACCGCGGCGCGCTCCGCCTCGTCGCGCTGTCGCATCCGGGCAGAAACCGCGGCGCGCTCAGCATCGGCCTTGTCCATGGCCGCCGCCACGAGAGCACGGGCACGTTCAGACGCGGCGGCCCGGATCTCCGCGGCGTGCCGGTCGGCGCATTCGAGGATCTCCGCACACTCACGCTCGGTGACGGCGAGCTCGAGGAACAGCGGCTCCAACTCCGCCGTCAGCTCCGCGCCGCGATCCAACGGCACGCCAGCCGGGGTCGCCGCTCCCGGAATGCCCGCCGGGCGGAAGCGGTGCAACACGTCACGAACCCGTGGCATCCTCACCCCAAGGGCCGAAATCGAACCTCAGTCTTCTCCGCCGGAACCTCACGTTCCAGGGCACAAGGACCCCTACTGTGCGGCCCGACCGTGGCCTACGCGCCCTCAGGGCGGACGGCTCTTACGGGTGTGGCGTCGGGGCGGGCAGCCGCGGCTCGCGCGGCCGCGGCGTCCGCCTCGCGTGCCAGGAAGCTGTTGAGCTCGCCGATCGTGCTCATCAACGGCGCGGGGAACACGACGGTGGAGTTCTTGTCGACGGCGATCTCGATCAGACTCTGCAGGTTGCGAAGCTGTAAGGCCAGCGGATGCTCCATCATGACGTCCGACGCCTCGCCCAGCGCCGCCGCGGCAAGCGCCTCGCCCTCGGCGTTGATGATCTTGGCTCGCTTCTCCCGCTCCGCCTCGGCCTGCTTGGCCATCGCGCGCTTCATCGTGTCGGGGAGCTGGATGTCCTTCAGCTCGACCAGGGTCACCTCGACGCCCCAGTCGATGGTCGTGACGTCGAGAATCTGCCTGATGTCGCCGTTGATCCGATCGGTCTCTGACAGCGTCTCGTCGAGCGAGTGCTTCCCCACCACCTTGCGCAGGGTGGTCTGCGCGATCTGGTCGATCGCCGCCCGGACGTTCTCGATCGCGATGACCGACTTCACCGCATCGACGACCCGGAAGTAGGCAACGGCTGCGACGCCGACGCTGACGTTGTCGTGGGTGATGATGCCCTGCGACTGGATCGGCAGGGTGACGATCCGCAGCGACACCCGATGCATGACGTCGACGATGGGAATGATGAACCGCAGTCCAGGTTCGCGGACGCCGATGAGCCGGCCGAACCGGAACAGCACCCCGCGTTCGTACTGCTTGACGACCCGAATCGACATGGCGAGCGCCACCAGAGCCAGCACTCCGAAGATGACGAGAATTGCGATCAAGGCTGCCATCGGAGCCTCCAGTTCGTGATCACCTCGCGGTGGCGGCAACTGCGCCACAGCCAAGCCCACGGTCACCCCGATTCGGCCCCGCGCGGCAGAGGAAAAGGTCCTGTCATGGCGCGACCGCCGAGGCTTCCGCCGCTTGCTCCACTGCGCGGCGCTGCCGAGCCCAACGTAGGTGGCCCTACTCGACGCGAGTTACAGAACCTGCGTAGGGCTCGACGGGGTGAGCGTCCGCCTGGTCGGAGTGAAGGTGACCGCGCGAGTGACTTCGCGGGTGACGGCACCCGTTGTGTATTCCTGATCGGTGTCCGCGGGGCCGAGGTACACGCTGAACGTGATCCGGCCTGCCTTGTCCGGCCGGACCGAGCGTTGCACTGCGCCGGACAGCGCGACCTTGCGCACGCCGCGGAACATCGGCGGCGTGGTGACGGTGGTCGTGCCTGATCCCGTCACCGTGAGCCCGCGCCGGCCCACGTCCTTCAGGTAGAGGAACTCGAGTGCCCGGCTCTGATCAGCGCGGACCTTCCAGCCGTAGACCTTGAAGCTCGGCTGGATCGAGCGGAAGTCGAACCTCGCCGGCCGCGGCTGCGGATGGCGGAACTGCCGGGTGAAGACCTTGATCGTCGCCGCGATCTCTCGCTTGAAGTTCGGCGGGGTGTGACAGCCCGGCCCGTAGTCGCGCCAGAAGTGAGGGATCCGCAGTACGTCGAGCCGGTTGTGGAAGTCGACGCTGGCGCCGTGCACACCGGACTCGATCACGCACGACACCGAGTCGGCGGACAGCAGGTTCTCACCGATCCCGGGATTCGGCGTCCCGTTGGCGGTCCGGACCTGCAGCCGCAATCCGCGAAGGTTGGCGGCGAGGTCGTACGGGTCGTGCCCGTGCCAGCGGACCTCCTGCGTCGCCTGTGGCCCGTAGATCGCGTCGGGCGGCGCGCCCTGGAAGGTCGAGCTGGCCGTGATCGCGGCGGCAAGTGGCGGCAGGTTGCTGTCTACCGCGCCGGAGAGGGTGGCGGCATCGGCGAACAGGTCCGGATGCTCGGCGGCAAGCATCATCGACCCGGAGCCACCCATCGACACCCCGGCGATGGCGCGCATCGACCGCTTCGGGATCGTCCGGAACTTCCGGTCGATCAGCGGGATCAGCTGCTTGATGACGTACGTCTCGTACATCGGTGCGCCGAACTTGCCGGCGTTGTACCAGTCGCTCCAGTAGCCGCTGTCCCCGTTCGGTGAGACGACGATGGCGGGGAACTTGCGGGTGAGCCCGAGGCCGTCGACCACGTGGTTGAACGACGCGTAGGTGTTCATGGTGCCGGCGAGGAAGTACGCGACCGGCCAGCGGCGATGCGGGTGCGCGGCGTAGCCGACCGGCAGGTCCACATCGACCTTCGTCGGAGTGGCGAACGCCGGCGTCGAGATCGTCAGCGTGACGAGTCGCTTCCCGGTCCGCTGGACGTTGGTGATGTGCACCGGCTTGCCGTGGCGGGCATGCGCGCGCGAAGTCGCACCGCCCACGGTGCGGGTCTCCGCGCACGGCATGGCAGTGCTGGTCAAGGTGAAGTGCTTGAAGAAGCTCCACGCCGTCTTGGCGCCGCTCGGCGCGGTCGGGTCGCTGTAGCCGCCCATCGCCTGGTTGCCCCCGGGCCAGGCGTGTGGCATCCCGTCGATGATCGTCTGCTGCCCGATCAGGCAGCCGTTCGGGTCCCGGAACGTGCTGACGGTGTAGCTGCGGCCGTGCGGCACCTGACCGCGACGCGACGACGCCGGCGTCAGCGAGATCGGCCCGTCCTGGCTGCCGCCGATCGCGAGGTTGTCGGTCCGCAGCCCCTGTTGCAGCGCCTTCTTCGCGCAGGTCTGCGGGAACGCCAGATCGCCGGTCGAGCCCATGACGAACAGCGGTACGACGCGGGCGCGCGACCCCTCGGCGACGTGCGCGAGCTGCGCGCTCGCCTGCACCGGGATCCCCACGCCGTCGGTGAAGCAAGGACCGTCGGCGTACCCGGCCGATTCGATGATGCCGACCGCGGCGTAGAGGTCCGGGTACGCGCCGGCCGATGCGGAAGTAATCAGACCGCCGGCCGAGACACCGACCAGGTAGATGCGGTGGCGATCGATGCTGCGCCGCTTGAGCACCTCATGCGTCATCTGCGCGACCGCTGCCGTGTCGCCGAAGCCGCGGAAGTAGACCGCCGGGTCGAGGAACTTCCAGCAGTTCGCGACCGGACCGGGCGAGGCCTTGCCGACCGGGTCCACCTCCGGGTAGAGGACGACGAAACCCTTCCGGTCCGCGAGCTGGTCGAAGAAGGTGATCTTCTCTTCCTGCGCCGCGGTGGTCTGGCAGCCGTGTACGACGACGACCAGCGGCATCGGCCGGCCGGACCGGTACGACGACGGCGTGTAGAGCAGGTAGGGGAAGCGGTCGCCCTTGAAGTTCGTCACGCCGTGACTCGTCGAGCCGTGACTCGGACCGCGTGGGTGGGGCACCGACGCAGCTGTGGCGAGGGACGGCAGCAGAGCCACGCCGAGAACGGCGGCCGTCAGTCTTGCCAACCACCGCACCGGATGAGGATAAGCGTGCACCCCTCCCGGCCTCGCCCCTCGTTCCCGGGGGAAGGGCGAGGCCTGGGTGGCACCCCGCGATCGCCACCGTCACGTACCCCAGCGACAGCGGCGGGCGTGGGCGTCTAGTAGTCGAAGCGCGCCAGCAACGTCTTGAGCTCTTCGGCCATGTCGTTGAGCCGGGTCGCGCAGTCGAGTGACTTGGTCACGCCGTCCATCGTGGAAGCGGCCGCGTCGGTGACCTGCCCGATGTCGCGGGAGATACCGGCGGCACCGTCCGCGACCCCGCTCACCGAGCGCGCGATGTCGTTCGTCACGACGGTCTGCTCCTCGACGGCCGCCGAGATCGAGTTCTGCAGGTCGTTGATGTTGTCAACGCACTCGCTGATCTCGCGAATGGCCTCGACCGCACCGGTCGCCGCCTGCTGGATCGCCTCGATCCGCTCTGCGATGTCGTCGGTGGCACGCGCGGTTCCCTGCGCGAGCTCCTTGACCTCGGTGGCGACAACCGCGAAGCCCTTGCCGGCCGCACCGGCCCGGGCGGCCTCGATCGTCGCGTTGAGGGCGAGCAGGTTGGTCTGCTGGGCGATCGCGTTGATCGTCTTCAGCACGGCACCGATCTCCCGGCTCGACTCGCCGAGGCTGGTCACGGTCGTCTGTGCGCTGGTCGCCACGGTGACGCCGTTCGAAGCGGCGGTTGACGCCTGCGCCGCGCTGCGGGAGACCTCGGTGATGCTCGCCGACATCTGCTCGGTCGCACTCGCGACCGACGACGTGTTCTCGCGCACCTCGCCCGAGGTCCGCGCCGCCGTCTCGGCGAGCTCGGCGGTCCGCGATGCGGCGCCGCCCATGTCCTGGCTGACCCCGGTCAGCTCACCGGCCGCCTCGGCGAGGCGCTGCGCTGCGGCACCGATCTCGCCCATGCTTTCCCGCAGCCGCTGCATGAGCTGACCGAGCCCACCGGCAAGGCGCCCGATGGCGTCGTCGCCGCTGATCGGGATCTCGCGGGTCAGGTCACCATTGGCCGCCGCGTCGACGACCTCGAGCACGAGGTCGACCTTCGAGCGCAGCTCCTCCGCCGCCGCCTCCCGCTCCTCGGCCAGCCGCGTCCGCTCTGCCTCCAGCGCGAGCTTGTCGGTGATCACGTCCCAGGTCGCCATCGCACCGATGTAGTCGCCCGCCTGGTCGCGGATCGGAGAGACGAGCAGGTCGAGCGTCTCCGGACCGACGCTGATGTTGGCGCGCCGCGGCAGGTTCGACTCCTCCGCCAAGATGCCCCGCTGGTACGACGGGTTCTTGTGGAACAGGTCGAGGCTCGATCCCACGATCTGGTCGGCCGCGATCGGCAGGTGCTGCTCGAGGCTCTTCAGCGTGTTGAGCGAGGCGGGGTTCATGTAGGTGATGGTGAAGTCGCGATCGGCGAACATCATGTTCGTCGGCGAGTTCTCCATCATCGACGTGACGCGTGCGACCTCGGCTTCGAGCCGAAGCTTGTCGGTGATCACGTCCCAGGTCGCCATCGCACCGCAGAAGGCACCGTCGTCGTCGTACACCGCCTGCACCGTGAGGTCGAGCTTCTCCGGACCCACCGAGATGACCGAGCGGACCGGGAGGTTCGCATCCGAGGACAGGATCCGGCGCTGATGCGCGGGGTCCTTGTGGAAGATGTCGATGTTCGTGCCGACGATCTTCTCGACGTCAACGGCCAGGTGTTCCTGCAGCCCGCGCAGACCTTCGAGCGTGGCTTTGTTGGCGTAGCGGATGGTCAGGTCGAGGTCGCAGAGCATCACGCGCATGGGCAGGTCGTCGAGCACGCTGCGCAACGAGGCAAGGTCCACGGCCGGCTTGCGCTGGTTGTTCTCCGGGCTCTTGCGAGGCGCGATGATTTCGGTGGCATCAGCCAAGGCAGTCTCCTGAAGGACGGGTTTACGCACCACGTCGGCGGGTCTTGCTGATAACTGAGCCGAATCGATCAATCAGATCGAGGAACTCGACTAGCGGCGGGATGCCCGCCCGGAAGGTGCCCCGACCTCGAGGTCTTTGAGGACATCCACCTGACCGCTGAGGATCACGGCGAGGACGCGGCGGGCCACCGCGAGCAGCTCTGCCACCTCGGGCGCGGCGAGTGAGTAGATGACGGAGGTCCCGTCCTTGCGCGCGGCAACGACGCCGGCGCGACGAAGCACGCCGAGCTGTTGGGAGAGGTGTGAGGTCTCGATCCCGACCTCGGCGGCAAGCTCGCCGACCGACCGCTCCTGCTCGCTCAACAGCTCGAGAACGCGGATCCGGGCCGGGTGGCCGAGCACTTTGAAGAACTCGCCTTTGACCTGGTAGAGCGGCGTCGCCGTGGCGGCCTGCACCACCGACTCAGCGAGCGACTTCACTCCAGGACAGTCTCAACATATCTAAGTTCTGTCAAGTTCGCGGGTAACGCGATCGGTGCTCAGACCAGAGGAGCGCCCTTGCGGTGGCGCCGGCGCATGTCCCACAGCAGCGCGCTGAACGGAAGGATCTTCAGGTTCGTCGGAAGCTTGCGGTCGATTCGCCCGAGCTTCGCCAGCTTTCGGTCGAACGACTCCTGTTCGGCCGCCGACCACGAGTAGTCCATCTGCTCGCGGAACAGCGGTGGCAGGAAGCCCTTGGTGAAGAACAGCGATCGCTCGGCATTGAGTCGTTGCAGCGGCTTGGGCAGGTTCTCCAGTCGGGTGAGCGCGTCGAGGTAACGGCGCATCTTGTCGTCGATCGCGGCCCGCGCGACGCCGGCCTCCCAGTACTCCGCGAACTCCGCACGGTTCTTCGGCCACATGTTCTCACGCACCTGCAGCGTCGTACCGAACCGCGCGCAGTAGGCGTAGAACGCGTCCGCCTCCGCCTCGTCGGTGATCGGGCCGTGCATCTTCTCGTGCAGGTCGAGCGTGCCGTAGTACAGGCAAGCTGCGACCCACAGCTGCAGCTCGGGGTTCAGCGCGTGGTACCTCACCGGGCTGTTCTCGTCGGACTTGACCTGCGCGTGCTGGCCGTTGACGGCCTTCGCGAAGTGCGCGCGGTCGTCGTCGTTGCCGAGCATGGCCACCGAGAGGTAGGTGAAGGTCGTGCGCGCCCGCTTGTACGGGTGCTTCATCGCGCTACCGGACTCGACCTTGCTCTCCATGACGCCGTAGCCGATCTCCGGCCAGCTCAGCTGCATGATGACGTTGGCCGGACCCGGCAGGTCGCCGCCGACACCGACCAGGTAGCGGCGGATGTCGAAGCCCTGGGCCGGCTCCGTCGCGGTGGCGGTCATGACGCTCCTTTGATTGCGGGATCGGAATCCGTACCGAGATAGCTGGCGATGACGGCCGGATGCGACAGCACCTCAGCCGGGGGTCCTTCGGCGATGACCGAGCCGAGCTCGAGCGCGACGAGCCGGTCACAGACGCCGCTCAGCAGCACCATGTCGTGCTCCACCACGAGCATGGCGCAGCCCGTCTCCTCGCGGAGCTTCAGCAGCAGTGGTGCGAGCGCCTCGGTCTCACGTTGCGCGACGCCGCCCGACGGCTCGTCGAGCAGCATCACCTTCGGCTCGTGCGCCATGACGCAGGCCAGCTCGACGATGCGCCGGGTGCCTGTTGACAAGCTGCCGGTCGGACGGTGCCGGTAGGCCGCGAGGCCGAACTCCTCGATCAGCCGGTCGACGCCCTCGATGAGGGCCGCCTCACTCGCCGTGGCTGCGGGCATTCGCAGCGCCGCCGCAAACGGGTCGCGGTTGGCAAGGTGCCGCTCGTAGGCGACCGAGAGCGTCTCCGCCACGGTGAGGCTGCCGAACAACCGCGCGTCCTGGAACGACCGCCCGAGCCCGAGCGCGGAACGACCCCAGGCCGGGTACGACGTGATCTCTTCCTCGCCGAGGTAGACCCGGCCGCCATCGGCCGGCGTGAATCCGCACAGCAGGTCGAAGATCGTCGTCTTGCCGGCGCCGTTGTGCCCGATCAGCCCGACGATCTCGCCCTGACCGACGGACAGGTCGACGTGGTTGACCGCGATGATCCCGCCGAACGCCTTGTGCATGCCGTAGCAGCGCAGCGCCGCGGGCGCGGCGATCGGCTCGGTCACCCTCGCCGCTGCGCCACGCTTGCTCGGCTGCTTCGCCTTACCCGGCTTCGTCGCGGCTTCGGCCTTGCCACCGCCGATGAACACGGCACGCAGCAGCTCGTCGTGGTCGAGCAGCTCGGCAACCGGGCCGACGAAGCGCACCTGTCCCTTCTCGAGGAAGGTGGCTTGCTCGGCGATGAGCAGCGCAACATCGACCGACTGCTCGACCAGCACGATGGTGACGCCGGAAGCGTGAATGCGCCGCACGGCGTCGAGCAGCCGCGCCACGACCAGCGGGGCGAGCCCGAGACTCAGCTCGTCGATGCAGAGCAGCTTGGGCTTGGCGAGGAACGCCATGGCCAGCGACAGCATCTGCTGCTGCCCACCGGACAGGTCGCCCGCAACGGAGTGAGCGCGTTCCTCGAGAACGGGGAACAGATCGTGCGCCTCGGCCAGGCCCGCGCGGGTCGCGGCGGCGTCCTTGCGGTGCACCCAGCCGGCGATGCGCAGGTTCTCCGCCACGGTCAGCGTCGGGAAGATGCCGCGGCCACCCGGCATCATCGTCAGCCCACCGGTCGCGATGTTCTCCGTTGCCTCGGCGGTGATGTCGCGACCGTTGAACCGGACGGTTCCGGACGATGCGGGGAGCAGCCCGGTGACGGTGCGCAGCAGGCTCGACTTGCCGGCGCCGTTCGTGCCGAGGAGCGCGACGATCTCGCCTTCGCGCACCGTCAGGTCGACACCGAAGAGCACCTGCATCGACCCGTACGCCGCGTTCGCACCGGACACCTGAAGCAGCGCGTCCGCTGCCGCCGCAACCTTCGGTTGCGAGGGTGCGGCTGTGTCCAACTCGTCGGCGGAGTCCGCCCACACGCTGGTGTCCCAGCCGCGGCGGCGCGCCAGCGAGACGAGGACGCGATCGCGCACCCGCTCGGCGACCCCCGCGAGTCCCGACGGGACGACGAGCAGAACGATCAGCACACCGATCCCGGTGAGCAGCAGCTGCGCGGTCGGGAAGGCGATCGCCACCCACTGAAGCAGCGCGACCCCGGCGAGCGAGCCCCCGATCGACGCGGTCCCGCCGATCACCACCATCGACAGCACGAGCACGCTGTCGGACGGCTGGAAGGTCTGGTTGCCGACCCCGCCGAGCACGACGACGTCGAGCGCACCGGCGACGCCGGCGATCACGCCCGCAACCATGAATGCCATCAGCCGAGTGCGGACGCTCGGCACCGCCGCCGCCTCGGCGCCGGCCCGGTTGTCACGCACCGCGATGATCGCGCGGCCGGGACGCCCGCGGCGTAGTCCGGCGAGCAGCACGATCCACAACACGAGCACGCCGAGGCACAGGAGATAGAGGTCGCTGCTGCCGTCTTTGAGCAGGAACCGCTTCCACAGGACGGGCCGGACGATCGATGCCGGCAGCACACTCGCGAAGTTCGACGGGTTGAAGAAGAAGTCGTTCGCAGTGACGGCGAACGCCATGGTCGTCACCGCGAGGTAGAGCCCGCGGACTCGAAGCGCGGGCAACCCGAGCAGCAGCGACGCGGCGCCGCCCGCAGCGCCGGCCACGACCAGCGCCTGGAACAAGTCGAGGTCGAGGTGCGCGACGAGATCGCCCGCCACGATCGCGCCGATCCCGACGAGGGCCATCTGACCGAGGCTCACCGTGCCCGACCAGCCGGTGAGTACGACGAGGGAGAGCGCCGCCATCCCGAAGATCAGCGCGCCGGTGACCTGGTAGAGCCGCGAGGCGGAGAGCACCGCCGGCAACAGCACGGCAACCGCGCCGACCGCCGCCACCGACGTGACTCGCGCGGCCCGGACCGCCGGCAGCTTCCGCAGCGCCGCGGGCAGCGGGCGCGTCGTACCGATCTCCGTCCACGCCGCGTCGCTGTCGTCCGCCCGGCCGGTACCCCGGTGCTGCACGAGCAGGGCGACCAGGATGATGGCGAGGAAGATCGGCTCCTCGACCGACTGCTTCGACACGTCGAGACGGACGACCGCCTCGATCACGCCCAACCCGATGCCGGCGAGGAACGCGCCGGGCATCGAGCGCATCCCGGCAACGATCGCGGCCGCGAGTGGTGCCAGCAGGATCTCCGGTCCGGCCGCGACGTTCAGCGGAACGCCGGCCGATGGCGCCTGCAACGTGACGGCGAGGGCCGCCACGCCACCGGCGATGGCCCACACGAGCAGCATCAGGCGACGAGCAGGCACCCCGGCCAGCCGCGCCCGGTCGGGGTTGTCGGCGATCGCACGAACCGCGCGGCCGGCGTCGGTGCGCAGCAGGAACCACGACACCGCGACGACGACCAACGGGACGACGACGAGGACGACGAGGTCGTTGCCGTTGAAAAGCACCGGGTTGATCTGCTTGTGCCACTTCGACAGGCCCGTCGCGAACGGCGGGATCAGCGACGGCCCGTGGAACCAGCGCGGCACGTAGATCGCGATGCCGCCCAGCAGCTGCAGCAGGCCGATGGTCGCGACCGTGAGAACGAGTCGAGGCGAGCGGCTGAACCGCCAGTTGACCAAGGCGCCGGTCGCCAGGCCGACGAGCAGACCCATCGCGATGCTCAACGCAACGCAGAGCCCCCACGGGGTGTGGTGCGACAGGTACAGCGACGCGACGATCCCGGCCGGCAGACCACCCATCGCGCCGTACGAGAAGTTCAGCGACCGCGTCACCCGGTACAGCAGCACGAGGCCGACCGCGAGCAGTCCGTTGAGGCTGCCGTACAGGACGCCGTAGAGAACGGTGCCCATCGGCACGTCGTGACCGTCCGCCTGCGTCAGCAATAGGACGACGAACGCCGCGGCCGCCGCCGCCCACCTGATCACTGCGGACCGTTCGGGAACACGGGCATGTACTTGCCGGAGGAGTCGTTCAGCCCGTACCAGTGCTTGCCGACGATCCAGCTGCCCAGCTGACCGTTGAACGCCGAGGCCACCTTCGGGTTCCACCACTCGTCGCGGAACTTGTACTGCGGCGTCCAGATGCCGTGACCCCGCTGGTAGAACGACCACGGGCCGTACTCGCCGTCGCCACCGCGATAGCCGAACAGCCCGCTCTGGAACGACGCCGGCGTGAGATCCGGACCGGCCTGCTGGATGCCCAACGCGAGGATGTAGAGGTCCTCGTAGAACACGTCGACCTCGTGCGCCGGGATGTGTGACGGATCCACGGACTTCGCCGCGAAGTACGCCAACGACGACCCGAAGGGCGGCGTCGTGCCGTTGAAGGTCTCGCCGGCGGCGTGGGCCCAGACGTCCTGGTCCATAAGCTGCGCGACGACGTCCTCGTCGGTGAACGCGCCGCCGCTGTTGACGATCTCCGGCTCGTACTCCGCGTTGTCGAAGTCACCGGTGAGATAGATCAGCGTGATGGGGTCACACGCGCAAATGATCGTCGTGATCTTGTCGTTGACCATCCGCTGCTCCATCGCCGCCGCTTCCTGCGACAGCTCGGAGAGGTTGGCGGTGTAGGACAGGTCATCGACCGGCGGGTAGCCGGCCCTGCCCATCGCGCGCGTGACGATGTGGATGCACGACTGGTAGATCGGATTGTCCGGGGCGATGACGGCGAACCGCCGCTTCTGCCCGTCCGGGACGCCCTTGCCTGCCCACGTCACCTTCTGCGGCAACAGCTGCCGCACGACGTTGGCGGAGCCACCCTCCGTCGCGGTCGTGCAGTTCGGGAAGAACGACCAGGCATAGGGCGAGTACTTCTGGTACCAGCCCAGCGACATGTACGGCGAGCCGATGTTGACGACGTGCTGCTCGGACAGCGCCTGCCCGAACGGCTGCGAGAACGCGGACACGTCGGCGAACGCCTTGTAGGAGTCCGCGACCTTCAGTGCGTCAGCGTTCGCCTGCGACTGCCCGCCGCCGGTGATCTCCGACGTCAACGTGCCCTGACCGTTGAAGAAGCGCAGCGACAGCTTGCGACCGTAGAACTGGAACGTCCGGTTGAAATAGGTGACGAGGTCGGCGATCGTGCGCTTGACGTCCGCCTCGGTGTCGCTGAACGCCGCGGTGTTGTACTTGCCGGCCAGCTGCTGGATCGCCGCATCCGTGCTCGCCAGGTTGTCCGCGGGGATCCGGAAGGTGATGTCGATCTGCTTCGACGTCACCCCCCGCGTCGTCGCGCCGCCGTTCGAGCCGGAGAACGACACGCACTGCGGCGCGTAGCTGTCACCGCGCACCTGCGGGCCGACGCACTTCGCGGTGTTGCCGCCGGAGACCGTGGACGCGACGCCGGCATGGCCACCGTGGCTTGCCGGGCTCCCGTGGTGGCCCGGCGCGACACTTCCGCCGGGTCCTGCGGTCTGCGCCGGGGTCACGAGGCCGTCGGAGGCCGTTGTTGTCGCGGAGACGTTCTGGTCCGGGGCGATCGTCGGCACCAGCAGCGACATCAGCAGGAACGCCGTCACGAGGAAGATGCCCGGCCCGTACCCGGCGAGCAGGTGACGTTCGGCGGCGGGCAACCGGAAGCGGGAGCCGTCACTCACTGGCGGTAACACTCCTTGTCGTCCTGCGACGGCGTCGGGTGAGTGCGACGTCCGCGATGAGCAGCGCGATGCCGACGGCGAGCGCGCCGGCGGATGCGACGGTGGCCAGCCCGTGCCAGCAGCTGTGCGCTGTCGACGGACTCTTGGTGACGCAGTGCACGGGACCGCTGGCGACAACCGGCTCGGTCCCGACGGATGCTGTGCCGCTACCGGCCGCCGGCGGCTTCGCGGTGGGCGGCGGTGAGGCACCGCGCGGGGGGCGTCCGGCGCGCACGCTGACCGCCGGCGGCAGCTGACCAGCCTCGCCGAACGGGTTGGCGTAGGTCACCGGGTTCTGTGCTCCCGCGGCGACCCCGCCGAACTGCAGGTCGAGCGATCCGGCGCCCTCCGCGATCGCCAGGAACACGTGGGCGAGGGTGCCGAGGTTGTTGTCCAGGTTGTCGATCAGCTGGCGGACCTGCGCGCAGTTGTCACCGGGAGTGCCCAGCTGCTTGAGCAGGTTCTCGATCGTCACGACGTCGTCGTTGGCCGGCCGGATCAGCGTCCGCTCGACGCTCGATCCGCTGAACCGCAGCGTGAACGGACCGATCGCGACCGCGCCGCTGTGCGGGTTCGTCGAGCGCACCGGCTTCCGGAAGCTCAGGCCGGCCGGGGCGAGCACCGCGTTGATCGCGGAGATGGTCTCCTCCGGGGCGGAGTCGGGCGCCTGCATCGGCTGGCCCGCGAGCGTCACCTTGCCGAAGGAGAAGTGCGTCCGGCGACTGTTCGTCGCGCCGACCGTGCGCTTCGCGGTCCAGCTCATGCCGTCGAGCCGTACCTGCCCGCCGAGCAGCACCACGGTCTCGGTGACGCTGCTGGTGGCGACCTGTTCGAGGCCGGCGACGTAGCGGACGACGGCACGCGACCGGCCGCGAACGGACACGACGCCGGGAAGCTTCTGCTCGATGGTCGTCGTGGTCGCGACCGCCGACTCCGGGCTCGAGTCGACGTCGACCGCCTCCTCACCGAAGCCCTTCGTGCCGTGCGTCAAGTGCTGTTCGCCGTCCTCTGAGTCGGCGGTCAGCGGCTGCGGCTGATCCTTCTCCGCAAGCTCGGGCCGGCCGCAGAACTCGCTCGTGGCCAGGACGAGTCCGAGCGAGCCGAGGTCGATCGTTCCCGACTTCGCCTGCGTCTCGGTGTGCTGGTAGGCCGCGGTGGACTCGCCCATCGTCGCGCTCAGCTGCAGCCCCGACACCGACGGCGTGATGCCGAAGACGCTGGCGGTCGCGGCCGCGGTACCGGGTTGGATGTGACGCGCCTGCTCGTGACCGGCGGAGGCGTTGACGGCCGGCTCCGCCATCGCGAGCACGACCGCGCCAACCGTCGCAAGGACCGCGCCGCTGACCCGACGGCGGTTCATGCGCTCCGCCGCCGCTGCCGCTTCGCGACCACCGCCGGAAGCAGCTGGTCGACCATTCCCGGCAGCGCACCGACGAGCAGCACCCGCGCCTGCTCCTTGCTGAGCCGGCCACGCTGCAGCCACTCGCGAGTGATCACCTCGGCGAAGCCGCCGAAGCCGCGAACCAGCGCGCGCACCTCGGGGGTGCGCTTCTCGTCGAGCCCGAGCACGGCGATGACCTGCGAGGCGGTGCGCTCCCGAGCCTCGTCGAGGATGTCGTGCATCGCGCGGTCGCTACCGGTCTCGCCGGCGCTGATCGCGACGAGCCAGGCATCGCGGTTGGTCTCGACGACGTCCATCCAAAGGCCGACGCTGTCCTCCCAGCGCGGCATCTGGTCGACCGGCGTCGCGGTGATCGCGTCGAGCACGCTGAGCACCGGCGAGTCGACCAGGTCCTTGACCACCTCGAGGTACAGCGCGCGCTTGGTCCCGAAGTAGTGGTGCAGCAGGCCCCGGGTGACGCCGGCGGCCTCGGCGATCTCGATCGTGGACACCGCGCCGTACGGCCGTTGCGTGAACAGCGTCCGCGCCGTTGCGAGGATCTGCTCGCGACGCTCGTCGTGCTCGAGCCGGCTCCAGCGGGGGCCCGTCTTCGTGTCGGTCACGACAGCGTGAGCTCGCCCTTGGCGTGCCGCGCGCGGAGCTCGTGCTTGAGGACCTTGCCGGACGCGTTGCGCGGCAGCTCGTCGAGGACGGCCAGTGCGGTCGGCTTCTTGTACGACGCGAGCCGGTCGCGGGTGAACTCGACCAGATCCTCCAGCGTCGGCGGCGCGGCGGGGTCAGCAGCGACCACGATGGCGGCGGGAGTCTCACCCCACTTGTCGTGCGGGATGCCGATGACCGCGACGTCCGCGACTCCCGGGTGCGCGGCGAGAACGTTCTCGACCTCGGCGCAGTAGATGTTCTCGCCGCCGGAGATGATCATGTC
>DASZYY010000074.1:0-3350 GCA_035545175.1 Mycobacteriales bacterium
GTGCCGCCCGTGTAGATGATGTAGAGGTCATCCGACGAGCGCTGCGGGAAGCCCTCCCGCGCCGGTGACTGCGCGGCGAGCGCGTCGTTCCAGTCGACCGCGCCTTCAGGGGCCTCGCCGTCACCGACCGAGATGAAGCTCTTCAGCTTCGGTGCCCGCTCGCGCACCGCGTTGATCCGCGGCGTGAACTCGGTGTCGTGCACGAGCGCGACGAGGTCGGCGTCATTGAAGAGGTAGAGCAGCTCCTCCTCGACGTAGCGGTAGTTCACGTTGACCGGGACCGCGCGCACCTTGAAGCAGGCGACCATCGTGGTGACGTACTCCACGCCGTTGTAGAGCTGAACCCCGACGTGGTTGCCGGGCTGTACGCCGACCGACAGGAAGTGGTGCGCCAGCCGGTTGGCCCGCTCCTCGAGATCGGCGTAGGTCAGGCGGTCGTCGCCGCAGACCAGCGCCTCGCGCTCGCCGACGACATCGACGAGCGACTCGAAGATGTCGCCGAGGTTGAACTCCACGAGGTCGTCTCCCTAAGCCGGTGTTGCGGCGAGCATGGCGCCGAGCGAGAGCAACTGACGGGTGGGCGTGCCGAGCTCGTGCTCGATCTGCTTGCACCAGATGAAGTAACGGTGCATCGGGTAGTCGAGGTCGACGCCGATTCCGCCGTGCAGGTGCTGGCAGGCATGCACGACTCGCATCCCGCCGTCACCCGCCCAGTACTTCGCGATCGCGATCTCCTCATCCGCCGGCCATCCCTCGGACAGCCGCCAGATCGCCTGGATCGCGGTGAGCCGGATCATCTCGGCGTCGATGTAAGCGTCGGCCGCGCGCTGCCCCACCGCCTGGAACGACGCGATCTTCTTGTCGAACTGCTCGCGCTCCGAGGTGTACTTCGCGGTCATCTCGAGCGCCGCCTTCACGACGCCCGCCGCAACCATCGACAGCGCCGCGGTGTGGTGGCGGACCAGCTCGGCGTAGACCTCGGCACCGTCAGCAATCACCTGGGAGGCGCCGAGCGCGGTCCCGGAGAACGCGAGCAGGGCCTGCGGCTCGTGGTTCGTGGTGTGCAGCTCGGTGACGCTGACACCCTCCGTGCCCTTGGGGACCAGTGCGAGAACGGTCTTGCCGTCGCACGTTGCCGGTACGACGACGACATCGGCTTCGGCGCCGTAGGGCACGAACCCCTTCTCGCCGTCGAGCAGCCACTTGTCTCCGTCGCGCCGCGCGGTCAGGTCCTGCACGTCACCGAAGCCAGTGGTGAGGATCGTGTCACCGGACGCCACACCCGGCAGCAGCGAGGCGACCGCATCGGGCGCCAACTTCGACAGCACGTACGCGGTGACCAACGTCGCGACCGCGGGCACCGGCGCGACCGCCCGGCCGACCTCGTCGAAGATGACCGACAGGTCGAGGAAGCCGAGACCAGCGCCGCCGTGCTCCTCGGGGATCGCGATGCCGGTGAGGCCCGACGCAGCTAGCTGCTTCCACAGCTGCGTGTCGTACACCGAGCCGTTGCTGCTCGCCGCCTCGAGCGACTTCAGGTGCTCGTGCGTCGACTGTTCGGTGAGGATCTCGTGGGCCAGCGCCTGCAGCGCGACCTGATCCTCGGAGAAAGCGAAGTCCATCTGTCTGTCTCTCTTCTCGTCAGGTCGGGCTATCGAAGGCTGCGCGGCATGCCGAGCCCGAAGATGGCGATGAGATCTCGCTGGATCTCGTTGGTGCCACCGCCGAACGTGAGGATCAGCGTCCCTCGGTAGGAGCGCTCCAGCCGGCCGGCGAGCACCGAGCCAGGTGAGTCGCCCTTGAGGACACCTGCCGCGCCGAGCACCTCGAGCAGCAGGCCGTAGCATTCGCAGTACTGCGTGGTCCCGTAGACCTTCACCGCCGAGGAGTCGGCGATCGAGACCTGGCCGATGCTGTCCTGCCAGACGTTCTTCCAGTTGAGCAGCTGCAGTGCTTCCAGCTTCGCGCGCACGTGCGCGAGGTGGACCTGCACCCACTCCTGGTCGATGACGCGACGGCCGTCAGGCAGCTTCGTCTGCTGCGCCCACTTCAGGACCTCGCTGTAGTTCTTCTCGAGGTGCGCCGGGACAGCGAGCGAGATCCGCTCGTAGTTGAGCTGGGTGGTGATGATCTTCCAGCCGCCGTGGATCTCCCCGACGGTGTTGGAGACCGGCACGCGCACGTCTTGGTAGTAGGTCGCGTACGTCGCGTGGTCACCGATCGTGTTGATCGGGGTGTAGGAGAAGCCCTCGGAGTCGGTCGGCACGAGGATGATCGAGATGCCCTTGTGCTTGCCGGCGTCGGGATCTGTCCGCACCGCGAGCCAGATGTAGTTGGCGTGGTCGGTCAGGCTGGTGAAGATCTTCTGGCCGTTGATGACCCACTCGTCGCCGTCACGCACCGCCGAGGTCTTCAGACCCGCCAGGTCGGTGCCGGCACCGGGCTCGGAGTAGCCGATCGAGACGAAGCACTCACCGCCGAGGATGCGCGGCAGGATGTCCTTCTTCATCTCCTCGGACCCGAACTGCTGGATCGCCGGGCCGATCGTATTGATCGACAGGAACGGCAGCGGCGCACCGGCCCGCTGCGCCTCGTCGTAGAAGACGAACTGCTCCATCCGACCGAAGCCCTTGCCGCCGTACTCCTTCGGCCACCCCACGCCGAGCCAGCCGTCCTTGCCCATCTGACGGACGGCGGCCATGCACTCCGGCGTGCCGAGCCCGCCGTGCGACATCGCCTGCGTCACCTCGGGGGTGACGATCGTCTTGAAGTACTCGCGCAGCTCGTCGCGCAGCGCCTGCTGCTCGTCCGTGTAGGCGATCCGCATAGTGCCCTCTCCCTGTTACCTAGAACCCGGCACTGGCCGTGGCGCCGCCGTCGACGGCGAGCTCGGCTCCGGTCATGTACGACGACGCGTCGCTGGCGAGGAACACGATCACCTTTGCGACCTCGTCGGCTTCACCCATTCGCTTCAAGCCGGCAACCCGGCTCGCGATGTACTTCCGACCTTCGTCGTCGACCACCGCGCGCGTCATCGGGGTGTCGATGCCGCCCGGGTGGACCGAGTTGACCCGGATCTTGTCCTTGCCGTTCTCCAGCGCCGCGACCTTGGTGATGCCGCGCACCGCGAACTTGCTCGCCGTGTAGGACCCGCAGAACAGGGTCGCGCCGAGCCCCTCGGTGGAGGACAGGTTGACGATCGAGCCGCCCCCGGCCCGCTTCATCGCCGGGATCGCGTGCTTCATGCCGAGGAAGACGCCGACCAGGTTCACGTCGAGGATCTTGCGGAGCTCGTCGAGCGGGGTGTCGGTGATCGCGTTGAACAGCAGGATGCCGGCGTTGTTGACCAG
>DASZYY010000075.1:0-24931 GCA_035545175.1 Mycobacteriales bacterium
CGTGGGTGCGCCGGTCAGCGGGTCACCGCCGCTCGATGCCTTCGGAAAGGCCATCACCTCACGGATCGCATCGGTGCCCGCCAGCTCGGCGGTGAGGCGGTCGATGCCGAACGCGATGCCACCGTGTGGCGGAGGTCCGTACTTGAACGCCTCGAGCAGGAAGCCGAACTTGCTCTGCGCTTCCTCGCGAGTCAGCCCGATGGTGTCGAAGACCCGCTGCTGCATCTCGCCGCGATGGATTCTGATCGACCCACCACCGAGTTCCACACCGTTGCCGACGACGTCGTACGCGCGGGCGAGCGCGTTCTCCGGATCCGTGTGGAAGGTATCCGCCCATTCGTCCGTGGGTGCGGTGAACGGGTGGTGGACCGCGGTCCAGCCACCGTCGTCAGTGGGCTCGAACATCGGCGCGTCGATGATCCAGAGGAACCGCCACTCGTCCGACAGCAGGTTCTGCTGCTTGGCGACTGCAAGCCGCAGCGCACCCAGCAGCTCGAGCGTCGTACGACGCGGGCCGGCGGCGAACAGGATCGCGTCACCGGCCTTCGCGCCGGCGGCAGCCGGCAACGCCTCGAGCCGCTCCGGCTCGAGCTTGGTGATCGAGCCCTTCGGCTCGCCATCCTCGGGAATCAACAGCCAGGCAATGCCCTTGCCGCCGCGGGCCCTCGCCCACTCCTGCCACTCGTCGAGCTCACGCCGGCTGTAGGCGGCGCCGCCCGGCACGACGACCGCGCCGACGTGCTCGGCCTGGAAGACGCGGAACTCGGTGCCTGCCATGAGCTCTGTGAGGTCGACGAGCTCGAGGTCGCACCGGAGATCCGGCTTGTCCGAGCCATAACGGCGCATCGCCTCGCCGTAGGTCATGCGCGCGAACGGTGTCGGCAGCTCGACGTCGAGCAGCTCCCGCCACAACGTGGCGAGCAGCTCTTCGGTCAGCGCAAAGATGTCTTCTTCGTCGAGAAACGACATCTCGATGTCGAGTTGGGTGAACTCGGCGGTGCGATCGGCGCGGAAGTCCTCGTCGCGGAAGCAGCGGGCGATCTGGTAGTAGCGCTCGAGCCCGCCGACCATCAACAGCTGCTTGAACAGCTGCGGCGACTGCGGCAGCGCGTACCAGTGGCCGGGCTGAAGCCGGACCGGCACGAGGAAGTCGCGCGCCCCCTCCGGGGTCGACCTGGTCAGGTACGGGGTCTCGATGTCGAGGAAGTCATGAGACTCCATGACCCGGCGGATGATCGACAGCGCCTTCGCCCGAGTACGGATCGCTCTCGCCGGTCCGGTACGGCGCAGGTCGAGGTAGCGGTGACGCCAGCGCAGCGTCTCGTCGACGCCGGACTCGATGTCATCCGACCCTTCGATCGGGAACGGCACCGGCTCCGACTGGCTCAGCACCTCGATGGAAGAGGCAACGACCTCGATCTCACCGGTCGCGAGATCGGGGTTGATGTTGCCCTCGGTCCGGGCGGTCACGGTCCCGCGCACCAGGACACACCACTCGCTACGCAGCGCCTGCGCCTCGGCGATGTCGCGACACACGACCTGCACGATGCCGCTGGCGTCACGAAGGTCGATGAAGGTGACGCCACCGTGGTCACGGCGACGCGCCACCCAACCGGCCAGAGCGACGTCAGCGCCTGCGTCGGCACTTCGCAACACACCTGCCTGGTGAGTGCGAATCACGTCGTTCCTCCGATCAATGACGGGCGCAGGTCCGCGTCCGGGGGCGACCACGACGCCGGGTCGGCGTTCGCTTGCTCGCCGGTGCGGATGTCGCGCACCTCGTGGGTGCCGTCGGGCTGTGGGAACCAAACGTACGGAATCCCGCGACGCTCTGCGAAGCGGATCTGCTTGCCGTACTTCTCCGGAGCCGGCGCCACCTGGCACGCGATGCCACGCCCGCGCAGGTCGGCAGCGACCTGCCGGCATCGGTCTCGCGAGTCATCGTCGGGCAACGCAACGAGCACGCAGGTCGGCACCTTGCGACTGATGTCGATCAGCCCCTGGCCGAACAGGCGGCCAAGCAGTCTCGTGACGCCGAGAGACAGTCCGACACCGGGATAGGACACGTCGCCGTCGGAGGCGAGTGCGTCGTACCGGCCGCCGGAGCAGACCGAGCCGATCCCCTCATGGCCGACCAGCACCGTCTCGTACACCGTGCCCGTGTAGTAGTCGAGGCCGCGAGCGATGCTCAGGTCGGCGACGAACAGACCCTCGGACTGCGCCTGCCCGGCATCGATGACCCGGGTGAGCTCCTCCAGGCCTTCGTCGAGCAGAGGGTCGGCGCTGCCGAGCGCCTTGACCCGCCCGGCGAACGACGCGTCGGTCGCGGAGATCTCGGCGAGTCCGAGACATGCGTCGGCCTGCGCCTCGCTGCAGCCAGCCGTCTGGATCAGCAGATCCCGCACCTTGGCCGGACCGATCTTCGCCAGCTTGTCGACGGTACGAAGCACGCCGAGGTAGTCGCCGATCCCGAGACCCCGGTAGAAGCCTTCGGGGATCTTGCGGGTGTTCACCCGGATCTGCACTGGCGGCACCGGCAGCCGGCGAAGCGCGTCGGCGATGACGAGCGGGAGCTCCACCTCGTAGTGGAAAGGAAGGCTGTCGCGGTCGACGACGTCGATGTCGGCCTGCAGGAACTCGCGGTAGCGACCCTCCTGCGGCCGCTCGCCGCGCCACGCCTTCTGGATCTGGTAGCGCCGCAGCGGGAAGTCGAGCTTGCCGGAGTTCTCGAGCACGTACCGCGCGAACGGCACCGTCAGGTCGAAATGAAGCCCGATCCCGGAGTCGCCCTCATCCGCGTCGGCCTGCAGCCGGCGCAGCAAGTAGATCTCCTTGTCGGTCTCGCCCTTGCGCAGCAGCTGGTCTAGCGGCTCGACGGAGCGGGTCTCGATCGGCACGAAGCCGTGCAGCTCGAAGGTCTGCCGCAGCGTGTCGAGCACTTGCTGCTCGACCATTCGCTGGTGAGGCAGCCATTCGGGAAACCCCGACATCGGGGCGGGCTTGGCCATGGCTGCTACAGGCCGCGAGTGACGGGTGGCAAGGACACATCACTTTCGCCCCGGGAGGCCACGATCTCGACCAGGAAGGGGTTCATCTTGCGCTCCCGGCCGATCGTGGTGTCGGGGCCGTGCCCGGGACGAACGACCATCTCGTCCGGCAGCCGCAGCGGGATGCGGGCCAGCGAGTCGAGGATCTCGGCGTACGACCCGCCAGGCAGGTCGGTCCGGCCGATCGAGCCGGCAAACAGCAGGTCGCCGGAGAAGAAGTCGTTGCCCGAGGTGAAGGTGACCGAGCCTTTGGTGTGACCTGGTGCCCAGTCGACGGCCAGGTCGAGGCCGGCCAGCGTGAGCGTCTCGCCGTCCTTGAGCTCTCGGACGTCGCTCGGCTCGGCGAACTCGAGCCGGCCGAAGATCGGGGTGCCGCTGGGCACGCCCAGGCCCGCTGTCGGATCGGTCAACATCGCGCGGTCGCCGGGATGGATCAAGGCCGGGATGTCCTTGGCGTCGCAAACCGGGGTAACCGCCCACATGTGGTCAAGGTGGCCGTGGGTGAGCAGGACCGCGACGGGAGCGAGCTTGTGCTCCGCGAGGACCTCCTCCAGCCGGTCCTCGGAGTCGACCCCTGGATCGATCACGACGCACTGCTCGCCGCGCGCGGGCGCGACGACCCAGCAGTTGGTCTCAAAGGGACCGGCAGGGAAGCCGACGACAAGCACGAAGATCCTTTCAGGAGGCCTTCAGGCCAGCCTATCCGCGACCCTTTTAGACTCCGTTGTCGTTTGTTGCATCCGACTGCCTTGACCGAACCCGGAGGACGACGTGGCCACGAGCCGACGCCGTGAGCGCGAGCTTGCCCGACGCAGGTACGAGCGCCGGAGGCAAGCCGAGATGGAACGACGCGCGCGGGCGAAGCGCCGCAACACGATCGCGGGCGCCGTAGGCGGAACGGCGGTCGTGATCGCCGTGCTGCTGATCCTCACCTTCACGGTCTTCACGGGCGGCTCGAGCAGCAAGGCATCGGTCAAGACGAGCACGACGCCCACTGCCTCCCCCACCCCCACGTTCACGGCGCCCCCTGCCACGTGCAAGACCTTCACCCCGAACCCGCTCGCCGCAGGTGTGCCGAAGGTGCCGACGGTGTCGGGGCATCTGCACAACCGGCTCGTGATGAAGGACGTGAAGGTCGGCACCGGCCGAGCCGCCAAGAACGGCGACACCGTCACCGTCAAGTACGTCGGCTACAGCTGTGACACCGGAAAGTCGTTCGACGCCTCGTACACCGACGGCGCGAAGAACAAGGAGTTCAGCTTCAAGCTGGGCGCCGGCAGCGTCATCAAGGGCTGGGACCAGGGCGTCGTCGGCATGAAGGCCGGCGGGGTCCGGGAGCTCGTGATCCCGAACAGCCTGGCGTACGGGCCATCCGGCCAGGGCGCCGACATCCCGCCGTACGACACGCTGGTCTTCCTGATCACGATGGACAAGGTGTGACGCCCCGCATGAGAACCGGCCGAGCGCTTTCGCTCGCCCTCGTCGCCTTGGCTGCCGCCGCCGGGTGCGCCTCGTCCAGCAGCGGTGGCAACGCGCAGGTCTCGCCCGCCACGGGCGCGCCGAGCGGCACCGCGACGAACGCCAACGGCTGCACCCCGCCGCCGGCACTGCAGAAGACGCCGCAGAGCTACAAGAGCGAGCCAAAGCTCAAGATCGCCCGTACGACGTACACCGCGACGATCGTGACGAACTGCGGCACGATCACGGTGAAGCTCGACGGCAAGCACGCTCCGCACACCGTCAACTCGTTCGCCTTCCTCGCCGGCAAGGGCTACTTCGACGACACGCCCTGCCACCGGCTCACCGACTGGGGCGTTCTCCAGTGCGGCGACCCGACAGGCACCGGCGGCGGCGGCCCCGGGTACACGCTCCCGGACGAGAACCTGAAGGGCGCGACGTACGGTCCCGGCGTGCTCGCGATGGCGAACACCGGGCGGCCGCACACCGGTGGCAGCCAGTTCTTCTTCTGCTACGAGGACACCGGGCTGCCCGCGCAGTACACGCCGTTCGGCAAGATCACCAAGGGTCTGGACATCCTGACGCGCGTTGCCGCGGCGGGCAGCAATCCGCCGCAGGACGGGGCGCCGGTTCAGCCGGTGGTCATCGAGTCGTTCACCGTCACGAAGGGCTAGGAGACTAGAGCCCGGAGGTGACCCGGTAGGCGTCGTAGACGCCTTCCACGCCGCGTACCGCGCGGAGCAGGTGGCCCAGGTGCTTTGGGTCCCCCATCTCGAAGGTGAACTTCGACAGCGCGACGCGGTCGCGTGACGTCGACACCGAGGCCGACAGGATGTTGACGTGGGCGTCGGACAGGACGCGCGTGACGTCCGCGAGCAGCCGGCTGCGGTCGAGCGCCTCAACCTGGATCGCCACGAGGAACACCGACGCCGACGTCGGCGCCCACTCCACCTCGACGAGTCGTTCCGGTCGGGACTTCAGCTCTGCGGCGTTCGAGCAGTCGGTGCGGTGGACCGAGACACCGTGGCCCCGTGTGACGAAGCCAAGGATCTGGTCCCCCGGCACCGGCGTGCAGCAGCGCGCCAGCTTCGCCCACACGTCCGGCTGGTCCTTCACCATGACGCCTGGGTCACCGGCTGACCGCTGACGGCCGGGCGCGCGGGTCGTGGTCTCCGTCTCGGCGATGTCCTCGACGGCGCCTTCCGGCCCACCCAGCGCCTGCACCAGCCGCGTGACCACATGCTGCGCGGACACGTGACCCTCACCGACCGCCGCATACAGCGCCGACACATCGGCGTAGTGCATGTCGTTGGCCAGTGTGACCAGAGCGTCACCGCCGAGCAGGCGCTGCAGCGGCAGGCCGGCCTTGCGCATCGCCCGGCTGATCGACTCCTTGCCCTCGTCGATCGCGTCCTCGCGCCGCTCACGGGCGTACCACTGCCGGATCTTGTTGCGCGCTCTCGGTGACTTGACGAAGGACAGCCAGTCACGGCTCGGCCCGGCGGTCTCGGACTTCGACGTGAACACCTCGACTACGTCGCCGTTGTCGAGCGCGGACTCCAGGGGCACGAGCCGCCCGTTGACCCGAGCACCGATGCAGCGGTGACCGACTTCGGTGTGAACGGCGTAGGCGAAGTCGACGGCGGTCGCCCCCGCCGGCAGCCCGATCACATCCCCCTTCGGGGTGAAGACGAAGACCTCTTGGGCATGCAGATCGAAGCGCAACGAGTCGAGGAACTCGCCCGGATCCTGCGTCTCGCGCTGCCAGTCGACGAGCTGGCGAAGCCAGCTGTTGTCCGTCTCGGCTCCGCTCGGACCGCCGTTGCGACGCGCCGTCTCCTTGTACTTCCAGTGCGCGGCGATGCCGTACTCCGCCGTGCGGTGCATCTGCGCGGTGCGGATCTGGATCTCGACAGGCTTCCCCTGCGGTCCGATCACCGTCGTGTGCAACGACTGGTAGAGGTTGAACTTGGGCATTGCGATGTAGTCCTTGAACCGGCCCGGGACCGGTGACCAGATCGTGTGGATCACACCGAGTGCGGCATAACAGTCGCGCTCGGTGTCGACGGTGATCCGTACGCCGACCAGGTCATAGATGTCGTCGAACTCGCGACCGCGGACGATCATCTTCTGGTAGATCGAGTAGTAGTGCTTCGGCCGGCCGTTCACGGTCGCCTTGACCTTCGCGCCGCGCAGCTCGGTCTGGATCCGCTCGCTGACCCCGGCGATGTAGGTGTCACGGGAGGGCGCGCGCTCGGCAACTAGCCGCACGATCTCGTCGTACCGCTTGGGGTACAGCGTCGCGAACGAGAGGTCTTCGAGCTCCCACTTGATGGCGTTCATGCCGAGCCGATGCGCGAGCGGCGCGTAGATCTCGAGGGTCTGCTTCGCGATGCGCTGTTGCTTGTCCGGTGGCAGCCACGACATCGTGCGCACGTTGTGCAGCCGGTCGGCCAGCTTCACGATGAGGACCTTCGGGTCCTTGGCCATCGCGATGACCATCTTGCGGATCGTCTCCGCCTCTGCCGAGTCGCCGTACCGGACCTTGTCGAGCTTCGTGACGCCGTCAACCAGCCGCGCCACCTCTTCTCCGAAGTCGCGCGTGACGTCGGCCAATGACAGCGCCGTGTCCTCCACCGTGTCGTGCAGCAACGCCGCGCACAGCGTCGGAGGCTCCATGCCCAGCTCAGCGACGATCTGGGCGACCGCGAGCGGATGGGAGATGTACGGGTCGCCGCTGCGGCGCAGCTGCCCCCGATGGCTGCGCTCGGCGACCTCGTAGGCGCGAATGATCAGCCGCGTGTCCGCCTTGGGATGGTTCTGCCGGAGAGTCTTGAGCAGCGGCTCGAGGTCTGCCGGCGGGCCCGATTTCGACGTCGACTTGGACGGCGAGAGCCTGGCCAGGCGAGCTCGCATCCTGGCGGCGGCCGCCGGCTCGGCGATCGGCTCGAGTGCGAGCGGACCGTCCTCGGGCACGACTTCGTCCGGCACGGGGACGACGTCGCTGGACACGCTTCACCTCTCGAAGGCTCGTTCAACGAGTCTAACGATGCGGGCGCGGCTTCCCTTCCACGGTCAGTACGTGAGGAGAGTGTGAACGTCGAGGTCGCCAAGCCTCGCGCGGCCGCCGAGCGCGGCGATCTCGAGCAGCACGCTGCACCCGGCGACGTGCGCGCCGGCACGCCTGACCAGCTCGGCCGCCGCGCCCACCGTGCCACCGGTCGCCAGCACGTCGTCGACGATCAGCACCCGGTCCCCCGCGTCGAACGCGTCGCGATGCACCTCGAGGACCGCCTCGCCGTACTCCAGGGTGTAGGACGCGGAGTACGACGCGCTGGGCAGCTTGCCGGCCTTCCGAACCGGCACGAACCCGGCGCCGAAGTGGTAGGCGACGGCCGCCGCAAGGATGAACCCCCGCGCCTCGATGCCGGCAACCTTGTCGATCGTGCCCCGGCCGTGATGGCTGACGATGGCATCCACCGCGCCGGCGAACGCGACGTGGTCGGCCAGCAACGGGGTGATGTCCTTGAACGTCACCCCCGGCTCGGGAAACCCCTCGATGTCGCGCACGCGGGTGCGCATGACCGCCTCGAGGTCGAGCGGGCTCACCGGCGTTTGCGGGACCTGCCGCCGCGACCGCCGCGTGGGCGCCGGTTCGCCGGTCGCGCACCTGCCCTCGGCGGCGGACCCGTCCGCCGCTCCGCCGGTTGGGCGGCCGTCTCCTCGAGGTCGTCGGGCGACAGCAGCTCGGCGGCCGCACCGGCCGGCATGGGACCGGCCGGGGTCGTCACGACAGGCCCGCCCGCGGCTTCCTTGCTGCGGCGAGTGGCAACCCGCTTGGCGAGCTGCTGATACGTCGGCTCACGCTCCTTGAACTCGCACAGGAGCGGGGAGGCGATGAAGATCGAGGAGTAGGCACCGGAAGCGAGACCGATGAACAGCGCGAACGAGAGGTCCTTGAGCGAACCGGCACCCAGCAGGCCGGCACCGATCACCAGCAGGCCGATCACGGGCATCAGCGCGATTGCCGAGGTGTTGATCGACCGGACCAGCGTCTGGTTGACCGCGAGGTTCGTCGCCTGGCTGAACGTCATGCGACTGCCGCCGGCGATGCTGCCCGTGTTCTCGCGCACCTTGTCGAAGACGACGACGGTGTCGTAGAGCGAATAACCGAGGATCGTGAGCAACGCGATGACGGTCGACGGGCTGACCTGCAGGCCCGACAGCGAATAGATGCCTGCCGTGATCAGGAGGTCGTGGATCAAGGCGATGATCGCGGCCAGCGCCATCTTCCACTCGAAGCGCACCGACAGGTAGATCACCACGACGATGAGGAAGAAGATCAGACCCTCGACCGCCTTGTGCGTGATCTGGGTGCCCCATGTCGCACCCACCGTGGTCGGGCTGATCTGATCCGACGTGATGTCGAGCTTGCTCTCCAGAGCCCGCTCGATCTTCTCGATCTGCGGCTCGGTCAGCGTCTTCGTCTCGACGTTGAACTGCTTGTCGGCACCACTGCCGACGGTCTCGATCGTCTCGGCGCTGATGCCCGTCGTGTTGACGGCGCTGGTCACGTCCGCGATCGAGTGGCCGTTCAGCGGGCCGAGGAACTGGGCGCCGCCCTTGAAGTCGATCGACGGGTTCAGGCCCTGGACCGCGAGGCTGATGATGCCGACAAGGATCACGATCCCGGAGCCGATGTACCAGCGCAGCCGCTTGCCGATGAAGTCGTAGGAGACCTCACCGCGGTAGAGCCGGGTGGACAGCGAGTCACGGTCGTTGCGTGCCACCTCAGGACTCCTTTCCGCTGGTGCGTCGTCGGGACTGGCTGTCTGTCTCGTCACGGACCACGCCGGCGCGCGCCGACCCGATCCCGGTCCATGGCCTGCCGGAGTCGAACGCCGGTCTGCGCCCTAGGACCTGAAGCAGCGGACGGGTGAAGAAGAAGACGATGAACAAGTCGGACAGCGTCGACAGACCCAGCGTGAACGCGAAGCCGCGGACGTCGCCGATCGAGACGAAGTAGAGAACCAGCGCCGCGAGCAGCGAGACGGTGTCCGCCGACAGGATCGTGCGCCGCGCCCGCGGCCACGCGCGGTCGACTGCGCTGCGCAGTCGTCGGCCTTCGCGCACCTCGTCACGAAGCCGCTCGAAGTAGACGACGAAGGAGTCAGCGGTGATGCCGACGGCGACGATGAAGCCCGCGATGCCCGGCAGAGACAGCGTGTAGCCCAGTGACGAGTGACCCAGCAATGTCGTGACGGCGTAGAGGATCAGGCCCGAGACCGCGAGGCTGCCGACAGTCACCAGACCGAGCGCGCGGTAGTAGAGCAGCGAGAACAGGATGACCAGCGCGAGGCCGATCGCGCCGGCGATGAGACCACCGCGGAGCTGCTTGGAGCCCAGCGTCGCGGAAACGGTCTGAACGTCGGACTGGGTGAACTTCAGCGGCAGCGAGCCGTACTTCAGCACGTCCGCGAGGTTCGTCGCTTGCGACTGGCTGAAGTTGCCGGTGATCTGGGCCTGGCCACCCGGCAGACCATCTTGCTGCGTGGCCGGCGCGGACTGGACGATGCCGTCGAGGGTGATGGCGATCGCGTTGCAGCCCTTCGGCGGCGAACACGAGCCGAACCCGCTGTCCCCACTGTGGGTGACCTCGAAGGTCTTCTTGGTGAGGTCGAACCAGGCGCCCGAACCGCTGTGGTTGAACTGCAGGTTGACGGTCCAGGTGACGCCGCGGGTGTCGAGACCGGCGGTTGCCGAGCTGATCTGCGTTCCTTGCAACGCGGCCGGCGCCAGCAGGTACTTCGCCGTCTTGTTCACGTCGCAGGCGATGATGTAGTCGGTCGAGATGTCGTTCCCGTTGGTCGGGTTCGGGTGCTTCGCGCAGTCCCAGGTGGCGAAGCTGGCCTCGATGTCAGCAAGCTTCGCGGACTCGCTGCCCGGCAGCGGCTCGTTGGCGGTTGCGTCCGCCGACGAGGTGCCGGTCGGGGACGGCGACGGTGACGACGAAGCACCCGCCGAGGCGCTCGGCGAAGTCGTCGCGCTAGAGCTGGCGGAGGGCGTGGCGGAGGGCTTCGGCTTCGCCGCCAGCAGCGCCGGGGACAGCACGTCGCCCTGCGACTTCTTCTTCGTGCCGCTGGACTTGGTGTTGACCGTGGCGGTCGGGTTCGCCTTCGGCGAGGTCGTGATCGTCGCGGACGGCGCGGAGGAGGACACGACGGGGGTCGGCGTGTAGTTGCCGGCCGCGAGGACCTGCCGGAACCGCAGCAGCGCGGTCTGGCCGACCGTCCTCACGACCTGGTCGTGACCCTTGCCGGGCACCGACACGATGATGTGGTTGTTCCCCTGCGTGTTGATCGTGGCCCCGCCGACGCCGAGCGCGTCCACCCGCTTGCGGATGATGTTGACCGCCTGATCGAGCGCCTGCTTGCTGACCGACTTGCCGTGCAGAGGTGACGCCGTGAGCGTCACCTGAGTGCCGCCTCGAAGGTCCAGGCCGAGCGCAGGAGTGAACGACGGGCCGGGAATCATGCCGAGGTAGAGCGCGACGATGATGATCCCGACGCCCAACAGCGATCGGCCGGGCCGTTGTTTGGTGGCTTGTGCCACGAGTCTGTCTGCCTTTCCGAGAGGGTTCCGCTGACTGCTTCAGGCGTCGGCTAGGTCGACCCGTCCTTGTCCTCGCCTGGTTCCTCCGGCTCGATGACCTCGTGGTTCGTCACATCGGTCTGCGGCTCCTCCGCCGACTCGTCGGACATCACCCGCAGGATCGCCGCCGGCACGTACCGCACCCGCACCCCCGGGGCGATCTCGAGCGTCAAGGCGTCCTCCCCGACCTCCGCGACGGTCGCGATCAGACCGGAGGTGGTGATGATCTCGTCACCAACCGAGACCTCGCGACGGGCCTCCATCGCGGCCCGCTGGCGGTTACGCGCCGGCCGGATGAAGAACAGGTACATCGCGAAGAAGATCACCGCGAGGAACAAGATGAACGACAGGCCACTGCCGCCACCGCTGCTCGTGGTGCCTGTGGATCCGGTGCTGGCTGCGGGAAGCACGCCGAACACAGCGCTCAGCAGACTGGCGTGCACTCGCCTCGCCCTCTCCATCAGTGTGGGTTCCTGGCGACGGTTGGGTCCGGCCAGCCGGGGCGTCAGTCTACGTGTCGGGGTCTAGCTCCAGCAGCGGCAACGTCGCCTCGGCGGCCGCTCCCGCTTTCGGGGTCAGCCCGAGGTGCCGCCAGGCAGCCGGCGTGGCCACCCGGCCACGGGGTGTCCGAGCGAGCATTCCGGCTCGCACCAGGAACGGTTCGGCGACGGTCTCCACGGTCTCGGGCTCTTCCGCCACGGCGACCGCGAGCGTGCTCAGCCCGACCGGACCGCCGCCGAAGCGCACCAGTAGCGCCTCGAGCACCGCGCGATCGAGCCGATCCAGCCCGAGGTCGTCGACGTCGTACATCGCGAGTGCGGCCTGCGCGATCTCGCGGTTCACGACGCCGTCGGCCTTGACCTCGGCGTAGTCGCGCACGCGGCGGAGCAGCCGGTTGGCGATCCGCGGCGTGCCGCGCGCCCTGCCGCCGATCTCCGCGGCGCCGTCTGCCGTGAGCGTCACACCCAACAGCGATGCGCTGCGGCGAATCACGGTCTCGAGCTCAGCCGGCTCGTAGAAGTCGAGGTGCGCAACGAAGCCGAAGCGGTCTCGCAGCGGCCCCGGGAGCAAGCCGGCCCGAGTGGTGGCACCGACCAGCGTGAACGGCGCGACGTCGAGCGGGATCGCGGTTGCGCCCGGACCTTTGCCGACCACGACGTCGACCCGGAAGTCCTCCATCGCCACGTAGAGCATCTCTTCGGCCGGTCGCGCCATGCGGTGGATCTCGTCGAGGAAGAGCACCTCTCCCTCGCTGAGCGTCGAGAGCAGCGCGGCGAGGTCGCCGGCGCGTTCGATCGCGGGACCGCTGGTGATCCGCATCGGCGCACCCAGCTCGTTCGCGATGATCATCGCGAGAGTCGTCTTGCCGAGCCCGGGCGAACCCGACAGCAGAACGTGGTCCGGCGGGCGGCCGCGGCCGCGCGCGGCCTCGAGTACGACGGAGAGCTGTTCGCGGACCCGCTGCTGACCGACGAAGTCGTCGAGTCGCTTCGGCCGCAACGCGGCATCGGCGACCTCGTCGTCTCCGCTGGCGACAGCGGAGACGAGGTCTTCGGACGCCTCGCTCACGCCCGGCTCAACATCTGCAGGCAGGACTTGAGCAGCCCGGCGACGTTGGGCGTGTCACCGACCGCGATCGCGGCCTCCGCTTCCGGGCCGACGGCGACGAGCGCCTCGTCGACCTCACGGGCCGACCAACCGAGGCCGGTGAGCGCATCGCGCAGCTGCTCGCGCCACACCCCCGGGCCGGCGCTGCCCGGCAGCCGCACCACGGTCGCGCCGCCCGAGCCGACCGCCCCGAGCTTGTCCTTCAGCTCGAGCACGATGCGCTGGGCGCCCTTGCGGCCGATCCCGCTGACCAGGGTCAGCGCACCGAGGTCCTCGGTCGCCACGGCGGTGCGCACCGCGTCCGGCGAGTGCACGGCAAGGACCGCCTGTGCCAGCCGTGGCCCGACCCCGCTCACCCCCTGCAACGTCTCGAACACGATCCGCTCGTCGTCGGTCGCGAAGCCGAACAGCGTGAGCGAGTCCTCGCGCACGACCAGGCTGGTCGACAGCCGGGCCGTGTCGCCGACGCGCAACGCGGCAAGCGTCGCCGGCGTGCAGTGCACGGCGAGACCGACGCCGCCGACCTCGAGCACGGCTCCCTCGGCCGACACCGCGGCGACGACGCCGGAGACGGTGGCGATCACCGGACACCTGCCAACGCCGCAGCCTGCGCCTGTTTGCGCGCTGCCTGCTCGAGCTTGGCCATCGCCCCGCCGCGCCAGACGTGGCAGATCGCGAGCGCGAGGGCGTCAGCGGTGTCGGCGGGAGTAGGCGGTGCCGACATTGCGAGCAGCCGAGCGACCATGTGCCCGACCTGCGCCTTGTCGGCGCGGCCGGAGCCCGTGATCGCCGCCTTCACCTCGCTCGGGGTGTGCAGCACGACCGGGATACCCGCCCGGGCGGCCGCCACGATCGCAACCGCCGACGCCTGCGCCGTCCCCATGACGGTGCGGACGTTGTGCTGGCTGAACACGCGCTCTACGGCGACGACGTCGGGCCGGTGGGCCTCGATCCAAGCGCTGACGTGCTCCTGGAGCACGAACAGCCGCCGGGAGATCTCCTCCTCAGCCGGGGTTCGCACCACCCCGTAGGCCACGGCGGCGAGCTGCCGGCCGGCCGCTCCCTCGACCACCCCGAGCCCGCACCGGGTCAGTCCCGGGTCGACGCCAAGCACGCGCAAGACCGTCTCCTATCCGAACGTATGTTCGGAAGAGTACGGCGAGAACCGGGCTCCGCCCGGCAGCGACGCGCGGATCAGACGGATTCGAGGACGTCGTCGCTCACGTCGAAGTTGGCCCAGACGTTCTGGACGTCATCGAGATCCTCGAGCGCGTCGACCAGCTTCAGCACCTTGCGGCCGTTCTCGTCGTCGAGCGGGACCGACACCGACGGAAGGAACGCCACGTCCGAGGACTCGATCGCGATCCCGGCCGCCTCGAGTGCGGCCTTCACCGCTTGGTAGTCCGTGGCCTCCGAAACGACCTCGAAGTCGTCACCGAGGTCGTTGACCTCTTCAGCACCGGCATCGAGCACCGCACCGAGCACGTCGTCCTCGGTGTGGCCGGCCGACTTCGACACGATCACGACACCCTTGCGGGTGAACAGGTAGGCGACGCTGCCCGGATCGGCCAGCGTGCCGCCGTTGCGGGTCAACGCGGTCCGGACCTCGCTCGCGGCTCGGTTGCGGTTGTCGGTGAGGCACTCGACGAGTAGCGCGACGCCGTTCGGGCCGTAACCCTCGTAGGTGATCGCCTCGTAGTCCGCGCCACCGGCGTCGAGGCCGGCGCCGCGGCGTACGGCGCGGTCGATGTTGTCGTTCGGGACGGAGTTGCCCTTGGCCTTGGCGATCGCGTCGGCAAGCGTCGGGTTGCCGGCCGGGTCACCGCCGCCGGTGCGTGCCGCGACCTCGACGTTCTTGATCAGCTTGGCGAACAGCTTGCCGCGCCGCGCGTCGACGACCGCCTTCTTGTGCTTGGTCGTCGCCCATTTGGAATGGCCGCTCACGTAGTCCCCTGAATCATCGCCACGAAGTACTGATGAATGCGGGGGTCGCCGGTCAGCTCGGGATGGAACGCCGTGGCGAGCAGCGGCCCCTGCCGCACCACGACAATCTTACCGTCGCGACGGGCGAGAACGGTCGCCTCGGGACCGGCGGACTCCGCCCACGGAGCACGGATGAAGACGCCCTCGACCTCGCCGACGCCCTCGACCTCGACCGTCGCCTCGAACGAGTCGACCTGCCGCCCGAACGCGTTTCGGCGGACCGTCATGTCGATGCCACCGAGCGTGACCTGGTCGGCGGTGCCGTCGAGGACGCGGTCGGCGAGGAGGATCATGCCGGCGCACGAGCCGTACGCCGGAAGGCCGCCCTCCAGTGCCTTCTGCAGCGGCTCGAGCAGGTCGAAGATCACGAGCAGCTTGCCGATCGTGGTCGACTCCCCGCCCGGGATGACGATGCCGTCGATCCCATGCAAGTCGTCCGGCCGCCGGACGAGTACGACGTCGGCACCCGCCGCGCCGAGGGCACCGCGGTGCTCGCGAACATCCCCCTGAAGTGCGAGAACCCCGATTCGGGGGGCCACTGTTACCAGCCGCGTTGGGCCAGGCGGTGGTCGACCGGCAGCGACTCGACGTTGATGCCGACCATCGCCTCGCCGAGCCCGCGGCTCACCTTCGCCACGACATCGGCGTCGTCGAACATCGTGGTCGCCTGCACGATCGCGCGTGCCCTCGCGGCGGGATCGCCGGACTTGAAGATGCCGCTGCCGACGAAGACGCCGTCGGCGCCGAGCTGCATCATCATCGCCGCATCCGCCGGGGTCGCGATGCCGCCGGCAGTGAACAGCACGACCGGAAGCGCACCGGTTTCGGCGACCTCCTTGACGAGCTCATACGGCGCGGCGAGCTCCTTGGCAGCGACGTACAGCTCGTCCTCGCTCATCGACGACAGCCGGCGAATCTCACCGCGGATCGCCCGCATGTGGGTGACGGCGTTGGAGACGTCGCCGGTACCGGCCTCACCCTTGGAACGGATCATCGCCGCGCCTTCGGTGATCCGCCGAAGCGCCTCGCCGAGGTTGGTCGCGCCGCACACGAACGGCACCGTGAACGCCCACTTGTCGATGTGGTGGGCGTAGTCAGCCGGCGTGAGGACCTCGGACTCATCGATGTAGTCGACGCCGAGCGCCTGCAGAACTTGCGCCTCGGCAAAGTGGCCGATCCGGGCCTTCGCCATGACCGGGATCGACACCGCGGCGATGATCCCGTCGATCATGTCCGGATCGCTCATCCGGGAGACGCCACCCTCAGCGCGGATGTCTGCCGGTACCCGTTCGAGGGCCATGACGGCCACCGCCCCGGCGTCCTCGGCGATCTTCGCCTGCTCAGGCGTGACGACGTCCATGATGACGCCGCCCTTGAGCATCTCGGCCATGCCGCGCTTCACACGCGAGGTTCCGGTCGACTCCGTACTCATGAGTCGATGCTAGGCCTGCGTTGCAACCGATATCGCGGGCGTCGGGAGCTCGTCGTCGTGCATCTCGAAGTACGCCGGGTGCGCCGCGTGACCGGCCAAGCCGAGCCAGCGCACCACCATCCGGTCGCGGACGACGAGGGCGTCACGCACCGTGTCGTTGTAGAAGCGCCGGGCGTACGCCGCCCGCAGCGCGTCGTCGTGGACCTCGATCGCCGCCGCCGAGGGCGACAAGAACACATCGGGCTTGTCCACCGAAAGGTTGGTCAGCGCGACGGAGATCTCGTTCTCCACGATCTCGCGGTCGTGCGCGAGTCCCGCCACGGCCGCTGCTGCGACGGCCAGCGCCCTCAGCTCCTCACCCGCCGACCCCGGCAGCTCTCCGGCGAGCTCCAGGACGGCCTCTCGCCGAAGCCTGAGCTGCGCCTCGAGCGCCGCGGCAGCGGCGTCCATGCGCGCGTGCAGCCGGTCGAGCCGCCTGGCCGTGTAGAGGCAGTACATCGCGACGACGGCAAGCACGGCAGCGACACCGAGCAACCTGATCGCCACGGGAGAGAGCCTAGGAGCGCCGGGCGTCGCCGACACCGCTGTCGGGCGGAAGGTGGGACCTGGACCGGCTAGATCCCGCGTATCGAGGACTCGAAGGTCGCCGTGTCCACCGGCTCGGCGACCTCCTCGACCCGCCCGTGCGACGCCGCGATCGCCGTCTCGTACACCCGCAGGATCTCCCCCGCCACGACCGACCAGTCATAGCGGGTGACCGCCCGCAGGCCGGCATCGCGAAGTGACTCACGGCGTACGTCTGAGCGCAGCAACGAGATACAGCCCGCGGCCAGCGCAGACGGGCTTGCGACATCGACCAGCTCGCCCAGCCGTCCGTCCTGCAGCACCTGCGCGAACGCATCGAGGCGGCTCGCCACGATCGGCGCACCGGCGGCCATCGCCTCGAGCAACACGATCCCGAAGCTCTCGCCACCGGTGTTCGGCGCGACGAACACATCGATCGAGGCGAGCAACCTCGCCTTGTCGGCATCGCTGACCCGGCCGAGCATCGTCACGCCGGGCGGCACCTCGTCGAACTCACCTGGTCCGGCGACCAGCACGCGGACGTCGGGGAAGTCCCGGCGGATCGCGGGCAACGCGTCGAAGAGGACCCTGAGGCCCTTGCGCGGCTCGTCGACGCGACCGACGAAGCCGATCGTGCCGCCAGTTCCTTGCCACTCGGGCATCGGCGCAGCGCCGGCGAAGCGGCCGACATGGACGCCGTTCGGGATGACGACGGCATCGCCGCCGAGGTGCTCGACGATCGTCTTGCGGGCGGCCGATGACACCGCGATCCGCCCGGACAGCCGTTCGAGGTAGATCTGCAGCGGGTTCTGGAGCAACGCGAGGATCCGCGACCGGGGGTTCGAGGCGTGGAACGTCGCCACCATCGGACCTTTGGCGTTGCCCATTGCGAGCAACGACAACGAGAACGTCTCTGGCGAGTGCAGATGCAGCACGTCGAACTGACCGTCGTGCAGCCAGCGCCGCAACCGCGCCTGGCTGACCGGGCCGATGAGCAACCGGGACACGGAGCCGTTGAACGGCACCGGCACGCTACGGCCGGCCCGGGTCACGTAGTGCGGAAGCGGCGCCTCGTCGTCGTCCACCGGCGTGATCGCCTGCACGTGGTGACCGCGCGAGATCAGCGCCTCGGCGAGATCCGCGATGTGCGCGACGACTCCGCCCGGGACGTCCCAGGGATACGGAGAGACGAGGCCGATCCTCATCAGACCGTGAGGTCGTCGTTGAGACGGGACGTGTCGAGATCGTCGACCCACACCCGCTGCAGCATGTGCCAGTCCTGCGGCTTGGCCGCGATCGCCTCGGCGAACGCATCGGCCATGAGCTGCGTCATGGCCCTGATCTTGCTCTCTCGGGTGCCCTTTGTCGGCACCTTGACCTGCTCATGGATCCTGGCACACCAGCGGCGCCGGTCCGGATAGGTCAGCGTGGTCGGCAGCAACGCTGCTCCGGTGTCGTGCGCCAACGCGGCAGGCCCGGCCGGCAACCGTGCCTTGCCGCCGAAGAAGTCGACCTCGATGCCCGTCGCCGTGAGGTCGCGATCGGCGAGCAAGCAGAGCGTCCCACCGGCACGCAACCGGTCGCCGAGCAGCTCGTACGGCGGCCGCTCGCCGCCGGTCAGCGGAATGACCTCCATGCCGAGGGACTCACGGAAGCTCACGAACCGTTCGAACAGCGACTCCGGCTGCAGTCGCTCCGCCACGGTGGTGAACGGCACGCCCGTCCCGGCCAGCCAGGCTCCGGCGTGATCCCAGTTCCCCATGTGTGGCAGCGCGAGGATCATGCCGTTGCCCGCCGCGACGGCGTCTCGTAGCCGCCACTCGTCGAGGCACATCATCCGGCTGACGATCTCGCGGGTGGACAGCTTGGGAAGCTGGAACACCTCGCACCAGTAGCGCATGTAGGAGCGGACGGCCTCGCGGGTGAGCAGCCGAAGCTCGCGATCGGACAGCTCCGGCTTGATGCGCGCGAGGTTGCGCTGCAGCTGCAGAACACTGTCGTTCGATCGCACCCAGTACGCGTCGGCGAGTGCGTCGAACTGCCGCCGGGCAACTCGTTCCGGCAGTCCTCTCACCACTGACCAGCCCGTCGCGTAGATCGCTTCGGTCAGGGTGTCGCTGACGGTCACGACGCCGGCGGGGCGGCGGGCTTCGCCTGCCGTCGTACCTCGACGATTCGCTGGATCACGGTGATGGTGGTGGCCGCGGCGAGGCCCCACAGGCCGATCGCGCGCAGGACCGGTACGTCGAACAGGCCGGACAAGCCGGTCAGCACCAGGATCGCGATCAGCCGCTCGGACCGCTCGGCGATGCCGACGTTGCAGGTCATGCCGAGACTCTCGGCTCGCGCCTTCGCGTAGGAGGTCACCACGCCGGCGACGAGGTCGTAGAGCGCGACCGCGCACAAGGTCGTGTCGTTGCCGTCGCCGGCGTACCAGAGGGCGAGGGCACCGAAGACCGCGCCGTCGCCGACCCGGTCCAGCGTCGAGTCGAGAAAGGCGCCCCACGGGCCGCTGGTTCCTCGGACCCGCGCTACCGCTCCGTCCATCAGGTCGCTGAAGACGAACGCGGTGATGACGAGGGTGCCGACGAAGAACTTCCCGCGCGGGTAGAAGGCGAGCGCGCCGGCGGATACGCCGATCGTGCCGACGACGGTCAGCGCATCCGGCGTGATGCCGATTGCCACCATTTTGCGCGCAATCGGCTCGACCACTTTGTTGATCTGCGGGCGCGCGTGGATCCCCAGCATCGTGGCCAGAGGATATCGAGACGGTTACCTCTTGCCCCTTGTCGACTCGCCCTAACGGGAGGAGGCTGCGGACAACGGGCGCAAGACGAGGAGGCAGCTATGGCCGACAAGACGAGCACCTCAGGAGCCGCCGGCAGGGCACCTGTGGCCGACGAGCCGGGGCGAATCCGCAACGTAGCGCTCGTCGGCCATTCCGGAGCCGGCAAGACCACGCTGGTCGAGGCCCTGCTCGTTGCGACCGGGACGATCCCCCGGGCCGGTCGGGTCGAGGACGGCACGACGGTCAGCGACTTCGACGAAGTGGAGATCCGCCAGCAACGGTCCATCAGCCTCACGGTCGCGCCGTTCGAGCACAACGGCATCAAGGTGAATCTGCTCGACTCCCCCGGCTACGCGGACTTCACCGGCGACCTGCGCGCCGGGCTGCGCGCCGCGGACGCGGCGTTGTTCGTCGTCAGCGCGGCGGACGGTGTTGACGGCACCACCCAGATGATCTGGGACGAGTGCGCCACCGTCGGCATGCCGCGCGCCGTCGTCATCACCCGACTCGACTCACCGCGCGCCGACTTCGATGCCACGCTCGCCGCCTGCCAGTCCGCGTTCGGTGACGGCGTGATGCCGGTCTACCTGCCGCTGCACGGCGACGGCGAGGACGTCGCCGGCCTGATCGGCCTGCTGTCGCAGCAGATCTTCGACTACTCCTCCGGCGAGCGGGTCCAGCGCGATCCGGACCCCGAGCACCTCCCGCTGATCCAGGAGCACCGCAACTCGCTGATCGAAGGGATCATCGCGGAGTCCGAGGACGAGACGCTGATGGACCGCTATCTCGGTGGCGAGGACATCGACGTGAAGGTCCTCATCGACGACCTCGAAACCGCGGTCGCACGCGGCAGCTTCTACCCCGTGCTCGCCGCCTGCGCCGGCAGCGGCCTCGGCATGGCGGAGCTGCTCGAGGTGCTGACGAGCGCTTTCCCGTCGCCGCTCGAGCACCCGCTGCTCCCGGTCACCCGCCCTGACGGCACGCCGGTCGAGCCCCTGACGTGCGACCCGGCCGGCCGGCTGTGCGCGGAGGTCGTGAAGACCACGACCGACCCGTACGTCGGGCGGATCTCACTCGTCCGCGTCTTCTCCGGCACGTTGCGTCCCGACACCGTTCTGCACGTGTCCGGTCATGGCCTCGCCGATCGCGGCCACGACGACCACGACGTCGACGAGAAGGTCGGCTCCATCGCCGTACCGCTCGGCAAGACGCTGCACACCGTCGACCACGCGGTAGCGGGTGACATCGTCGCGATCGCGAAGCTGTCCAGGGCCGAGACAGGTGACACGCTGTCCACCAAGGACGACCCGATGCTGGTGCACGCGTGGGAGATGCCGGAGCCGCTGCTCCCCATCGCGATCCAGGCGAAGAGCAAGGCCGACGAGGACAAGCTCTCCACCGGTCTGCAGCGCATCGTCGCGGAGGAGCCGACGGTCCGGCTCGATCGCAATACCGAGACCAACCAGCTGGTGCTGTGGTGCATGGGCGAGGCGCACGCCGACGTCCTGATCGACCACCTCGCCCACAAGTACGGCGTGACCGTCGAACAGGTCGAGCTGCGGGTACCCCTGCGCGAGACCCTCGCCGGCAGCGCGAGCGGGCACGGCCGGCACGTGAAGCAGTCGGGTGGGCACGGCCAGTTCGCGGTATGCGACGTCGATTTCGAGCCGCTACCCGAAGGCCAGGGCTTCGAGTTCGTCGACAAGATCTACGGCGGGTCGGTGCCCAACCAGTTCATCCCGTCCGTCGAGAAGGGCATCCGCGCGCAGATGGACAAGGGCGTCGCGGCGGGCTATCCGGTGGTCGACGTGCGGGCGACGTTGAAGGACGGCAAGGCGCACTCGGTGGACTCCTCCGACATGGCCTTCCAGATCGCCGGGGGTCTTGCCCTCAAGGACGCCGCGGAGAAGCTGCAGTTCACCCTGCTCGAGCCGGTCCTCGAGGTCGCCGTACTCGTCGCCGACGACTACGTCGGCGCGATCATGAGCGACCTTTCGACCCGCCGCGGCCGAGTGACGGGGACCGAGCCGGTCGGCACCGGACGGACGCTGGTGCGGGCCGAGGTGCCCGAGATCGAGGTGACCCGCTACGCGATCGACCTGCGGTCGCTGTCGCACGGCACGGGGACGTTCACCCGTCATCACCTGCGCTACGAGCCGATGCCGTCACACCTCGCCTCGAAGGTGATCTCCTCACATTCCGCGTAGAAATCCGGACGTAGGCTCGATCGCATGATCCTCGCGATCTTCCTGGTCCTGCTGGCGGTCTTCGTGATCGTGCCGGTGGTCGGCTACGCGATCTGGACGATGTTCATGATCGCCGTCACCGGCATCGTGCTCGGCGTCCTGGCGCGCCTGATCGTCCCGGGTCGTCAACCGATCGGCGTACTCGCGACGATCGTGTCCGGGTGGTTCGGCTCGATCATCGGCGGCCTGATCGGTCTCGCCCTGTGGGGCAAGCACGGTCACTGGTTCCCGCGCGAGCTCATCGACGTGGGCGTCGCCGCGATCAGCGTCGTCGTGTTCTCCGCAGCGCTTCGTCACGACCAGAAGCTCTACGCCAAGGCGGCACCGCGCAGCCACCAGGGCCACAAAGTCATCGACGTCTGAGTCATCGAGGTCTGGCGCCGCGGCGACTCAGACGCCGGGCCAGGTGTCGGCGAGCAGCTTGCGGGTGTCACGCAGCAGCTGAGGCAGCACCTTGGTTCGCGCGACCACGGGCATGAAGTTGGTGTCGCCACCCCACCGCGGTACGACGTGCTGGTGCAGATGCTCGGCGATGCCGGCACCGGCGACCACGCCCTGGTTCATGCCGAGGTTGAAGCCCTGCGCGCCGCTCGCCTTGCGCAGGGTCCGCATCGCTGCCTGGGTCAGTACCGCGACTTCGGCGACCTCGGCATCGGTCAGCTCCGGGTAGTCGGCGACGTGGCGGTAGGGCACCGCCATCAGATGACCGGAGTTGTAGGGGTAGAGGTTCAGCACGACGTACGCCAGCTCGCCGCGATGGACGATCAGACCGTCGTCGTCGGAGTGTGACGGGATCGTGCAGAACGGGCACTCGTCGCTCTTGCCCGCACCCTGGATGTAGGCAAGACGCTCCGGCATCCAGATCCGCTGCCAGGCGTCGTGCATTCCCGCGCCCGGCTGGTACTCGAGCTCGGGTCCGGTTCCCGACGTCATTCGGCAGCTTCGTCCGGGTTCAGCGCGTCCGGCTCGATCTGCCGCGACTCGATGTTGCGGGTGATCTCGAGGATTGCCTCATCGATCGGCACGCCGCGGCGCTCGACGCCGTTGCGATAGCGAATCGACACCGCACTTTCTTCCTCGTCGCGCTGGCCGGCGACGAGCATGAACGGGACCTTCTGCTGCTGGGCGTGCAGGATCTTCTTCTGCATCCGGTCGTCGCTGTAGTCGACCTCGGCGCGGACGCCGGCAGCGCGAAGTCGTTCGATCACGCCGTCGAGGTAGGCGATGTTGTCCGAACGGATCGGGATGCCGACGACCTGGACCGGCGACAGCCACGCCGGGAACGCGCCGGCATAGTGCTCGGTGAGCACGCCAAAGAAGCGCTCGATCGATCCGAACAACGCGCGGTGGATCATCACCGGCTGATGACGCAGCCCGTCATCGCCCTGGTACTCCAGCTCGAAGCGTGCCGGCTGGTTGAAGTCGACCTGGATGGTCGACATCTGCCAGGTCCGGCCGATGGCGTCACGCGCCTGCACTGAGATCTTCGGGCCGTAGAACGCGGCGCCGCCGGGATCGGGCACGAGCTCGAGCCCGGACTCCGCAGCCGCGCGCTCGAGCGCGGCGGTCGCCTCCGCCCAGTCCTCGTCCGCGCCGATGAACTTGTCGGAGTCATCACGGGTCGAGAGCTCGAGGTAGAAGTCGGAGAGCCCGAAGTCGCGCAGCAGGTCGAGAACGAACTCGAGCAGCGCGGTCAGCTCGCCCGGCATCTGCTCCTTGGTGCAGTAGATGTGCGAGTCGTCCTGCGTCATGCCGCGGACCCGGGTCAGGCCGTGGACGACGCCTGACTTCTCGTAGCGGTAGACCGTTCCGAACTCGAACAGTCGCAGCGGCAGCTCCCGGTACGACCGGCCACGCGCCCGGAAGATCAGGTTGTGCATCGGGCAGTTCATGGCCTTCGGGTAGTAGTCGACACCCTCGAACTGCATCGGCGGGAACATCGTGTCGGCGTAGTACGGCAGATGACCTGAGGTCTCGAACAGCCCGCCCTTCGACAAGTGCGGGGTGTTCACGAAGGAGTAGCCGGCGGCCTCGTGCTTGCGGCGCGAGTAGTCCTCCATGACGCGTCGGACGATGCCGCCCTTGGGGTGGAACACGGCGAGGCCGGACCCGATCTCGTCCGGGAAGGAGAACAGGTCGAGCTCGGCGCCGAGCCGCCGGTGGTCGCGGCGTTCGGCCTCTTCGAGCGTGTGGAGGTAGTGGTCGAGGTCCTCCTGCGAGGCCCAGGCAGTCCCGTAGATCCGCTGGAGCTGCGGGTTCTTCTCGTCGCCCCGCCAGTACGCCGCGGCGGAGCGCATCAGCTTGATGGTCGGGATCAGCCGGGTGCTCGGCAGGTGCGGCCCGCGGCAAAGGTCCTTCCACGCCAGCTCACCGTCGCGGCGCAGGTTGTCGTAGATGGTCAGCTCTCCGGCGCCGACCTCCATCGACGCGCCCTCGGCCGCCTCGGCCGCGGCGCCCTTGAGCCCGATCAGCTCGAGCTTGTACGGCTCGTTCGCCAGCTCGGCGCGCGCCTCGTCGTCGCTGACCACGCGGCGCGTGAAGGTCTGGCTGTCCTTGACGATCTTCTTCATCCGCGCCTCGAGGCGTTCGAGGTCGTCAGGTGTGAACGGCGTGTCGACGTCGAAGTCGTAGTAGTAGCCGTTCTCGATGGGCGGTCCGATCCCGAGCTTCGCCTCCGGGAAGAGGTCCTGCACCGCCTGCGCCAGAACATGCGCGCTGGAATGCCGCAGCACGGCCAGCCCCTCCGGCGAGTTTATCGGCACCGGTTCGAGGACGTCGCCGTCCTCCGGCTTCCACGACAGGTCCCGCAGCGTGCCCGACCCATCACGGGCGACAACCGCATCGAGCTCGGCGCTGCGGAACAGCGCACCGGCCGTCGTCCCGGCCTCGACGACAACGCTCGATCCGTCGACGGTCACGGTGATCTCAGGCACGAGCGCGAGATTACTTGGCAGCCGCAGGCCGCCGCCGAATCGGGCACTCAGGCCTAGACGGCTACAAAGAGCCGGGATGGAGAGTGGGCGATACTGGACTTGAACCAGTGACCTCTCGCGTGTGAGGCGAGCGCTCTGACCAACTGAGCTAATCGCCCGGCTCGTTGAGCCTACCGGGCGAATTGCTCCGGTCGGGTAAGGAGTCGGCGGTTACGGCGCCG
>DASZYY010000076.1:0-5901 GCA_035545175.1 Mycobacteriales bacterium
TGCAGATCGGTCTGGTGGACGAGGTCGTGCCGGCCGAGCAGGTGTACGACGCGGCGGTCCGGTGGGCTTCGCAGTTCACCAACGCAGCGGCCCTCGCACTTCGGGCTGCCAAGGAGGCCATCGACTTCGGGGGTGAGCTGGACTTGGCGACCGGCCTCGAGATCGAGCGGCAGCAGTTCGCGGCGCTGTTCGCCACCGAGGACCGCACGATCGGCATGACCTCGTTCGTCGAGAACGGCCCTGGCAAGGCGGCGTTCAAGGGCCGGTAGCGGGCCGTGCTCCGATCTGCTCGCGCCGAGTAATCGGGTTGACCGGCCTGGGTACGGTCGTCGATATGGCTGAGATCGGCGGAGACCCCGCCGGATCGCAGCGCAACCGCTTCGTCGCCCTCTGGCGGCTCGGCCAATACATCCGGCCGTGGCGCGTCAAGGTCGCGGCGAGCTTTGTCGCTGCGCTCCTGGGAGTGGCGGCGAGCACCTTCGTGCCGCTGGTCATCGAGGCCATCGTCAATGGCCCGATCAAGCGCCATGACAGCCCGGCGCTGATTCCGATGTTCCTCGCTGTACTCGGCCTCGGCATCCTCGAAGCCGGCTTCATCGTCGTACGCCGCGAGCTGCAGTGGGACGCGGTCCTCACCGTCGAGCGGAACATCCGCGACGACGTGTACGCCCACCTCCAGCGGCTGGCGGTTGGCTTCCACGATCGATGGGGAACCGGCCAGCTGCTCTCGCGTGCGACGAGCGACCTGTCGACGATCCGGCGGTTCTTCGGCTTCGGCGCCATCTACCTGGTCGTCAACTCGATGCAGTACCTCGCCGTGCTCACGTTGCTGATCGTCACGTACTGGCCGCTCGGCATCGTGGTGGCCGCGTCGACGGTGCCGGTCATCGTCGTTGCGCGGCGCTTCGGGGCTCGGTATGCCGTCGTCTCGCGCCGGCTGCAGGACCAGCAGGGCGACCTCGCGACGCTCGCGGAGGAGGCGGCGACCGGCATCCGGGTGACGAAGGCCTTCGGTCGCGCGCCATGGCTGAGCGCGCGATACATCGAGTCGGCCGAGCTGGTACGTGCCTCGCAGCTCGAGATGGTCGGGTTCGTCGCGGTCTTCTGGTCGCTGCTGCAGATGATCCCGAGCCTCACGATGGCGATCGTCATCCTCGTCGGGGTGGTTGCCGTGGCGCACGGCTCGATGACGCTCGGTGCGCTGGTGGCCTTTGTCACCTTGCTCGTTCTGCTGCAGTGGCCGGTCATCGACATCGGCTGGATCCTCTCGATGGCCGAGGAGGCAGCCACCGCGGCGGTGCGCGTCATCGAGGTGCTGGACACCGAGCCGGCGATCGCGGACCGGCCACACGCCGTTTCGCTGCACACATCGCGCGGGCACCTGCGATTCGAGGCTGCCGGCTTTCGGTTCGATGACGCCGACACCGACCAGCTCCACGATCTGACCCTCGACCTGCAGCCGGGCGAGACGGTCGCGATCGTGGGTGCGACCGGGTCGGGCAAGACGACGATGGCCGCGCTGCCGTCACGGCTGTACGACGTGACCGCCGGCCGGATCACCCTGGACGGCCACGACGTTCGTGACGTGACGCTGGAGTCGTTGCGGCAACAGATCGCGACGGTCTTCGAGGACCCCGCACTGTTCTCGATGAGCGTCCGCGAGAACGTCCTGCTCGGCCGGCCGGACGCATCGGACGCCGACATCGAGGCTGCGCTCGCGATTGCGCAGGCGGGCTTCGTCCACGAGCTGCCCTGGGGCCTCGACACCCGCATCGGCGAGGAAGGCATGTCGCTGTCCGGCGGGCAGCGGCAGCGCCTCGCGCTCGCCCGAGCGGTGGTCGCCCGCCCGTCGGTGCTCGTCCTCGATGACCCTCTTTCGGCTCTCGACGTGCACACCGAGGCACTCGTGGAAGAAGCGCTCGCCGCGGTCCTGGTCGACACGACTGCGCTGCTCGTCGTACACCGTCCGTCGACGGTCGCGCTTGCCGATCGCGTTGCGCTGCTCGAGAACGGCACGCTGGTTGCGATCGGCACTCATTCCGAGCTGATGGGGCTGCCGAGCTATGCCCGCATCCTGTCGGTGGATGCGGGGTGGGCGGCGTGACCGAGCTGCTCGCCGACGACGACCTCGACCGATGGCGCGGCGTCAAGGCGGAGGACGACGAGGAGATGCCGGGCTCGATCTCGGCGCTCCTGCGCCGGCGTACCCGCGGGCTGCTGGCCGACCTGCTCCGCCCGCACAAGCGCTCGGTGCGGGTCGTCGCCGTCGCGATCGTGCTGGCGACTGCCGCACAGATGGCGATCCCGGCACTCGTCGGCTACGGCATCGATCGTGGTCTCGCGCACGCGCGCGCAGGCCACGACGGCACGGTGATCGCGGTCTTCGCCGCCATCGTCTGCTGTGCGGTGATCCAGGCCATGCTGACGCGGATCTTCCTGCTCGGCTCCGGACGGATCGGGCAGGACGCGGTGATCGAGCTGCGTCGTCGCGCGTTCGTGCACTTCCAGGAGCTCAGCCTGTCCTTCCACGAGCGCTACACGTCGGGCCGGATGATCAGTCGGCTGACGTCCGACTTCGACGCGATCAACGCTCTGCTCGAAGCCGGCCTCGACACCCTCGTCACGGCTTCGCTGACGATCGTCTCCGTCACCGTCATCCTGCTCGTCCTCGACTGGCCACTCGCGCTGGTGTCGCTCGCGTCGCTGGTCCCGCTGTTCTTCCTCTCACGCTGGTATCAGCGCCGATCGACGGTGGCCTACCGGCGGACCCGCGATGCCATCGCCCTCGTGATCGTGCACTTCACCGAGTCGCTGCGCGGCATCCGTGCGGTGCAGGCGTTCCGGCGTGAGCCGCGCAACGACGAGATCTTCCGCGGCCTGGACGACCGTTACCGCCGTACGACGCGCGACTCGTTCCAGCTGCTGTCGGTCTACTGGCCGGGCATTCAGGTGGTCGGCAACCTGACGACGGCCGGTGTTCTGCTGTACGGCGGCGACCGGGTGATCCACGGACACATGGGTGTCGGCGTGCTCGCGTCGTTCGTGCTGTACCTGCGGCAGTTCTTCGAGCCGATGGCGGAGGTCAGCCAGTTCTACGACGCCTTCCAGGCTGCGGCGTCCGGCGTCGAGAAGCTGGCCGGTGTCCTCGATGAGCAGCCTGCGGTGGCGCTGGTGGGGACCTCACTGCGGTCGACGTCGGAGCTGTTCCGCGGCGCCGTCGAGATGGACCACGTGTCCTTCGGTTACCGCACCGGGCGAGAGGTGCTGCACGACCTGACGCTGTCGATCCCGGCCGGGCAGACGGTCGCGCTGCTCGGTGACACCGGAGCCGGCAAGAGCACCGTGGCTCGTCTGCTCGCGCGGTTCTACGACCCGGTCGAGGGCTCGGTGAGCATCGACGGCTTCGCGCTACCCGACCTGTCCGAGACCGATCTGCGCAGAGCGGTCGCGATGGTCACGCAGGAGTCGTTCCTGTTCACGGGGTCGGTCGCGGAGAACATCGCGTTCGGCAAACCGGATGCCACGCGCGCGGAGATCGAGGCCGTCGCCCAGGCGGTGGGCCTCGACGTCGTCGTCGCTCACCTGCGCAACGGCTACGACGAAGGAGTCGGGAAGAACGGCTCGCGGCTGTCAGCCGGTCAGCGGCAGCTGATCGCGTTCGCGCGGGCGCTGCTGGCGGATCCGGCGGTCCTGATCCTCGACGAGGCGAGCTCGTCACTGGACGCTCCGACCGAGCGGTTGGTGCAGCGCGCGTTGCAGACCGTCCTGGTCGACCGGACGGCACTGATCATCGCCCACCGGCTGTCCACCGTCGGCATCGCCGACCGCGTCCTGGTGATGGCAGATGGCCGCATCGTCGAGGACGGAACCCCGGCGGAGCTATTGGCTGAGGGAACAGGCGAGTACGCCGCCTTGGCGAGAGCCTGGCGCGACAGCCTGGTCTGACGCGCAACTCGCATGTGACATAGGTGTCGTTGATCGCGACTCGCATGTGACATAGGTGTCGTGAATTACGACACCTATGTCACATAGGTGCGGCTTGTCACAACACCGATGTCACATGCGAGCGAGCGCGCGACACGGGCCTTAGTCGGCGGCGGGGGCGTGGCGGTCGAGGAAGGCGTAGACCTCGCTGGTGTCCACGCCGGGAAAGGTTCCTTGCGGTAGCGCCCCGGCGAGCAGGTGGCTGTGCGCGCGGGCTGACGGCCAGGCCTGGCCGCCCCAGCGGCCCTCGAGCTCGGCGGGTGGACGCCGGCAGCAGCTCGGCGCCGGACAGGTCGACTTGGCGCGATGCTGCGTGCCGGAGGCACGGAACCACTTGGCGTGCTGGAACGGCACGCCCACCGTGACCGCGAACTCACCGCTGGGCGACGGCTGCACATGCGCGGTACAGAAGAACGTGCCATTCGGGGTGTCGGTGTACTGCGCGTAGGTTCCATAACGCTCCGGCGCCTGGTACACGCGACGCGACGAGTACTGCCGGCAGGCGCGTTGTCCTTCGATCGCACCTGTCGCGTCGGTCGGATAGGCGAGTCCGTCGTTCTCGTAAGCCTTGTAGATCGTGCCGCTGCTGTCGGTGCGGGTGAAGTGCACCGGGAGACCGAGGTGGTGGGTCGCGAGGTTGGTGAAGCGGTGCGCCGCGGTCTCGTGCGAGACGGCGAAGACGTCGCGCAGGTCTTCCATGTCGATCGCGTGCGCGCGCTTGGCGTCTTCGAGGAACGCAACGGCTGCGGACTCGGGCACGAGCGCGGCGGCAGCGAAGTAGTTGGCCTCGACGCGTTGGCGCAGGAAGTCCGCGAAGTCGATCGGGTCGGCGTGGCCGAGGGCGAAGTGGCCCAGTGTTTGCAGGACGACGTACCGGGGGTCATGCCCGGCCGGCTGCTGCGGCACGTAGATCCGCCGGTTCATCAGGTCCGTCACAGAGCGCGTCGACTCCGGCAGGTCGGTGACGTTGTGCAGTGTGAACCCGAAGTGGCTGGCCAGCTCGGTGATGAGGCGCTGGGGCACCGCGCCACCGGCGTAGCCCACGGCACTGAGCGCCGCCGTCGCCGCTTGTTCGATCTCCGGGAAGTAGTTGTCGACGCTGCGCATGTGCTTGCGCAAGGCCACGTTGGCGGCTCGCGCGGCTTCCGGGGTCGCAGCGAACCGGTCGTCGCGACGGTGCAGCTCCTCGTGCAGGGCGACGACGTGCTCGAGGACGTCGGTCGGGATCCGCGGGCTGGGCCGCAGCGGCGGCAGACCGAGCGACGCGTACGACGGCTCCCGCTGGGCATGCTCCAGAGCGATCTCCAGCGCGGCTCGGCGGGATGGAGGCTCGGTGCGCAGCAAGTCCTCGACAGTCACGTCGAGTGCGCCCGCGATCGCCTGCAGCAGCGACAGCCTCGGCTCACGCCGCCCGTTCTCGATCGTCGACAGTGCCGAGCTTGCCGATCCCACCTTCGCCGCCAGGTCCGCCAGCGTCATGTTGCGGCTGCGACGCAAGTGACGGATCCGCTGGCCGAGCGTGACAGCGTCGACGCCACCGGGAGCGCGAGCACCAGCGACATCGGCCACGTTCTTCACGCTAGCAGAATTTTTGCGATTCTTCTGGCACGACACGTCATTACTCGCCAGTACTCATCCGGCATAGTGTGAACACCGTAGGAAGTTCACTCATCTGTCAATGACGACAACCGAGGAGCAATCCGTGAGCACGAGCATCACCGAGCAAGCCGCAGCCCTTGCCAAGGACTGGGAGACCAACCCCCGCTGGAAGGGTGTCAAGCGCAACTACAGCGCTGAGGACGTCGTCCGGCTGCGCGGCTCGGTCCAGGAGGAGCACACCCTCGCCCGCCGCGGCGCCGAGAAGCTCTGGAAGCTCGTCAACTCCGAGGACTACATCAACGCGCTCGGCGCGCTCAC
>DASZYY010000077.1:0-11588 GCA_035545175.1 Mycobacteriales bacterium
GTGCGCTTCGGCGGGTTCGTCGCGGTCAACGGTGCGAGCCTCGTGGCGCAGCCCGGCCAGGTCACCTCGCTGATCGGCCCCAACGGAGCCGGCAAGACCACCTTGTTCCACGCGATCAGCGGCATCCTCGCGCCCGAACAGGGTGAGACGTACCTGGACGGCCGAAGCCTGCGTGGGATGTCGCCGGACAAGCGGGCCCGGGCCGGGATGGCGCGAACCTTCCAGATCCTCGAGCTGTTCTCCGGGCTCTCGGTCGCCGAGAACCTCCAGGTCGCGGTCGAGGGACGCTCGACGAACCGGATCTGGCGTGACCTGTTCTCGCTGCGTCACCCCGACAACCCGGATGTGATCCGTCAGGTGCGCGAGGCGATGGATCTGGTCGGGATCGCCGACCTGGCCGACCGGCCAGCCGGCTCGTTGCCGACCGGCTTGTCGCGGCTGGTCGAGCTTGCTCGCGCGCTCTGCACCGACCCGCAGGTCCTGCTGCTCGACGAGCCGGCGAGCGGGCTGTCCGGACCCGAGACCGACCGGCTTCACGAAGTGCTGACGTCGCTGGCCGACCTCGGGCTCACCATCCTCCTGGTGGAGCACGACATCGAGCTCGTCATGAAGCTGTCGAAGCAGATCTACGTGCTCGACTTCGGCGCGATGATCGCTGCCGGGACGCCGGCCGAGGTCCGCGCGAACCCCGCGGTGCGTGCGGCGTACCTCGGCACCGAGGCGGTGGAGGCCTGATGAGCAACTCCTCACGAAATCGCTCCGCTGCGCTCCACGATTCCGTGGGGGCCCCGTGAGCATCGCGCTCGACGTCGAGGACCTCAACGCCGGCTACGGCAAGGTGACGGTGATTCACGACCTGTCGATGGCGGTGCCGGAAGGTGCCGTGGTTGCGCTGCTCGGTCCCAACGGTGCCGGCAAGACCAGCACGCTCGGTGCACTCACCGGGACGGTGCGCTCGACCGGCGGGGCGATCCGGTTGTTCGGTGAGCGGATCGACGGGTTGTCGTCGTACCACCGGGCCAGCCGGGGGCTCACGATCATCCCCGAGGGCCGTGGCATCTTCCCGGGTCTGACCGTCGGCGAGAACCTCGAGCTAGCGGCGGAGTCGGCGCAAGGGGTCGACGCGGCGTGGCGAAAGCGACAGCTCGCCCGAGTGCACGACATGTTCCCGGCGCTCGGGGGTCGCATCAAGCAGCGTTCGGGGACCCTGTCCGGCGGCGAGCAGCAGATGCTCGCAATGAGCCGCGCGTTCCTCGGCAACCCGAAGGTTCTGCTGATGGACGAGATCTCCGCCGGCCTGGCGCCGCTGATAGTCCAGATGCTGTACGACGCCGTCGAGCAGCTGAAGTCCGACGGGACGACGATCGTCCTGGTGGAGCAGTACCTCAGCTACGCGTTGCGGATGGCGGACATCTGCTACGTGATGGCGAAGGGGTGCGTGACCTTCGTCGGTGAGCCGGCTGAGCTGCAGGGCGCCGGCGAGGGCATCAGCTACCTGTAGGCAGTATCTCAGCTACCTGTCGGTAGTTGGCGCCGTTGCGCGGCGTGCCAGGTGCGGGCCACCAGCTCGGCCCGCGGGTCGTCGAGCGCGTCGGCGAGCGGCAACCGCAGCAGTACGAGGTCGGACGGCTCACCGGCGCGCACCTTGCGGGGGCGTGCGTGCAACGACTCGAGCGGACGCAGGTAGCCGCCCAGCACCATCTTCGCGCTGACCCACTCCTTCGCGTTCACTCGTGATCCGCCGGCGCTGCGCCGATCCCGCGCGGCTCGCATCACGGTCCACGGGTCCACCGGCCCGTAGGGCGCGTCGCTGCTCGGTACGACGGCGACTCCCGCAGCCTGGAACGACTCGTAGCGGTACAGGTCCACGAGGTCGTTGGCAGCGACCTCACGCAGGTACCGGTCGCCGCGGCTGAGGATGAAGCCCGGCTGTGTCACGACCGCGATCCGAAGTCGGGCGATCCGTGCGATGGTCTCGGCGTCGGCGACCGCCGCGTGCTCGATCCGGTCGCCGGGAAGTGAGCCGATCTCGTCGAGCACGGCGAGGACCAGCAGCAGGGCCTCCCGGGTCACGCAGTGGACCGCGATCGCCCGCCCGAGCACTCGCGCGTCGGCCACCTCCTCCCGAAGCTCGTCGTAGGCCGGCAGCTCGTGGTCCTCGATCACGATCTTCCGAGGGCCTTTGATGCCGAACGGTGGCGCGTCGTCAGCGAGGAACTGGATCCGCTGTTGCAAGGCGGTGCCGGCGAAGATCTGGATCGCGCCGGCGCCGAGGCGGGGCGTCGCGTCCGTGACTCCGGTCACGCCGTACGCCGACAGCTGCCGGCCCAGCGCGGCGAGGTCCGGAGTCTCGTCGTCGATTCGGGCACCGAGCCAGTTGTCGAGGCGCCACAGCCGCCCGGTCGGGCTGCCGTCCGGGTGCCGCTCGATGCCCTCCTCGGTGGCGGCGCTCGCCCCGACGGCATGGAGGCCGGCGGAGTTGAGCACCCACATCGCCCCGCTGTGATGCTGCACGCGAACCGGTCGCCCGGCGACGACCCGATCGAGCGCGGCGGCGTCGAGGTCGTCGGCTCCGCCGATCGCCCTGATCCATCCGGCGCCGCGGGCGGCAGCAAGCGGTTCGAGACCGTTGGACACGTCGACGGAGGTCTGCGCGCGGGCGGTCGCCAGCAGGTGGATGTGATGGTCGTGCAGCCCGGGAAGCAGCGCCCCACCCCGGCCGTCGACGACCTCCTCGTTGCGAAGCGGGGTCAGCGGGTGCGGCGAGAGCTGGCGCACCATCTCGCGGTCGAAGCGGACATTGACGCGGCGGCCCTCGACCTCGACGTCGCGAATGATCGTCACGCGGCGGGCCGGACCGCAGGGGCACGCACGGCCACGAGCTCGCGCCCGTCGTCGACGTACCAGGTGTCGTTGCGTCGGACTACCGCAGCGTCCGGCAGTGGCGTGCGTGCCGCCCGTGCGACGTCGTACATCGCGACGTCGACGACGGCCGACTGGCCGACCAGCACGCCAGCGAGGGCGGCGACGGCAGCGTGGGTCCCGGTGAGGGGATCAGCGATTGCGTCACCCGCGAACACCGGCCCCGGGTAGCCGGCCGCCGTGCCGAGGAGGCCGGCTGCCGCAGCCACATCGTCGCCGTACCCGACGCGGTTGTGTGCGCGTCCGTATCCGGTGATCGAGACCCAGGTGCAGCCCTTGGCGGCGGCAACGACCTCCGCCGGGTAAACGCCGAGCTGATGAAGCGCCCGCGGCCGAGTCGACTCGATGACGACGTCCGCGCGGCTGACCAGCTCCTTGAGCCGGGCGAGTCCATCGGCGGCCTCGAGGTCCAGCCGGATCGGCTGCCTGGTCCCGCGGAGCAGCCGGTGGAACTCCGGCGCGACGTGGCGCGTGGGATCAGGTCGGTGGGTGCTTTCGACAGTGACGACCTGTGCGCCGAGCAGGCCGAGGAGGTGCCCGCACAGCGGTCCAGCCCACAATGCCGACAGGTCGACGATGAGCGGCGGTGCCGCGAGCGGGGCGGGCGAGACGAGCGTCGGGGTCGCAGGCTCCGAAACCGCCGGAACGGTGGCATCGACGCTGCCGGCGGCAAGACCGAGCAGGCCGGCGCGTTCGACGACGTCGGCGGTGCTGGTGCCGGCGACCCAGTCCGCGAGTGTCGCCCAGGGATCCTCGCCGCCGGCGTCTCGTCCGGTCAGTGCGGGTAACGCCGCGACGTCGTCGTCGCGGGACAGGGTGATTGCCAGCTGACCGTCAGCGGCGTCGAGCAGTCGCGTCGCGCCGCCGGCCGAGACGGCTCCCCGGGGGGCGAGGCCCATGTATGCCGCCCGCTCGGACAGCACCCGCGCGTCGGGCAGCGAGGATGCGTCGAGGCCGGCGACCCGGGCGAGTCCGCCGAGGGCGAGCAGGGCGCCTCGGACGGTGGTGGCCGGAGCTCCCTCGACGAGCCGAGGCGGCCCCTCGGCGGAGCCGGTGAGAGCCATCGCGCCGGACTCTGCCCAGTCGGCGGCCGGGGTGCGCGGCCGTTCGGCCGGACGGACGTCGGCCGCTATTCCGTGCCGCGCCAGGAGCATCCGGGCATACGCGGCCGCCGGGTCCGCGGCGTCAGCCCAGCTCATCGACCAGACCCCACTCGAGTGCTGTCTGGGCATCGATCGGCTCGCCGGACACGGCGAGGCATTCCGTGCGCTTTGCCCCGATCCTTCTCGGCAGGCTCACCGTCCCGCCGGCGCCCGGGATCAGTCCCATGGCGAGCTCCGGCAGCAGGAACGTCGTGTCGGGGTCAGCGATGACGTGACCGGCGAAGGCCGGGAGCTCGACTCCGGCGCCCGCGCACCGGCCGTGAACCCGCACGGTCATCCGGTCGCGAAGCCGGTGGACCGCCGCAGCAAGGCTTCGTGTCGTGCGGATGATGTGGGCGCTGGCGGGGTCGGCAAGAGTGCCGAACTCGTCGAGGTCGCCGCCACTGCAGAACGACGGACCGGCGCCGCTCCACTCGACGTGGACGTCAGGATCGGCGTCGGCGACGGCGAACGCGTCGAGCAGTGCATCGCGCGTTGCGGCATCGATCGCGTTGCGCCGCTCCGGGCGGTTCAGCCGGACGCGCAGCAGGTCCCCCTCCCGGCTCACCGTGACCGGCTCGGGGGAGATGAGCCGCGGCCGGGCCGGCCGGGCCGCCAGCCACCGCAGGTGTTCCGGGCCGGCCTGCAGCGTTGAGTACCCGAGCGACTCGACGACCAGCGCTTCAGCAACGTCGAGGCCTGCCGACGCCTGAAGTACGGCTGAGAGCACGGCCGTGGCGTGCGAGTTCGCCGTAGGCAGGCAGCTCACGGCAGCGACGCTAGCCGCTGCGAGGCGCTCGCGTCGTACTATCTGCCGAGCCAGTTCACCGCCCTTAACCGCGTTCGATCGGAGTGACGTTGCCCGCTGCGGAGGAGACGGTGTTCCGTGCCATCGCTGACCTGCTGAGCCGGCGCGAAGGAGATGCCGAGCCGCCCAAGATCAGCGCTGAGACCGCGATCTACGACGACCTCGAGATGGACTCGCTGGAGATCGCGGAGCTTTCGGTCCTGCTCGAGGACGAGTTCGGCAGCGATCCCTATTCGCAGGGCATCGTGCCCCAGACCGTCGGCGAGCTCGTCGGCTTCTACGCCTGAGGTGCTGCTCGAGCTGATCGACGCAGTGGTCGTGGCCGAGCCCGACCGCGAGCTGTTGGTCACCGCCGAGCGCTCGCTGACCTACGCCGACGTCGCGACCCGTGCCCGGGCTGTTGCAGCCGGGCTGGCAGCCGCCGGCATCGACCGGTTCGGCGTCGCCTGCGCGACGCCGGTGGACACGATCGTGGCGCTGGTTGCCGCATCCGCGATCGGTGCCGAGCCGTGCGTTTATCCGCGGTGCGACCTTTCCAACAGCGAGTTGCTGGCGACCGAGTTCGGACACACCACGGTCCTGGTGAGCGAGCCTGACACCGGCCTCGCGCCGGCGCGCACCGTTGCCTCCCTCGAGCAGCCGGCAAGCGAGCTCGGCGGCGCGACCGAGGACCCGGTGCTGATCCTGACGTCGGGCACGACCGGCCGGCCGAAGGGCACCCGCCATCGCTGGTCGCGGCTGCTCGCCGCGGCGCACCCTGATCGTCGCGGCGGCTCGCGCCGGTGGCTGCTGGCCTACAACCTCAACCAGTACGCCGGCCTGCAGGTCATGCTGCACGTGCTCGGCACCGGCGACACGCTGGTCGTGCCGGACTCGCCGCAGCCGCGTCACGCGCTCGCTGCGATCCAGGCCCACGGCGTGACGCACATCAGCGCGACGCCGACCTTCTGGCGGTTCCTGCTCCAGCTGCTGTCGGGTGATCCGGCGGGCGGCGTGCCCGCGCTCCAGCAGATCACCATTGGCGGTGAGGCCGTCAGTGACGAGCTGCTCGACGGCTTGCGACGGCTGTTCCCCGACGCGCAGATCTCCCAGGTCTACGCCTCCTCGGAGTTCGGTTCGAGCGTGTCCGTCACGGACGGCCGGGCCGGATTGCCGCTGTCCGTGCTGGATCGGCCTGCCGAAGCGCCGGTCCACTTCCGCATCGTCGACGGCGAGCTGCAGGCTCGGTCGACAGTGGGCATGCAGGGCTATCACGGCTCGGAAGACCGCGACGAAGGCTGGCACTCGACCGGAGACCTCGTCGCGGTCGAGGGCGACCGCATCCGGTTCGTCGGCCGCACCACCGAGGTGATCAACGTGGGTGGCGTAAAGGTCTACCCGCTGCCGATCGAGGCGATGGTCGCGGCCGTGCCGGGCGTCGTGGCGGCCGCGGTGTTCGGCCACCCGAACCCGGTGACCGGCAGCATCGTCGCGGTCGACGTCGTCGGCGCCGAGGGGATCGACGAGGATGAGCTGAAGTCCGCGATCCGCACGGCGACGGCCTCGTTGCCGCCGGCGCAGCGGCCGCGACGGATTCGGATTGTCGAGGAGCTGAACATCGCGAACAACAAGGTCCGGCGTACCGGCGATGGGGGAGTCGAATGAGTGGTCGTTCGGTCCTGATCACCGGTGGCAGCCGAGGGCTGGGCGCGGGAATCGTCGAGTCGTTCCTCGCGTCGGGCGACACGGTCAGCACGTGCAGCCGAAGCCGTTCGGAGCTCGTGGACAACTGGGAGTCCCAGGCGCCGGAGCGGTTCCTCTTCCGCGCCGTCGACCTGTCGCAGCGTGATGAGGTGCGCGACTTCGTCCGAGACGTCGTCGCTGCGCACAGCCGGATCGATGTTCTGGTCAACAACGCCGGGGTGGCGAACGACGGGGTCCTCGCGACGATGACCGACGAGGATGTCGACCAGGTCATCGACCTCAACCTGCGCGGGACGCTCACCGTGACGAAGGCCGTGGTACGCCGGATGTTGCGGCAAGGTGCCGGCCGGATCATCAACATCTCCTCGGTGGTGGGGCAGTCCGGCTATCGCGGGCTGGCGCCGTACAGCGCCACCAAGGCAGCGCTCGACGGCATGACCCGCGCCCTCGCCCGTGAGCTCGGCTCGCGCGGCATCACCGTGAACTCGGTCGCGCCGGGCTACGTCGCGACGGAGATGTCGCACGGCCTCACCGCCGACGACCTCGCCCAGATCGTGCGCCGCACCCCGCTCGGCCGCCTCGCCGACCCGGCGGACGTCGCCGCGGCGGTGCAGTTCCTGGCCTCGCCCGCGGCGGACTTCATCACCGGTCAGGTGCTGACGGTCGACGGCGGCCTGACCGCCTAGGAGCGAAGCGCTCCCGCGACCAGTCCGTAGCCGCTGGTTCCGTCCCCCCAGAACCCGTCGAGGATGTCGCAGGACGCGACGAACGCGTCGAGGCCGCTTTGCCCGATCTGGGCGCGGACTTCCTTCTCGTAGGTCTTCGCGTTCTGCCGCCAATGCACGAACGTCGGCCGCGTCGCCTCGGTGAGATCGATCGTCGTATCGACCTCGATGCCGTTCTCGGCGAACAGCCGCTCGTACTCGGCGCGGGTGTCCAGCCTCGCGCCGCCGAAGGCCTCCCGCAGCACGGCGAGCGGCTTGTGCAGCCGGCGGACCTCCATGAACGGCATCGGTCGCATCAGCATGAGATCGCACAGCGCGATCCGGCCGCCCGGCTTCAGGACGCGCGCACACTCGGCGATCAGCCGATCGCGATGCGGCATCAGGTGCGACGACTCGAGCACCCATACCCGGTCGAAGCTGTTGTCGGGCAGGCCGTTGTCCATCCCGTCGCGGGCCTCGAACCGGACCCGGTCGGAGAGGCCGTTCGCCCTCGCGCGAGCGGTCGCGCGCTCGATGCCGACAGCGCTCGGGGTGATGCCGAGCACCGTGACGCCGTGATCCGCGGCGAGCTGGCACGCGGCGTGGCCGGTTCCGCACCCGACATCGAGAACCTCGGCGCCGGCCTCGAGCCGGGCGGCCTCGATCATCCGGCTCGTGAGTCGGGCGGTCGCCGTGCTCAGTGGTTCGGTCGCCGACTCGAACACGCCGTAGTGCAGGTCCTCGCCGAGCAGCAGTGACCAGGCGTCGGTGACGAAGTCGTAGTGGACCCGCGGGTCGTAGTGGTGGCTATCCATCTTCCGCCTTCGCAAGCTTGCGGACGGCTCGAGCGGGGTTACCGAGCAGCACGACTCCCGGTGGGTAGCTACCGGTTCCGACCAGCGCGTTGGCGGCCACGACGGCGTTTCTGCCCAGCGTCGTGCCGTGTACGACGACGGCCCCGCTGTGGACCAGCACGTTGCTCTCGATCCGGACCGGGCCGATGCCGATCGGCTGGTTCATCGTCCACTCATCGCTGCCGTCGACGTCGTGGAAGGTGTCCACGACGGTGACCCGTTCGGCGAGGGTGACCCGATCCCCGAGCTCGACCGACTCGTGACAGTGCACCGCCGTGCCCTTGCCGATCCGCACCTGCCGTCCGAGCCGGAGCTTGGCGTCGTTGGACGAGGCTTTCAGCAGCGCGTCGTCCCGGATCTCCGCGCCTTCGCCGATCTCCATCACGCCGCCCCACAGCTGTAGGCGGTCGGCGTGCTCGAACATCGACCCGGAACCGATTGACAGCGTCGACGTACGTCCGAGGTGAATGTCCAGGATGAGATAGCTGCCGAGCTCGACCTTGTCGCCGATCGTGATGACCACGCTGCCGTTCCCGGCGCCGCGTGTCTTAAGCGCGGGAAGCGACTCGTAGTCCACGAGCCGGCCGATGGAGATCTGGGCGCGGCAGCCGCGGGCGCGAAGCCGGGTCGTCGTCGTCAGCCGCCAGACGGCAAGGCGCGCGGAACGCTGAGCCCGCCGAATCCCCCGTAGAGCGCTCCGCACGCGCCGTAGCATCGCACGCCGGATCGGTCTAGCTGTCGGCGGTCAGCTCGTCGACGAGGACGCGGCGCAGCAGCTTGCCGGTCGGCGTGACCGGGAGCTCATCGCGGAACACCACCCGGTCCGGCGTCCGGCTTCCGCGCAACGTCTTGCGGGCGAATGCGCGCAGCTCCTCGGGGTCGACCTCGCGATGCGCCACGACCACCGCGACGATGCACTCGCCCCATTCGTCGTCCGGTACGCCGACCACGGCGACCTCGTGCACGTCGGGGTGCTCGACCAGCACGTCCTCCACCTCGGCCGGCGCGATGTTCTCGCCGCCGCGGATGATCGTGTCGTCGGCACGACCCTCGATGAACAGGTAGCCGTCGGCGTCGATCCAAGCGCGGTCACGGGTCGGGAACCATCCCTCGCTGTCGACCGCACTGCCCGAGAGGTACTCGCCGGACACCTGCGGACCGCGGACGAAGAGCTCACCGGCTTCCCCGGTGCCGAGGACTGTGCCGTCCTCGGCGCGAACCTGCGCTTCGATGCCGGGGATCAGCTTGCCGGCGCTCGACAGTCGTGCCTGCACCGCAGGGTCGTCGCTGGTCAGCGCCGCGCGATGGTCGTCGGCGTCGAGCAGCGCGATCGTGCTCGATGTCTCCGTCAGCCCGTAGGCGTTGACGAAACCGGTGTCCGGGAACGCCTTCAATGCTGCCGCGAGGACCGGGTGGCTGACCCGAGCGCCGCCGTACGCGATCGAGCGAAGCGTCGGCGCGTCTGCCGGCGCGCCCTCGAGGTGGTCGACGATTCGCGACAGCATCGTCGGCACCACCATCGCGTTGGTGATGCCCTCATCCACCACGGTGCTGAGCCAGCCACTCGCGGCGAAGTCCGGGAGGTGCACGACGCGACGGCCGGCGGCGGTGTTCGTGAGCACCGTGCCCACCCCGGCGACGTGGTACGGCGGCACTGACACCAAAGCGGCGTCGGCTACGTCGGCCGAGCCGGGGTCAACCGTCTGCAGGACATAGGAGACGAGGTGGGAATGGCGCAGGATGACGCCCTTCGGAGCGCTCGTCGTACCGCTGGTGAACAGCAGGACGGCTGTGGACTCATCGTCGACGTCGACGAACTCCGGCTCGGCGTCGGGCAGGGAGAGCAGGTCGGCCGTGGTGATCACCGGAACGCCCGCCGGAAGGTGGGAGAGATACGCCTCGTCGGCGACGATCATCGGGGCGTCGAGCTGTCGGATCAGGTCAGCGAGCTGCTCGTCGGACAAGCGGTAGTTCAGCGGTGCAGCGGGAATCCCGGCATGCGCCGCCGCGAACAGCGAGACGTGGAATGCCGGTCCGGACAACCCGACGTAGGCGAGGGTGCCTGCGCCCGTGCTCTGCAGGTGGGTGGCGGCGTTACGTGCCTTGCGATCGAGATCCGCGAACGTGATGCCGCCGTCACGAGAGCCGACCGCGATGCGTTCCGGCACCATGCCGTTCGCGAGGTCGAGCAAGAGGGTCAGGCTCACGGCTGGGATTCTCCTAAGGCTTCGGTGATGGCGGCGTGGCGGTGTTGCAGGCCGGGCTCGTTGCGCCCGAAGACCAGGTGCGGTGAAAGGCCGGTTTCGAGGTTGGCCTGCAGCCTCGCGGCGAGCTCGTAGTCCTCGTCACGGACGGTGTGGTGGGCGTACTCGAAGACAGCCTCGGCGCTGGCGCGGGCATCGTCGGTGTCCAGCGGGAAGCGCCAGGCGTTCTGGTGGTACGTCGTCGAGGCCCCGGCGGTCTCGCCGGGATAGACGCGGAAGATCTCGCCGTTGACGGCAGTCACGGACAACACGATGTTCGGGTAGAGGGCGTAGATGACCACGACGCGTTCCATCGGGTTCCACTCGTCCTCGGGGACGTCGCGCACGTCGTCGATCGCGCGCAGCGGGAAGACAAGGCGGTGATGCCGGCCGAAGGAGTCGAAGACCGTGCAGTTGCTGTGCGCGACGGTCGCGAACGTCGTCGTGTGCACGGTCGCGAAGTGGTAGTTCTCGGCGAAGGTGTCCAGTGCGAGCTTCCAGTCGATGCGCGCGTCGAGCCGCTTCTCGCCGACCGGGTGCCACGCGCCGAAGTCCCACGCGGCCAGCTGTGGTCCGAGCTCGCCGAGGTGGCCCTCGACGTCGAGCTCGCGATCGCTCTCCAGGCCGACCCAGAGGAACCCCGCGTAGGTTTGCGCCGGTAGCTCGGGCAGTTTGGCGTCCGTCGCGTGTTGGGGGGAGAAGCCCGCCTCGCCCGGAACGCCGACCACCTTGCCGGTCAGGTCGTACGTCCACGCGTGGTACGGGCAGGCGAGCCGTTGTGCCGCGCCGCAGCCGGTGGCGATCGGCGCCTGCCGATGCCGGCAGATGTTGTGGAACGCGCGGACCTTGCCGTCCCTGGCCCGGGTCAGCAGAACCGGGGTGCCCATCACGTCCTTGACGACGTAGGTCCCCGGCTTCGGCAGCTCGCTTTCATAACCGACGAGCTGCGGCGCGGCGTGGAGCAGCGCTCGCTCGCGGGCGGCGCGGTCCGCGTCCGTGTAGTGCGCGGCCGGCTCGAGGCGCTCGGCCGCGGCCAGGTCGGTCGTGTTGTCGGCGCGCAGCTTCATCGCCCGCCGCATCACGTCGACCAGCTCGTCCCGGTTCACGTCAGATCACCACGCCGCCGAGTTCTTCGCACCATCGGTGCTGACCTTGACCTCCGCGCCGACCAGCTCGCGCGACTCGGCGTCGGCGAGCAGCTCGGGGGTGTGCACCCGTGCGAGGGTGCGCCC
>DASZYY010000078.1:0-3227 GCA_035545175.1 Mycobacteriales bacterium
TCGTCGATCTGGACGCCGAGGAAGATGATCCGCTCCTCGAACAGCTTCGTGTAGGGCGAGAGCTCCTTGAAGCCGTAGCTGGTCCGCTCGGTGAAGGTCGGCAGGATGTACCGGCTCTGTGCACCCTTGCTTGCGTCGTACATCTCGGTCTCCCCGAACTCAGTCTCGGCGGTCAGGAGACCGCGCCGTCGGACGGCACCTGGTTGGCTCTGGCAACGACGTGGTCGACGAAGCCGTAGTCCTTTGCCTCGTCGGCGGTGAACCACCGGTCGCGATCGGAGTCGCGCTCGATCTGCTCGACGGTCTGCCCGGTGTGGAACGCGATCCGCTCCTGCATGATCTTCTTGGTGTAGAGCATCTGCTCGGCCTGGATCGCGATGTCACTCGCGGTACCACCGATCCCACCCGATGGCTGGTGCATCATGATCCGCGCGTGCGGGGTGGCGTAGCGCTTCCCCGTCGCTCCGGCGCACAGCAGGAACTGGCCCATGCTCGCGGCGAGGCCGACCGCCACGGTCGCGACGTCGTTGGTGATGAACTGCATCGTGTCGTAGATCGCCATGCCGGCGCTGACCGAGCCACCGGGCGAGTTGATGTAGAGGAAGATGTCGCGCTCGGGGTCCTCCGCCGACAGCAGGAGGAGCTGGGCGCAGATCTGGTTCGCGATCGGGTCGTCGACCTGGCTGCCGAGGAACACGATTCGCTCACGGAGCAGCCGCTCGTACACCGAGTCGTTGAGGTTCAGGCCGGAGCCGTTCCCCCGCATCGCCGGGTCCAGTTCGCTCATGGAACGACACTAACCTCCGACCCCGCCCGGATCACGACCAGAGGCGCGCCTGTTCGCTCTGGGCTTGTCCTTGTCCGCCGGATACACCGCGTTCACCTGCCCGCAACGAATCCCGGGCAAGGTGGGCGTTACCCCCAACACCCGAGGAGTCATGGTGCTGCTGCGCGCCCGCGTGAGCCTGCTCGACCGACCCGGCGCGCTGCTGTCACTGGCGAAGGTGATCGCCGACGTCGGCGGCAACATCGTCGACATCGAGGTGCTGGCCAGCGCGGACGGCCGAGTCGTCGACGATCTCGTCCTCGAACTGCCCGACGGCTCCCGCGACGGGCTGGCGGCCAGGCTCAAGGCGACCGGCGCCGAGGTGCTGAACGTACGGCGCACTGTCCAGCTCAACGGACAGCGCCGCGACCTCGACCTGCTCACCCGTATCGCCGCCAACCCGGCCGAAGCCCTGGCGAGCTTCGTGGCGCTCGCTCCCTCGGCCTGGAGCGCCGACTGGGCGGCCGCGGTCACCCCGGACGATGTCGTCCTCCACGCGACGCCGGGCGCCCCCACGCCCTTCCCGGAAGGGATGCCGGACCCGATCGGGCCGCTTCCTCGCCGTGGCACAGTCCGCCAGGTGGACGGCCGCGGACTGGAGGTGGTGGCGGTGACCTGGTCCGCCCCAGGCGCCGAGCGGGTCTACCTCGGCCGCAGTGAGGGCCCGGCGTACTTGCAGGTCGAGCTGGTCCACCTACGACGCGTCGTCGAGCTCGCCGCGGCGCTGTCCGGGGCGGTTACGCCCGTCTAGTCGTGGTCGTGACCCTCGTGGTCGTCATGGTCGTGGTCGTGACCCTCGTGATCGTGGTCATGGTCGTGCGCCGCCTCAGCTGCGGCGCCACCGCTGAGCTTGTCGAGGTCGACCGGTCGGCCTGATGCGTCGGTGATGGTGGCCCGCTCCATGACCAGCGCGAGTGCCTTGCCGCGCAGGATGTCGGCCATCAGAGAACCGAGGGCGCCCGCGTTGACGAGCTGCTGGGCGTAGGCATCGGCGCGCACGCCGGCCCGGGCGGCCCGCCGCACGATCTCCTCGGTGAGGTCGGACTCGTCGACGCCCAGCTCTTCCTTCTTGGCGATCGCGTCCAGGACGAACTGCGAGCGCATCGCCCGTTCGGCGCCGGTCTCGATCTCGGCGTCGAGCTGCTCGACGGTCTGGTCCTGCGACTTCGCGTAGTCCGCCTTGGAGATCCCGGCGTGCTCGAGCTGGTGATCGAGATCCTGCTTGCGGTAGCTGACCTCCTCGCCGAGAACGCGCTCCGGCATCGCAACCTCGACCTTGTCGAGCAGCGCCTCGAGCACCTTGTCCCGCGCGGTGACGCCCTGGGTGAGGGCCTTGACCCGCGTCAGCCGCTCCTTGAGATCGGCCTTGAGCTCGTCAATGGTGTCGAACTCGCTGGCCATCTGCGCGAAGTCGTCGTCCAGGTCCGGGACCTGCTTCTCCTTCACGGCGCGTACGGTGACCGTCGCCTGAGCGGCCTTGCCGCCCTCGTCGCCGGACCGAAGCTGCGTCTCGAACTGCTTCGACTCACCGACCGCGAGGCCGACGATCGCGTCGTCGAGTCCGGAGACCAGTGCGTCGCTGCCGACCTCGTAGGACAGGTTGCTGGCACTCGCGTCCTCGATCTCCTTGCCGTCGATCGTGGCCGACAGGTCGATGGAGACGTAGTCACCGCTCGCCGCCGCGCGCTCGACCGAGGCGAGCGTGGCGAACCGGTCGCGCATGCCCTGCAGCTGCTCTTCGAGATCCGCGTCGCTGACGTCAGCGTCCTCGACCGAGACGGCGAGACCGTCGTAGTCCGGCAGCGCGATCTCGGGACGCACGTCGACCTCGGCGGTGAACACGAGCTCCTCGCCGTCGGCGAAGTTCGTGACCTCGATCTCGGGCTGGCCGAGGATCTCGACCTCGTTCTCGCGTACGGCGTCGCCGTACAGGCTCGGGATCGCGTCGTTGACGGCCTGCTCGAGCACTGCGCCGCGGCCAACCTGCTGGTCGATCAAGCGCGGCGGCACCTTGCCGGGGCGGAAGCCCTTGACCCGGATCTGCTGTCCGATCTTCTTGTACGCCTCGCTCATCGCCGGCCCGAGCTCGTCGAACGGCACCTCGACGGTGAGCTTGACGCGGGTGGGGCCGAGGGTCTCGACGGCGCTCTTCATCGGGGCGCAATTCTCCTGTGCTGGTTTGCAGGGTCGGGGCGGGCGGGCCTTACAACTGGGGTGCGTCGGGGCGGGGAGACTCGAACTCCCGATCTCCTGCTCCCAAAGCAGGCGCGCTAGCCACTACGCTACGCCCCGCGGCGTGCCCTGCGATCTTAGGTCGGAGACGTCCGCGCGGGCGTAGCTCAATGGCTAGAGTTCCAGCCTTCCAAGCTGGCTATGCGGGTTCGATTCCCGTCGCCCGCTC
>DASZYY010000079.1:0-2023 GCA_035545175.1 Mycobacteriales bacterium
CTCGGGGTCGGGTCCGACTCGCTGGCCACGGTCGAGCGCCGAGATCGCCGCGACATCGTCCCCGCTGAGCGCGAAGTCGAAGATGTCGAAGTTCTCCGCGATGCGTTCCGGGTGCATCGACTTCGGGAAGACGATGTCGCCCCGCTCGATGTGCCAGCGCAGGACCACCTGCGCGGGGGTCTTGCCGGCGCGGGATGCGATCTCGCGGATCGTCGGGTCGTCGAGGACCGCGCCACGACCGATCGGTGACCACGCCTCCACCGCGATCTGGTGCTCGGCGCAGAACGCCCGCAGCTCGTCCTGCACCAGGTAGGGATGGATCTCGATCTGGTTCACCGCAGGTATGACGTCGGTCTCGGCAAAGAGCCGGTTCAGGTGGTGGGCATGGAAGTTGGAGACGCCGATCGCGCGAGCCCGCCCGTCGCGGTAGAACTCCTCGAGGGTCTGCCAGGTTGAGATGAAGTCCCCGCCGTAGCGCGTCGGCAGCGGCCAGTGGATGAGGAACAAGTCGATCTGGTCGATCCCGAGCGCAGCCAGGGTTGCGTCGAACGCGCGTCGCGCGTCGTCGGGCCGGTGGTAGGCGTTGTCGAGCTTGCTCGTGATGTAGACGTCGTCGCGGTGCAGGCCGGAGTCCGCGATCGCCTGGCCCACTTGCTTCTCGTTGCCGTACATCTCGGCGGTGTCGATGTGGCGGTAGCCGACCCGCAGCGCTTCACCGACCACCGACGCGGTGTCTTCCGGCGGAACGAGGAACACCCCGAAGCCGAACTGGGGGATCGGTCGGCCGTTGTTCAGCTGAAGGCTCGGTACGTCGCTCATACGGTCTGTTCTACCCGCCCGAGCCGGCCGCCAATGCCCGCTCTTCTTACAGCGCAGGCAGCACCTTGTCGATGTAGAGCCGCAGCGTCTCCCAGCCCCGGTCGACCGGCACGCCCCCGCACAGCGGGTGCAGCACCATCGTGGCGAACTCGCCTTCCTTCTTGCACCACTCGATCGCCTGCTCCGGGCTGAGGATCCGGTAGATCCCCTCGGCGCGGAGCTCCTCGACGGTCGAGGCCTTCGAGGAGACGGCGGAGTGGATGTCCGGGGTCTGCCAGCTCTGGTACTGCCGCGCCTCGTGCAGCAGGTGCTCGCCGAGCTCGTTCCAGGCCCGGTCCGGGTCGTTCGACAGCAGCGTGAGCCGGGTCTCGCCCGGCGGCATGATCACGAAGCCGCTCGTGCCGTGCTCAAGGCACTGCTCCTCGTAGTACGCCTGTAGCTCCGGCAGGTGGGCGGCCGGCAGGAAGGGCAGCCCGAGGCGGGCGGCGCGCCGTGCGGCCGGTTTCCCGCTGCCGCCCACGAACAGGATCGAACCGGCCGGGCTCTTCGGTGACGGCGTGACTTGCACCGTGCGGCCGCGGTAGGTGAACTCCTCGCCCGACCACGCGGCGATGATCGCGTCGAGCGACTCGTCCATGATCTTGCCGCGTGACGCCCAGTCGACGCCCGCCGCTTCGTACTCGGCGGGCCGGTAGCCGAGCCCGGCGACGACGTTGATCCGGCCGCCGCTGGCAAGGTCGAGTACGGCGACCTGCTCGGCGACCCGCAGCGGGTCGTTCAGGGGGACCAGCAGGGCCTGGATCATCACCCGGATGTACTTGGTGTGACCGAGGATCAGGCCGGCGGTCGTCAGCGGCGCCGGGCTCCAGCCGTCGTCGACGCCGTGATGCTCCTCGAGCGACACCGCCATGAACCCGTTGCGGTCGGCAACGGCGGCCATCTCGATTGCGGCCGAGTACATCTCCGACAGCGTGTCGGGGTCGCGCCCGGGCAGCACGAAGTTGAAGCGCATGATCGAGATCGGCATTGCCTGAAGGCCCTTTCGCGTCTGGTGAGCGGATAGAGCCTGCCATATTCGGCGGCGGGTTTCTGACGCCTCGTTAGGCCGTTTCGCCCAAGACGCATAGTCACTAGACGCAGATGCTCTGGTCGGCATTGCTCGGGACATATGCAGTTGAGCAGTCATGCCCGAGCCTGCCTCCGA
>DASZYY010000080.1:0-10630 GCA_035545175.1 Mycobacteriales bacterium
GCTGGAGCGTCGCTGGCCTTCGCGTGCGACCTGCGGATCGCCGCGGACGACGCCTCCTTTCTGATGGCGTTCGCGAAGGTCGGCCTCGGCCCGGACAGCGGAGCGTCTTGGACCCTGCCCAGGCTGATCGGCCACGGCCGGGCTGCCGCGATGCTGATGCTCGCCGAGCCGGTGGCGGCGGCCCAGGCACTCGAGATGGGCTTGGTCAGCGCCGTCGTCCCGGCGGCGGAGCTGCTCGAGACGGCAACCGGTCTCGCGCAGCGGCTGGCCGCCGGTCCCACGGCGGCATACGCCGCGATCAAGCAGACGCTGGCATTCGCGGCCTCCCACACGCTCGGCGAGAGCCTCGCGAACGAGGCGGTCGAACAAGCTCGCTGCGGCAAGACCGAGGATCACGGCAACGCCGTGACCGCCTTCCTCGAGAAGCGCCCAGCCAGCTTTACCGGCCGCTAGGACCTCACCCTCAACGCGAGGTACAGCCTGCTAGGTGGTCATTGACCAGACCGGTCGCCTGCATCAGGGCGTACGCGGTCGTCGGCCCGACGAAGCGCACCCCGTGCGCTCGCAACGCCTTGGCCAGCGCGGTCGACTCGGGCGTCCTGGCCGGAAGGTCCTCCAGCACCCGAGGCGCCCGCCGCCGGCCGACCGGCGCGAAACCCTGCACGAAGGCCAGCAAGCCGCCGGGCAGGTCGCCGACCACCCGGGCGTTGCCGATCGTCGCCTCGATCTTGGCGCGGTTGCGCACGATTCCGGCGTCCGCCAGCAGGCGCTCGACGTCGCCGCCTCCGAACGCCGCGACCTCACCGATGGCGAAGTCGGCGAACGCGGCACGGAACGCCGGCCGTTTGCGCAGGATCACCAGCCACGACAGGCCCGATTGAAAGCCCTCGAGGGACATCCGTTCGAACATCTGGTCGTCGGTGGCGAGCGGTCGGCCCCACTCCTGGTCGTGGTAGGCCACGTACTCCGGCGCCGACGTCGCCCACGGGCATCGTGCCTTGCCGTCCTCGCCGCGCACCGGTCCGCGACCGGCCACGACTCAGGCTCCGTCGGCTTCGTCGGGTGGCACGGCCGGTTTCGCGGCACGGGGACGGCGCGGCCCGGCCGGCTTCGGCGCCGGTGCGTCCTCGACGGGCTGCTGCGCCGCCTGGGCGCGCTGCTCGGCGTCGTACAACGCGTCTCGCAGTCGGTCGAGCGCGCGGTCGACGTCGTCCATCCGATAGCCGCGGAGCCCGAGCCGGAACCGCAGGCCGCTCACGTCATGCGAGGTGAGGGCGCGGTCGGGCAGCCCGTCGTCCGGACCGTCGACCGGTTCCACCGACATCGGGGAGTCGACCAGCCCAAGAACGATCGCCACCCCGGCAAGCAGGGCGACGCCGATCACGACGACTGCGACCAGAGCCACACCGCAATCGTCGCACCCGCGAGTGACGCCATTGCCACCTGAGGACCCCAGAAGGTGCTCAAGCCGCAATCGGCAGAACCTCGACGCCCTCTGGCAGCCCCCGGCCCTCGTACTTGAGGTGACAGCGCTCGACCTGGGCAACCACTTCGCGGGCGTGCTCGCGCAGCCGTCGCGGCGAGTTGTGGAGTACGACGAACCCGGCGGCGGTGAGCGCGTCGTGCCGCTCCTGCATGTCTTCGAACAGATCCTCGCGGGCGTGGGCACGACGGCCATTCGTCTCGTGAATCACAGCCGAGGAGTGGAACAACGCGTCTGCGCAGACCACCCGGCCGCCCGGCAGCCGCAGCCACACGTTGAACTCGGCCGGTGGCAGCAGCGAGCTCGCGCCGACAAGCCTGCGGAAGTCCTCCTCGGGCGCCGACCTGGTGCCCGCGGTTAGTGCGGCGAGCGCCGCATCGCCGAAGCGCGAGTTACGAGGCGGACCCTCGATGTGGGCGCGCCGCAACTCCTCCACCGTCACGATCCGTCGCTGCGCCGCCTCGCTGAATGCCGCCAGGACCGACCTGCGCGAGGTCATCCGCCGGGTCGCCGCGACGACCGCAGTCGCCGGCTCCACGTAGCGGAGCAGCTCGGTGTGCCTGGTGCGGACCGCTGCGATCGTCCGGCGCACGACCACGAAGTCACGGGAACGCGCGCACGCGCCGAACGGCGCGACCACGTGGACGAGTGTGTCGGAGACGGCCACCGACGTCAGTCCGTAGAAGCGGCACGCATCGGCCCCGTCGACGGCAGCTTCCGGCCCGGCGTACAGCAAGGCGGCGCCGAGCAGCTGCCGACGCGACGGCTCACCCGGATGGGTCAGGTAGACGTCGGGAAGCAGGAGCCGCCATTGGCCTTCCTGCAGCCGGTGGCCGATCGCCCGGGGGGTCAACCCTGCGGCGAGGGCCTGATCGCGATGCAGGAGGTGATCCTGAGCCGCGATCAGCCCTGGAAGTCGCGGATCAGTCGCACAGCGCCTCGGCATCGGCCAACGGTGGCGGCGGGCACCGCCGAGATCAGCGGATCAGGCCCGACCGTGGACGACCTCCGAGCGTCCACAACCCGCAGCCAGATCACCATTGCGAGTTGAGAACCCTAGAAGGTGCTCTGGCGGCAATGACCGCGCTAGAAGGCGCGTTCGTCCATCGCGCGAAGCCGCTCGGCCAGCGTCCGGAGCAGGCGATGGGCGAGCGCCGGCACCTCGTCGAGCACCTGCCAGAACTCCCGCGTCGGGAGCACCAGCGCCTTGACCTCCGAGGTCGTGGTCACCGTCGCGCTGCGAGGCCCACCATCCAGCAGCGACATCTCGCCGATGAAGTCGCCCGGGCCGACCGAGGCGACCGCGTTTCCGCCGCGCGACACCTCGGCTTCGCCCTCGAGCAGCATGATCAGCTCGCGGCCGACGGCGCCCTCCGTGCACAACACGTGGCCGGCGGGATACTCGGCCTGGGTCGCCGCTCGGTCGACGTGCTTGAGCTCGTCCTTGCTGCAGCCCCGGAACAGCGGGATCTGCGCCAACATGTCCAGCGGTGAGCTGCCCCCACGACCCGCCATTGCCGCACCCTCCGTGATCCGCCAGGCCGTCCGGCCATCGGTGTGTGAGGCGTATCTACCATGCGGACGTGCCCACCGCTACGGATGTCCTGCGCTGGGGCGGCCGCGAGTTCGCTCCGGGAGCGCTCGCGGTGATGGGAATCGTCAACGTCACGCCTGACTCCTTCTACGACCGCGGCCGTCACTGGGGGACGTCGGCGGCGATCGACCGAGTCGGCGAAGTGCTCGACGAGGGCGCGGACGTCGTGGACATCGGCGGCATCAAGGCCGCGCCGGGTGGCGAGGTGACCGCGGCCGAGGAGCTCGAGCGCGTGCTGCCGGTGGTCGAGGGCGCGCGCGCCAACCACCCGGATGCCGTCATCAGCGTCGACACCTGGCGGGCGGACGTCGCCGACGTCGTGCTGCGTGCCGGCGCCGACGTCATCAACGACGCGTGGGGCGGCGTCGACGGCGACCTGGCCGCGACGGTTGCCCGGCACGGCGCGGGCTACGTCTGCACCCACGCCGGACACCAGGTGCCGCGGACCCGGCCGCACCGCGTCTGGTACGACGACATCGTCGGCGAGACGACGTCGTACCTCGTCGACCTGGCAGAGCGGGCAGTCGCGGCCGGCGTACGACGCGACGGCATCGCGATCGACCCAGCCCACGACTTCGGCAAGAACAGCCGCCACTCGTTGCAGCTCACCAAGCACACCGACGTGCTCGTCGCGACCGGCTGGCCGGTGCTGATGGCAATGTCGCGCAAGGACTTCGTCGGGGAGGTGCTCGACCTGCCGCCCGACGACCGGCTCGAGGGGACGCTCGCGGCAACGGCGGTCGCAGCGTGGCTCGGCGCCTTCATGTTCCGCACGCATGACGTGACAGCGACGCGACGGGTGCTGCTGACGGTAGCCGCGATCCGCGGTGACCAGGACCTCGCACTCGGCCGGCGGGCACTGGCGTGAGCAACGTGACCGCGGTCGGGTTCGTCCCGGCGGCACCGTTGCTCGTCCCCGCCGTGGCGGGCGGCTCCGCAGCGCTCGACGCGGATCTGCGTGATGCCTGTCGCTCAGTCGTGACAGCGCTGTGCGCCACCGAGCCCGACGCGATCGTCGTCGCGGCGGGTTGGCGCGAGAGCGGGAGCTGGCCGTCCGACGCGACGTGGAGCTTCGACGGCTTCGGCGTCGCGCGCGACGTCGCCGACGACCGGCCGCGCCTGCCGTGGCCGCTCGGGATCGGCGCGTGGTTGCTCGACGACGTCGGCTGCACTTGCCAACGCGCCTACGTTGCGGTCGCCCCTGACGCGTCCGCCGACGTGGCGATCGGACCGCCACGTGTCGCGGTCCTTACGGTGGGCGACGGATCGGCACGGCGTACCGAGCGCGCGCCGGGCTATCTCGACGAACGTGCCGAACAGTTCGACGCGACGATCGCCGCCGCGATCCGCGAAGGCGACACCGCTTCGCTTCGCGCCCTCGACCCGTCGCTCGCTGCCGACCTGATGTGTGCGGGCGTCCCGGTGTGGCGCTGGGCGATCGAGCGGCTCGGCGCCCAGTCGGTCACGGAGGCGCGCCTGCTCGCCGACACCGCGCCCTACGGCGTCGGCTACTTCGCCGGGTGGTGGCGACTCAGTGGCTGAGGGTGTCGAGTGGTGGCCGTTCCGCGACGTCGACGTCGTGTGCGCGTAAGGCCACCGAGCCCTCGAGTCGCTCCGGCTGCAGCAGCTGCGTCGCGACCTCCACGCCGGCCGGCAGTCGTCCTTCGGTGACCAGCCGTTCAAGAGCGGTGTGCATGACCTCTGCCGCCATCCGACCGAGTGACGGCAGGTCGGAGTGGCGATGCCACCGCCGGCGCAGGTCGACCTGCGCGATCGCGTCCAGCCCGGCAAGCCGATACGTATCGAGCAACAGACCGAGGTCGACGCCGTAGCCGCAGCGAAACGGCAGCCGCCGCAACAGCGAGGTTCGCGCGGCGTACTCGCCGGCAAGCGGCTGCAGGACGCCGCCGAGCTCCGGCCAGAACGCGGACAGCCACGGCCGTGCCATCAGCTCGGTGACGCGACCGCCACCGTTGCTCGGCAACGACGGGTCGATAGGCGGCCGGTCGTACGCCGCCTTCACGAACTGCACCGCCGGGTCTACGAGCAGAGGGCCAAGCAGCGCGACGACGAAACCCGCGTCGAACGACTCCAGGTCCGCGTCGACGAAGACGACGACGTCAGCGTCGGTTGCCGCGACGCCACGCCACATCGCCTCGCCCTTGCCCGGCCGGGCAGCCAGGTGGCTCATCACGTCGGTCAGAGCCACCACTCGAGCACCGCTCTCGGCCGCGACCTGCGCCGTCGCGTCCTGCGATCCGCTGTCGACGACGATCACCTCGTCGACAAGCCGCGTCGCACCTCGACAGAGGTCGCTTCGAATCGCGGCGACGATCTCGCCGACCGTCGACTCCTCGTCACGAGCCGGCAGGACGACAGCTACTCGCGTCCCTGCCTTCGCCGCGCCGACCTGCTCCACCGACCAGGCGTCGATGTCGGAAGTACGCCGTTCGAACCAGTCACGTACGCCCTCCGGCGAGAGTGGCGCCGACAGCTCGGACATCGCTTCGACCGTACCTGAGCGGCTGTCCCCGGACCGCCGGGTCCGAAACGAGTAGACAATGGGAAGGTGAGCCCCGGGCACGACCTCATCGACACCTCGCAGATGTACCTGCGCACGGTGCTCGAGCTCGAGGAAGAAGGCATCGTGCCGCTCCGCGCCCGCATCGCCGAGCGACTCGATCAGAGCGTGCCGACGGTGTCCCAGACGGTCTCCCGGATGGAGCGAGACGGCCTGCTGACCGTCACCGCCGATCGCCGGATCGACCTGACTGACCAGGGGCGCGCCGAAGCCACCCGCGTGATGCGCAAGCACCGCCTCGCCGAATGCCTGCTGGTTCAGGTCATCGGACTCGACTGGCAGCTCGTCCACGACGAGGCGTGCCGGTGGGAGCACGTGATGAGCGAGACCGTCGAGCGACGGCTGCTCGAGATCCTGGGTCACCCGACCGAGTCGCCGTACGGCAACCCGATCCCCGGTCTCGCCGAGCTCGGTGAGTCGACCGAGTCCGATGAGTTCCTCGGCGGCATCGTCTCGCTGACCGAGGTTCCGAAGGGCACGACCAACGTCGTCGTACGGCGAATCGGCGAGCCGATCCAGTCCGACTCGAAGTTGATGACGCGACTGCGGAGGGCCGGCCTGCGACCCAACGGGCCGCTCGTCATCTCCAGGACCGAGCCGGGCAAGCTGCAGCTCGGTGAAGGCAACCGCGCGGTGTCGTTGGACAACACCCTGGCAGCGCACGTCTTCGTCTCCGCCCCCGCCTGACCGCCCCGCCATTGCCGGCTGAGCACCTTCTAGCCGGGCAGGATGGCAATCACGACTCGGCGAGAGGGAGCTCGATGCGGAAGCTGGCGCCTTGGCCCGGCCGGGTGGCGACCGCAGCGGTCCCACCGTGCGCCGCGACCAGACTTGCCACGATCGACAGGCCGAGACCGCTGCCACCTGCGCTACGGGTGCGGGACGGATCAGCGCGATAGAAACGCTCGAACACGCGCGCCGCGTCCTCCTCACTCATGCCGGGCCCGTCATCCGCCACTTCGACCGACGCGATGCGTGCCTGCGCGTCCGCGGCAACGCGCACCCGCACCGCCACGTCAGCCGGTGTGTGGGTCAGCGCGTTGCGCATCAGGTTCTCGACGACCTGGCGCAGCCGTTCCCGGTCGCCGCTCACGATCGGCGCGACCGGCGTCTCGACGGCCAACTCGATGTCACGGCTCGGCGCAATCCGGCGCGCGTTGTCCACCACGTCGCGCGCGATCTCGAGCAAATCGACCGGTGCCTGCTCGAGCGGGCGCTGCTGATCCAGGCGCGCCAGGAGCAGCAGGTCGTCGACGAGCAGTCCCATGCGAGACGCTTCTGCCTCGATCCGCGCCATCGAGTCCTGGATGTCCTCCGCACCCATCCGATGCAGCTCGGCAAAGCCCCGGATCGAGGTGAGCGGCGTACGAAGCTCGTGGCTTGCGTCTGCGACGAAGCGACGCATCCGGTCCTCTGAGGCCCGAGCTTGCTGCTCCGAGGCCCGTTGTCGCGCGAACGCGTCCTCGATCCGTGCCAGCATCACGTTGAGGGCCGCCGACAGCCGCCCGACCTCCGTCCGCGGATCCTGCTCGGGCACCCGCTGTGACAGATCACCTGCGGCGATCGCCGCAGCCGTGTGCTCGACCGCGACGAGCGGGTTGAGTGACTGCCGGATCAGCAGGTAGCCGGCCCCTCCCATCAACGCCAGCGCTACGACCCCCACCAGCATCTCGAGCAGGATCAGGTGGTCGACGGTGTGGCCTACGTCGGACAACGAGGTCGCGATCGCGACCGCTCCCGACCCATCGCGCTCCGGGACCGCGACGACTCGCCACGAGCCCTCGCCGTCGGCCGACGGGACGGTGAACGGCTTGCCCGTGCGCAACGCCGCGGGGTCGAGCCGGGTCGGCAGCTGCGGCGGCGACTGTGCTGTCAGCGGCGCGGCGTCCGGGGAGCCCGACGGCGTCCCATCTGCGGCGTAGAGGCGTACGTAGTAGGGACTGGGTAGCCGGCCGCCCTGGTTAATGTTCGTGTCTTCGTCGTTGACGGGCGGACCCGGCACCGAGCCGTCCGCGCCGTCGGGACCGAGCCGGAACCGCGAGCCGTCGGCGATGCCGTGCGCCGCCACCTTGAGCTGGTCGTCGACGCGATCCACCAGATAGGAGTGGAGGGCGGTTGTCGCGACGGCCGCCGCGACGGACAACCCGGCCGTCGCAACCGCCAGCACCGCGACAACCAGCTTCACTCGCAGCGGGGTGCGAGCGGCGAGGCTGCGAACGCCCACCGCTATTCCCGCGGCATCCGAAGCACGTAGCCGACGCTGCGAATCGTGTGCAGCAGCCTCGGCTCCGAGGTGTCGATCTTGCGACGCAGGTAGGAGACGTAGGACTCGACGACGTTGGCGTCGCCGTCGAAGTCGTACTGCCAGACGTGGTCGAGGATCTGCGCCTTGCTCAGCACTCGTTGCGGATTCTGCAGGAAGTAGCGCAGCAGCTTGTACTCGGTCGGTGACAGCTCGACCGGCCGGCCGGCCTTGAGCACCTCGTGGGAGTCGTCGTCCATCTCGATGTCGCCGTACCGAAGCACCGGAGACGGCTTGTGGCTTGCCCCGCCTTGCGCGCGGCGCAGGACCGCGCGGATCCGCGCAATGACCTCTTCGAGGCTGAACGGCTTGGTGATGTAGTCGTCGGCACCGATGGTCAGCCCGGCGATCTTGTCGTCCGTGGCGTCGCGTGCCGTCAGGAACAGCACCGGCATGAGCTGTTGCCGCTCGCGCATCCGCCGCACCACTTCGAAGCCGTCGATGCCCGGCATCATCACGTCGAGCACGACCAGCTCGGGCTGGAACGACTCGACCAGCTTGAGCGCCTGCTGCCCGTCTGCCGCCGACGCGACGTCGAAGCCGGCAAACCGAAGACTCGCCGACAGCAGCTCGACGATGTTCGGCTCGTCGTCGACGACCAGCAGCCGTGCTTCACCGGGCGCGGCGTCTGCCTCGCTTGCCATCGTCGTACCTCCGATCCTCATACGACTTTGCGAGGCGGCGCTGAGCGCAGCGTGAGAGAAGCCTGTGAGTTCGCTGTCAGCTCCCGACCGGGCCATAAGCAAGCGTCAAGAACTCAGAACGCGTGCGGGCATCATCGCGAAGCCGACCCAGCAGCGTCGATGTCACCGTCGACGCACCACGTGCCCCCACGCCGCGCACGGTCATGCAGGTGTGCTCGGCGCGAAGGACGATGCCGACGCCTTTCGGCGTCAGGTTGTCGTTGAGCCAGTGCGCGATCTGCGTCGTCATGCGCTCCTGGACCTGCGGTCGCCGGGCAAACAGCTCGACAACCCGAGCGAGCTTCGACAACCCGAGGATCCGTTCGCCCGGCAGGTAGGCGACGACAGCGGTTCCCATGAACGGCAGCAGATGGTGTTCGCACAGCGACGTGAACGGGATGTCGCGCGCAATGACCATCTCGTCATAGCTCTCGTCGTTGGGAAACGTGGTGAGCGAGAAGTTGCGCGGAGTGAGCAGCTCCGCGTACGCGCGCGCGATGCGCCCGGGAGTACCCGCCAGCGTCCCTTCATGGTGGTCGATGCCGAGCGCGTCCAGCAGTGCGCCGGCTGCCTTCTCGGCTGCCGCGAGGTCGATGTCAGTCACCGTTGGCGCCTACAGCGAGTCGGCGGGAACGTAGGTCCCCCACACGTCGCGCAACGCATGGCAGACCTCGCCGGAGGTTGTCCGGGCCGCTAGGGCCTCACGCATGAACGGCAGCACGTTGTCAGTTCCCTCGGCGGCGCGACGCAAGGCATCCAGCGCCCGGGTGACGTCGGCATCGTTGCGGTCGGCACGAAGCTCGGCGAGCCGCTTCGCCTGTTGCTCCTCGATCGCTGGGTCGACCCGCAGCGGCTCGTAGACCTCGTCATCGTCGATCGTGTACCTGTTGACGCCGACCACGACGCGCTCTCCGCTGTCGATCTGTTGCGACGTCTGGTACGCCGCCTTCTCGATCTCGCCCTTCTGGAACCCGCGCTCGATCGCAGCGACAGCACCCCCCATGTCCTCGACCTGCTGCATCAGCTCGAGCGCAGCCGCCTCTACCTCGTCGGTGAGCGCCTCGACCGCGTAAGAGCCGGCGAACGGGTCGACCGTTGCGGTGAGGTCGGTCTCGTTCGCGAGCACCTGCTGAGTCCGGACGGCAAGCCGAGCCGCCTTCGCCGTCGGAAGCGCGATGGCCTCGTCGAAGGAGTTCGTGTGCAGCGACTGGGTCCCGCCGAGAACGGCGGCGATGGCCTGCGCCGTGACACGGATCAGGTTGACCTCGGGCTGCTGAGCCGTGAGCTGCACACCGGCCGTCTGCGTGTGGAAGCGCAGCATCTGCGACCGCGGATCCCTGGCGCCGAACTGCTCCTTCATCACCCGCGCCCAGATCCGCCGGGCGGCGCGGAACTTCGCCACCTCCTCCAGCAGCGTCGTGCGGGAGACGAAGAAGAAGGCGAGCCGCGGGGCGAACTCGTCGACCTCCTGGCCGGTTGCGAGGGCAGCCCGGACGTACTCGATCCCGTTGGCAATCGTGAACGCGATCTCCTGCGCGGGAGTCGCCCCGGCCTCAGCCATGTGGTAGCCCGAGATGGAGATCGTGTTCCACTTCGGGATGTTCGTCCGGCAGTAGCTGAAGATGTCGGTGATCAGCCGAAGTGACGGCTTCGGCGGGAAGATGTACGTCCCGCGGGCGATGTACTCCTTGAGAACGTCGTTCTGGATCGTCCCCGTGAGCGCGCTTGAGGCGACGCCCTGTTCCTCGCCGACGAGTTGGTAGAGCAGCAGCAGGAGCGAGGCCGGCGCGTTGATGGTCATAGAGGTCGAAACCTGGTCAAGCGGGATGCCGTCGAACAGCACCCGCATGTCGTCGATCGAGTCGATCGCGACCCCGACCTTGCCCACCTCGCCGTGTGCGATCGCGTCGTCGGAGTCGTAGCCCATCTGGGTGGGCAGGTCGAATGCGACCGACAAGCCCGTCGAGCCGGCCTTCACCAGCTGGTG
>DASZYY010000081.1:0-6053 GCA_035545175.1 Mycobacteriales bacterium
CGAGGGTGGAACCGGCAGCCCGACGGCGGGTCCAGCGGCGAGGGAACGTCGCCCACCAGCACGATCCGGGTGCGGGTCTGCATCCGCTTCGGGTCCGGAATCGGTACGGCGGACAGCAGCGCCTGGGCGTACGGATGCCGGCCCTTCTCATAGATCTCATCACCCGGGCCGATCTCGGACACCTTGCCGAGATACATCACCGCCACCCGGTCGCTCACGTGGCGGACCACTGACAGGTCGTGGGCGATGAAGATGTAGGTGAGGTTCAGCTCCTTCTGCAGGTCCGACAGCAGGTTGATGACCTGGGCCTGAATGGACACGTCCAGCGCGGAAACCGGCTCGTCGCAGATCACCAGCTTCGGCCGCAGCGCGAGGGCGCGCGCGATTCCGATCCGCTGCCGCTGCCCGCCGGAGAACTCGGCGGGGAACCGGTTGTAGTGCTCCGGATTGAGCCCGACGAGCTCCATTGCCTCTTGCACCCGGCGCTTGCGGTCCTGACCGTCAGCGACGCCGTGGATCGCGAACGGGTCGCCGATGATCGACCCGACCCGGCGGCGCGGGTTCAGCGAACCGTACGGATCCTGGAAGATCATCTGCATCTCGCGCCGGTACGGCCGCATCGCCGAGACACCGAGCCTCGAGATGTCCGCGCCGTCGAACTCGATCGTTCCCGAGGTGATGTCGTGGAGCCGCGTGATGCACCGCGCGAGGGTCGACTTGCCACAGCCGGTCTCGCCGACCAGCCCGAGGGTCTCACCACGGCGGACTTCGAAGGAGACCCCGTCGACCGCGTGCACGGCACCGACGGCTCGGCGGAACAGCGACGACGACTTGACCGGGAAGTGCTTGACGACATCGGTCAGTCGCAGGATGACGTCGTCCGCGCTCACTTTGCGGCCCCCTTCGGGCTGCGCCGCTTGCCCGCTCTTGTCTTCGGGTCGGCCGGCAGCCAGCACGCCGACTTCTGCGGCGACTTCGTGCCGACATCGAGCAGAGGCGGCGTCTCGACACATCGGTCGAAGGCGTACGGGCACCGCGAACGGAACGGGCAGCCTTCCGGCAGGCTGATCAGGCTCGGCGGCTGCCCGGCGATGGGCACCAACCGCTCGCGCGTTCCGTAGCCGGGAAGCGACAGGAGCAAGCCCTCGGTATACGGATGGTGCGCCGAGTAGAAGACCGTGTCCCGATCCGCCGTCTCCATCACGGCCCCGGCGTACATCACGATCACGTCGTCCGCGATCTCAGCGATGACGCCCAGGTCGTGCGTAATCATGATGATCGCGGTGCCGAACTCCTCCTGCAGCCGCTTCATGACCTCGAGCACCTGCGCCTGGACGGTGACGTCGAGCGCGGTCGTCGGCTCGTCGGCGATGAGCAGCTTCGGGTTCAGCGCCATCGCCATCGCGATCATGGCGCGCTGCCGCATGCCGCCGGAGAACTGGTGGGGGAAGTCGTCGACCCGCCGGTCCGCCTGCGGAATCCCGACCAGCTTCAGGAGCTCGATCGCACGGGTCCGCGCGGTCTCCTTGCCGATCGTCGCGTCGTGGGCGCGGATCATCTCGACGATCTGCCAGCCGACCCGGTAGTACGGGTGCAGGCTCGACAGCGGGTCCTGGAAGATCATGCCGATCTCGGCGCCGCGAACCTTGCGAAGTGACTCGGCATCCATCGTGAGCAGGTCGTTGCCCTCGAAGATGGCGGTTCCGGCGATCCGGGCACCTCGGATCAGGCCCATGATCGCCTGCGTCGAGACGCTCTTGCCCGAGCCGGACTCCCCGACGATGCCGAGCGTCTTCCCGGAGTCGACGGAGAAGTTCAGACCACGGACGGCGTCGAGCTGACCATCCGGTGTCGCGAAGGAGACGCGGAGGTCCTCGACCTCGAGCAACGCCACTCGCAGCTCCTTATCTCACCCCGTCGGCGCAGCCTACGTGGAAGTTCGGCGAGCACAGTGTGTACCCAAAGACCGGCCGGTGTCCCGCAAGCGCGAGACACCGGCCGGGTGTTGCTAACTCAATGTGCCGTCAGCGGCACAGACCTACGACAGCCAGATGTTGGCGTAGTCGAACGTCTGGTACGCCGGCATGTACACATCGTTGTGCGTGTTCGCCGAGTGCAGCAGGCCCTCGTTCGGGTTGCCGATCGGGTAGAACGCCGCGTCCTTGATCACCAGGTTGTCCGCCTGCGCCCACAGCGCGTTGCTCTGGCTCTCGTCCTGAGCCGCAGCGGCCTGGTCGATCAGCGAGTTGACCTGGTCGTTGTTGTACAGACCGAAGTCGCTGGAGTTCGGCGGCAGAACCTTGCCGTAGAACAGCGGCTTGAAGAACGACAACGCAGCGTTGCCGTACCAGTCCGGACCCCAACCCGCGAGCGACAGGTCCCAGTCACCGTTCCGCGCACTCGAGGGAACCTCGAGGTACTTGGTGTAGATGGTGAACTGACCGGGCGCGTTCAGACCCTTGACCTTCACACCGATCTTCGCGAGCTGGCTCTGCACGTCCTCGTACATCTTCTGTGAGGTCGAGGAGATCGCCCGGTAGAGGAAGATCAGCTTGAGGTTCTTGACGCCGGCGGCAGCGAGGAGCTGCTTGGCCTTCGTCGGGTTGTACGGGTACGGCGTGTTCGTGTCCGTGAGCGCACCGTCGATCTGACCCGGCAGAACGTGGGTCAGCGGCGGCTCCAGCTTCGAACCACCGGCGTCCTGAACGAGGAACGCACGGTTGATGCCGTACGACAGCGCCTGGCGAACAGCCGCGTTCTTCAACGCGCCGTTGTTGTTCGGCGACTGGGTGTTGAAGATGATGTACGGGTTGCTGGCGATCTCGCTCTCGACGTTGATCAACGGGTTGTTCTGGTTGATCAGCTGGTTCTGCTGGATCGCACTCGGCGCCAGGTCCCAGTCGGTGTTGAGCGCACCGGCCAGGATCTGCTGCTGGATCGAGTCCTGCTGCTCACCCTCGGTGACCTTGATCTCGTCGACATACGCCTTGCGGATCGGGTCCGTGCTGGCGTCCCACGCCGGGTTGCGCGTGAAGTCGATGGACTTGGTCGGGTTGAAGGACTTGATGATGTACGGACCGTCGCAGATCTGGTGCTGGACCTGCTGCGTCGTGCCGGGCAGGTAGTCCAGCATCTCCACGGCGCGCGGGCTGAACGTCGGAAGCGTCAGCAGGCTCTCGAAGTAGCCGGCCGGCTGCGTCAGGTGGAACACGACCGTCTCGGGCGTGTCACCGACGGTGATGCCCGGGAACTTCGCAGTCTTCAAGAAGTTCTTGATGCCTGCGACCGTCGCCGGCGCCTTCCCGAAGTCGGCGCAGAACTTGGTGTAGCCCACGATGAGGTCGCTGAAGTCCGGCTGCCCACCGAACTGGCGGCTCGTCGGGTTGCAGCTGATCTCGGTGCCACGGATCACGTCGGCCGCGGTGATCTGCCGCGGCGGCGAGGTGTCGAACATCGCGCCCTGACGGATGACCATCGTCTCGGTCTTGCCGCCGTCCGAGGCAACCGGGTCACCGGTCGCGAGGTCCGGGACGGCCTCGGTCGTGTGGCCGAGCTCGGGCGAGTAGCCGTACAGCGAGCGGTTGTACAACCGCGCGGCGGACTGGCCGAGGCTGCTGTAGGTGATGTTCGGGTCGTAGTAGTCGGCGTCGCCGGAACCGGCGAGCTTCAGGACGCCACCCGACTTCGGGGTGCCCGAAGCGTTCGTCGAGAGCTTGGTGAACGTGGTGCCGCTCTGCGTGCCGCCACCACCGCCACCTTTGTTACCCCCTGAGCTGCTGCTGCCGCACGCCGCGATGACGACGCTGGCGGTCGCAGCGACCGCGGCCCAACCCGCGGTACGTCGATTCCGGAGCATGATCCTCCTTCTAAGCCGCGGGTTACGCGGCAATCAGGTAGACGACCCCAACGTCGCCAACCACGCGTGACACTAGGACCGTGCGTGGTGTGGGCCAATCGGGGTAGCCAAGTTGTTACCTGATGGTTATCCAGCCTCGGGCGCGGAAGACTCGCGCCCGGCCCGCACAATCTGCACGAAATCTTCCGGGACAAGGCTCGCGCCGCCCACAAGAGCTCCATCGACGTCCGGGGCGGCCATCAGCTCTACGGCGTTATTCGACTTGACCGAACCGCCGTACAGCACGCGGGTGGCACCGGCGAACGTGCCGTTGTAGACCTGGCCCAGCGTCGCGCGCAGTGCCGCACACACCTCCTGAGCGTCCTCCGGGGTGGCGACCTCGCCGGTTCCGATCGCCCAGATGGGCTCGTAGGCCACGACCAGCGACTTCGCCTGCGCCGCGGTCACCCCAGCAAGTGCCGCGCGCAGCTGACCGGTGCAGTGCGCCACCGCATCCCCGGCCTGCCGGATCTCCAGCGACTCCCCCACGCAGAGGATGGGGGCGAGCTTGTGGCGCAGCGCCGCGATCACCTTGGCGTTGACCGTCGCGTCGTCCTCGCCGTGGTGCTCACGGCGTTCAGAGTGCCCGATCACGACGTACGTGCAGCCGAGCTTGGCGAGCATCGCGCCACTGATGTCGCCGGTGAAGGCGCCTTCGTCATGCTGCGACAGGTCCTGCGCGCCGTACTTGATCCGCAGGTGGTCGCCGTCGACCATCGTCTGCACGCTGCGAATGTCGGTGAAGGGCGGCAACACCCCCACCTCGACCGCGTCGTAGTCGGCGTCGGTGAGCGAGAAAGCGAGCTTCTGCACCAGCGCGATGGCCTCAAGGTGGTTGAGGTTCATCTTCCAGTTGCCCGCCATCAGCGGGGTGCGCTTGCTCACGATGCCTCCGTCAGCACGGCGAGCCCGGGAAGCTCCTTGCCTTCGAGGTACTCCAAGCTCGCCCCGCCCCCTGTCGAGATGTGACCGAACCGCGCCTCGTCGATGCCGAGGGCTCGCACCGCGGCCGCCGAGTCACCACCACCGACGACGGTCAGCGCGTCAGTCAGCGCTGCGATCGCGGTAGCCACGCCCCGCGTCCCGGCAGCGAACGGCGCGAGCTCGAAGACGCCCATCGGCCCGTTCCAGAAGACGGTGCGCGCCCCCTGCAGCCGGTCCCGGAAAGTGGCCACCGAAGCCGGCCCGATGTCGAGTCCCATCAGGTCTGACGGGATGGCCTCAACGGGTACGACCGAGGTCTGCGCGTCCGCTGCAACGGCCTCGGCCACGACAACGTCGACCGGCAAGGTGATCTTGCCGCTACCGAGCAGCTCGCGACACTTCTCGATCTGATCCGCTTCGAGCAGGGACCGCCCGACCTGGTGCCCCTGAGCTGCCAGGAACGTGAAGCACATCCCGCCTCCGACCAGCAGCCCGTCGACCCTCGGCAGCAAGTTCTCGATGACGGCGAGCTTGTCGGAGACCTTCGATCCGCCAAGCACGACCACGTAAGGCCGTTGCGGTGCCTCGGTCAGCTGCGCGAGCACCTCCGTCTCGCGCGCGACAAGATCACCGGCTGCGTGCGGCAGGAGCTTCGCGACGTCGTACACGCTGGCGTGGCGGCGGTGGACGGCTCCGAACGCATCGTCGACATAGCAGTCGACGCCTGCCGCCAGGCGCGCGGCGAACGCCGCACGCTCACTGTCGTCCTTGGACGTCTCGCCCGCGTCGAACCGAACGTTCTCAAGCAGGACGACCTCGCCCGTCGCCGCGGACGGGTCGTGCGAGTTGGCGAACGTCACGGTGCGCTCGAGCAGCTCGCCGAGCCGCTTCGCCACCGGCGCGAGGCTGTAGGCCGGGTCCGGCGCACCCTTCGGCCGGCCGAGGTGCGCCACGACCACGACCTGGGCGCCACCGTCCAGCAACCGCCGCAGGGTCGGCAGGCTCGCCCGGATACGGCCGTCGTCGGTGATGGTGCCGCCGTCCAGCGGCACATTCAGATCGGCTCTTACCAGCACTCGCTTCCCGGAAAGGTCCCCGAGCGAGTCGATGCCCGGAAGTGACGTGGTCAAGAGAGCTTGGATCCGACCAGCACGGTGAGGTCGGCGAGGCGGTTGGAGTAGCCCCACTCGTTGTCGTACCAGCCGTAGATCTTCACCTGGTCGCCGATCACCTT
>DASZYY010000082.1:0-9566 GCA_035545175.1 Mycobacteriales bacterium
GGTCGCGCACCGAACCGCTCGCCGAACGCGGTTGGTGACAGGAACCGATGGAAGTGCGCGCTGTGCGGCCGGTACGCCGCTGCGACGTACCGATCGAGTCCGCGGTGGTCCGGCAGTGCGAGTGGCAGGACGAGGTGCATCGTTCGAAGCGGGTCGAGCGCGCCGAGATCGGTCGCGGAGCGTACGAGCTTCGGGACGGTGTGAAGGAGGGTGCGAACCGGGTGCACGGAAACCGCAGGCCGCGTTGCGTGCGGAGCGGCCGGCGTCGCGGCCAGACCGGGCGCGACACCGCCGAGTGCGACGGCCGCCAGCGCGGCCGCGACGACGACGCGGCGAGACATCTACTTGACGATGACCTTTGCCTGCATGTCCGGATGAATCGTGCAGGAGTAGTCGTACGTGCCGGCCTTCGTGAAGGTGACGGTGTAGGTCTGCCCCTTCTTCAGCAACGGCGAGTGCAAGAACGCCGAGTTGCCGGTGCCCGTCACGTTGTGCGGGACGGTGTCCTCCTGCACGAAGGTGACCTTGGTTCCCGGAGCGACCGTGAGCGTCGACGGGTTGAAGGCAAAGCCCTTGATCGTCACGGTGTGACCGTTCGACGTCGCCGGCGGGGCCCCGCCCGAGCTGGACCCGCCACATCCCGCGAGCGTCGCCGAGAGGACCACACCAGCTACTGGAAGCAGAGCACGGCGGACGCTGGGCATTTCGTTCCTCCAGGAGATGGGGGATCGTGGTGTTCGTGAGGCTATCGACCGGGGGTTCGGCGGTGCTCGCCGCCGTCCTGCTTCTCACCGGGTGTGGTGGCGGCTCGTCCGGTCGGAAAGCTCCGCTTGCCTCCCTCGACGCGGCCCAGGTCGGCAACCTGCTGCACGGCGGGGTTCTCTCGCCGGCCGACAACGAACCGCACCTGGTACTTACGGACACCGACGGACATCGGTTCGACGTACGGCACGAAGGTGACGGCAAGGTCACCCTGGTGTACTTCGGGTACACGCACTGTCCTGACGTGTGCCCGACGACGATGGCGGACATCGCCGAAGCGCTGCGCCGAAGCTCCGCCGAGATACGGCGCCGTGTAGTGGTCGTGTTCGTCACGGTCGATCCGCACCGCGACCGCCTGCCGGTGCTGCGGCACTGGCTCGACGCCTTCAGCCCCTCCTTCGTCGGCCTGCGCGGCACGTTGGGCCAGGTCGTCGCGGCACAGCGAGCGGCCGGGCTACCGGTGAGCAAGGTCGACCCGAACGGCAAGACGGTCGAGCACTCGGCGGAGGTCCTCGCCTACACGCCCGATCACGTTGCGCACGTCGTCTACTTCGAAGGCCCGTCGACGACCGACGACCTTCGCCACGACCTGCCGATCCTGACCCGGGCCGTAGCGTATGGCGCATGATGCGCGCCGCGGCTGCCGCCGCGATCTCGGCGGCGATGCTGCTGGTGCCTGGCGGTAGCGCAACCGCCGACGTGGTCACGTCCGGCACGAGTGGTGTCTTGCAACCGCACGTGCTGCCATCGAAGGATCCGTTCTATCGCTACGGCGGGCAGCTGCCGCTGCGCCGGGTCCATCCCGGCACCGTGCTGCGATCGCGTCCGGTGACGCTCGCCCTTCCCAAGCTGCAGACGCCGATCAGCGCCACACAGCTGCTGTACCGCACCCGTGACGAGCTCGGTCACCCGTCCGTCGAGGTGACGACCGTCGTCGTACCGCTCCCGGTACCGGTGCAGCCGCGGATCCTCGCCTACCTGAGCTTCTACGACGCGCTGGGCTCGGAGTGCGACCCGAGCTACACGCTGCGCGGCGGCTATGCGGGCAACACCTCGAACGAGAACCAGGCCAAGGAAGAGGACGCCTTGGTGGTGTCGAACCTCGCCCAGGGGCTCGTCGTGACTGTCCCCGACTTCGAAGGGACCGACGAGCACTGGGCGGCCGGGCACGAGGCCGGCTACGGGACCCTCGACGCGATCCGCGCCACCGAGTCCTTCCTGGACGTCACGGCGGCGACGAAGGTCGGGATGTACGGCTACTCCGGCGGGTCGATCGCGGCCGACTGGGCGGCGGAGCTCGCTCCGCGGTACGCGCCGGCGCTCAACCTGGTCGGTGTCGCGATGGGTGGCATCCCGGTCGACCTCGCCCACAACCTGCGCTACGTCAACGGCAGCCGCGGCTGGTCGGGCGTCGTACCGGCCGTGATGGTCTCGTTGACCCGTGCCTTCCATCTGGACCTGGCGAAGTACGGATCGGCGTACGGCGCGAAGATCTTCGACGCGGTCAAGCGGGAGTGCATCGGGTCGTTCCTCGGCGCCTATCCGGGGTTGCGGGTCGAGCGGCTGGTCAAGCACCGGTATCGCCACATCCTGCAAGTGCCCGCGTTCACCCGGATCGCGAACCGGCTCATCATGGGCAGCGTGCCGGGTCATCCCATCGCACCGTTCTTCATGGCGGTGGGAAATGCCGACGGTGTCGGCGACGGCGTGATGGTGGCTCGTGACGTCGAGGCGCTGGCTCACGAGTACTGCGACCAGGGCGATCCGGTTGAGCTCCAGATCTACAAGGGCGCGACCCACACCGAGGCCGCCCTGCACTTCGAGTCCCCGGCAGTCGCCTACCTGCTGGAGCGATTCGCGGGCGTCCGGGCGACCGGCAGCTGTTCATCGATCCCACGCGGCAGCTCGCTGGCCCCGCTGCCGACGTGAGGTCGTAGCGGGTGATCGTGCAGGCTGCCATGATTTCAACCGATGCCTACGTCCGGCTTGTTCTGTTAGGTGGCGCATGCGACCGCTGTCCGAGCTGACGCTTGGCGGTGAGGCCGACGCGGTGCCCAAAGCCCGCCGGTTCACCGCGAAGTCACTCGCGGCCGAGCCCGAGCACCTGATCGAGGACGCCGAGCAGGTGGTCTCCGAACTGGTGACCAACGCGATCCTGCATGGCGCTGAACCGGTCACCTTGCGGATCCTGCGCGGGGAGCATGCGCTTCGGCTCGAGGTGGAGGACGGCGGGCGTTCGTTGCCGATCGTCAGCCGGCCGTCATCGGACTCGATGACCGGTCGCGGGCTGTCACTGGTCGCCACCATTGCGAGTCGCTGGGGCGTGGAGGAGTCCCCGAGCGGCAAGGTGGTCTGGGCCGAGCTCGCCGAACATCCCGTGGCGCACGAACCGGCCGAGGCGACCGGGCTCGATTTCGCCCTCGAGCGGGCCGCGGAGTCCGAGCCGCGGCACACGGTGCGGCTGGGTGCCGTTCGCACGGACTTGTTGCTGGCGGCCAAGGGCCACATCGACAACGTCGTCCGTGAGCTGCAGCTGATGCGGGCGGAAGAGGTGGCCGGGGGCTCGCCGCTGCCGGCGCCGATGGCCGAGCTCGTCGACACCGTCACCTCGGACTTCGCGGAGGCGCGCGATGAGATCAAACGGCAGGCGCTCGCGGCAGCCGCGAAAGGTGATGAGGAGACCGACCTCGTCCTCACCCTCCCGCTGTCTGCGGCTGCCGCCGGCGAGCGGTACCTGGCCGCGCTAGATGCCGCCGACCGCTACGCGCGCGCGTCGAAGCTGTTGACGCTCGCGGCCCCCATGTCGCATCGCGTCTTCCGGCGGTGGTACGTCGAGGCGCTGATCAACCAGCTGCGCGCGATCGAGCGCGGGGAGGAGCCACCACTGGCGCCGGCGTTCATGCAGGCGCTTGCGCAAGAGGTCGAGCGGTTGTCCACCCTGGAAGACGTCTCGGAGCGACTGAAGATCCTTCAGCGCTTCACCGGTGAGCTGACCGGCGCGGCTTCGGTCTCGGAGATCTCCGACGTCGTGGTGCGCAACGCGTGTGGTGACCTCGGGGCACAGACCGTCCGGTTGTACCTGCTGACCGACACCGGAGTCCTCAGGGCTGTCGCGTGGCGAGGTGACATCGACGTCGCGCCGGAGCACCACACCGGGTACGCCGACATGCCGCTCGAGGCCGACCTACCGGGTCCGCTGGTCGTCCGTACCGGCGTTGCCATGTACTTCCGCAACCGCGAGCAGCTGACAGCCCGCTTCCCGAAGCTGGCCGGGATCTATCCCGAGGAGACCAGCCTTCACGTCGCGCCGCTGCGGGTCGGCTCGCACATGATCGGTGTGATCTCCATGACCTTCGGGGCGGCCAGTGAGGTCGACGAGGAGACTCAGCGCACCTTCGTCGGCGCGATGGCGGCCGCGACGGCGCAGGCCCTCGAGCGGGCGCTTGCGATGGAGCGCGCCGACTCGGCGCGGCGGCGGCTGGCCTTCCTCGCCGAAGCGTCGGTCGTGTTCACCGAGAGCCTCGACGTCGGAGCCACGCTCGATGCGGTCAACCGGTTGCTGGTGCCCACGCTGGCTGACTGGTGCATCGTTCAGCTGCTTCGCGCCGACGAGCTCGAGATCGCGGCGCTGTACCACTCCGACCCGGGTCAGGTCGCGTGGGCGAAGAGCATGGCGGGGCGCTTCCCGATGGCCGGCCAGCGACAAGGCGGCGCACCGACGGTGATCGCGACGGGCGAGCCGATGCTGTACGCCGACCTCGACCAGGAGCTGATCGAGTCGATGGCATCGAGCGATGAGCATCGCGACGTGATTCGCGCACTCGGGATGTCGAGCGCGATGATCGTCCCGCTCACCGGGCGGAGCGGCACCATCGGCGCGATCACACTGCTGTACGCCGATTCCGGTCGTCGCTACGCCGCCGAGGACATGGCGTTCGTCGAAGAGGTCGCGCGTCGAGCGGCGCTTGCTCTCGAGACCGCCGAGACGTTCCGCGAGCAGTCCGGGCAGCTTGCCGACGTACGCCGGGTCGCCGACGCCACGCAGCGGGCCATCCTCGAGCCGGTGCCACCGCGGCTCGGAGCAGTGTCGCTCGCCGGTCGTTACGTGAGCGCGACGGCGGAAGCCCTGATCGGCGGTGACTTCTACGAGGTGGTGCCGCGACCCGGGGGTGTGCGGATCCTCGTCGGCGATGTGCGAGGCAAGGGGCTCGCGGCCATCCGGGTCGCGACGATCGTGCTGGGTGAGTTCCGCGCGGCGGCGGCCGACATCGCGGACATCGCCGACGTCGCCCGGCAGATGGACCGCCGGCTGCGGCCCTACCTCGAAGACGAGGACTTCGCCACGGCGGTCGTCGCCGACATCAGTGACGACGGCGCGTACACCGTGGTGTCCTGCGGGCATCCGGCGCCGCTGCTCGTCACCGGTGGCGCGATCGGCGAGCTGTCGGTCATCTCGTCGCTGCCGCTCGGGCTCGGCGCCGACCCGACTGCCTCGACCGGCTGGCTCAGCCCCGGCGACCGCGTGCTCCTCTACACCGACGGCGTGATCGAGGCCCGGGACCCGGAGCGGCGTTTCGTGGACCTGACCTGGGTGGTCTCGCCGCTGGCCGGCGGCGACCTGCAGTACGCCCTGGATGACGTGCTGGAGCGCCTGCACCGCTTCGCCGGAGCGCGGCTCGGCGACGACGTTGCGCTCGTTGCGGCCGAATTCGGCCCCTGACCGCAAGTTTTGACCCATACCGGGCCTTGAGTGGTTCAATAGTCACTCGGGTAAAGGGTTGCATGGGCCGGCCTGCCGGTCGGGCTGATGCGAATCGGGAGGTTGCGGTGCGCCGGAGTCGGGTCTTTGCGAGCCTTGCTGTGTCCGCGGCGGCATCAGCTGCCTCTCTGACGTTCGCCGCGCCGGCTCTCGCGGACTACTCCGACGGCGGCACGTCCAACGCGTCGGTCAGTGACACCACGGTTCCCCCGGGCGGGTCGGTCACCGGCAGCGACCGGGGCAACGACCCCGGCGAGCAGGTCGACGGCTACGTCCACTCGGCGCGCGTCTTCGTGGGCAGCACCGTGGCGAACTCCAACGGTGTCGCCACTCTCACGTTCACCGTCCCGAAGTCGCTTCCGGCCGGCGAGCACACGCTCGAGCTCGTCGGTGAGACTTCCGGTCACGTCGGCACTGCTTCGTTTCGGGTTACCAGCTCCGGCTCCACCGGCGCGTCGGGTGGCTCGACCTCCAGTGGCAGCGGGCTGCCGTTCACCGGCGGCAGCGATGTCTGGCAGATGACGGTTATCGGCGGCGGGCTCGTCCTGCTGGGCGGTGCCGCGCTGTTCGCCGCACGCCGCCGCCGCGCCGGCCTCACCGCGTAGCTCCGGCAATCGCCGCGGAGGCGCCGCCGCCCGATCCGGGCGCGGTGATCCGCCTTCGCTACGTCGTACTCGGGGTCGCGCTCGTTGCGGGCTACTTCCTGGCCAGCGGCCTGATCGCCCGTCACCACCTCGAGCGCGCGAAGTACGACGTCGAGCAGCTCCGGTCGTCGTTGCTCGCCTCCGATCACGCCTCGGCGCACCACTGGATGACGGCTGCCCAGTCACAAGCCCGTTCCGCCCACCGATGGCTCGCCGGCCCGGCGTGGGCGGGTGCCGCACACCTGCCCTGGCTCGGCCGGCCGGCACGGGTGGAGCGCGGGCTCGCCGACGTCGCGGTTCGCCTTGCCGTCGATGCGCTGCCCCCCGCCGTCGCGGCGGGCGATGCGCTGACGCCCTCGCACCTGCGCCGGCACGACGGTGCGATCCGGCTCGACGTCTTCCGTGCCGCGGCCGCACCGCTCGCCAGGGCGGCGACCGCAGCGGACACCGCGAGCCGCCAGGTGGCCACGCTCCCACGGTCGAGCTGGTTACCCGCCGCGAACCACGCAGTGAGCAGCGCGGGTTCGCTGATCGACGACCTGCGCCGGGTGCTGCGAGACGCGGGCGACGCGTCGCGGTTGGCGCCCGACATGCTGGGCGGCGCCGGTGTCCGTCGCTATCTCCTCGTGGTCGAGAACGACGCGGAGGCGCGCGGCCTCGGCGGCTTGCCCGGCGTGACCGCCGTGGTTTCGGTCGCGAACGGGCGCCTGCGTCTCAGCGACTTCCACAACAACTCCTACCTGGTCGGCTTGGGCAAGGTTGCCGTTGACCTGCCGGCTGCCTTCCGCCGGACCTTCGCCGGCGACAAGGTCACGACCGACTTTCGCGACACCGACCTGAGTCCGGACTTCCCGATCGCGGGGAAGGTGTGGCTGGCGATGTGGCAGGCGAAGACCGGCGAGCGGCTCGACGGGGCGATCGCCGCGGACCCGACCACGCTCTCCTACCTGCTCGACGCCACGGGGCCGGCGAAGCTGCCGGACGGTACGACGGTGTCCGCCGACAACGTCGTCTCGCTGACGGAGCAGACGATCTACTCCCACGTGCGCCCGCTCGCGGCGCGGGAGGCGTACTTCATCAAGATCGCCCAGGCCGCGGCGAGCCAGGTCATCGATGCGCCGCACGGGAGTGCGCACGCCCTCGTCGCGGCGATGAGCCGTGCGGTCACCGAGCACCGGCTGGTGCTCTACAGCGCCCGGCCGGCGGAACAGACGACGCTGCTTGCGACGCCACTCGCCGGGGCGTTGCCGCGTACCACCGCGCCGTTCGTTGCAGCGATTGTCAACAACGGTCAGGCCAGCAAGCTCGACTACTACCTGCAGCGGTCGGTCAGCTACGACCGCACCGGATGCTCGGTGTCGGGCATGCAGCTGTCGACGGTGACAGTGCGGATCACCAACACCGCGCCGGAGCATCTACCGGCATTCGTGACGCATCGTTCCCGGAGCACTCGGGACGACCCGCTCGGGAGCGAGCGGCTGCGGGTGGCGCTGTACGCAACGGCCGGCGCTGAGCTGCTCAACGCGACCCTCGATGGCTCCCAGCTGTTGGTGCGGCCGGGGTCGGACGCCGGACACCCTCGCTTTGAAAGTGACGTGACGGTCAACCGGAGCGCCACGGTCACGCTCGTCTTCCACCTGATCGAGCCGAAGAGCTCGGCGCCGCCCCTGATCTGGCGGCAGCCCGGCGTCACACCCATGACGGTGGACGTCGCGGGACGCCGCTGCGGCTAACCGCTGACGGTCTTGTCGCCGAAGACGTTCGCCGGCTTCGTCAGGTGAACCGGGGTGCCCCAGTCCGAGAACGACTGGGTGAGGCGGACCCCGTGGTTGGCGGCGACGAACTTCACGGGAAGTGGGTCGTCGCCGGTCGAGATCCACATCGTGGCGATCGCGCGCTTCGGCGCTCCCGCTCCCGCCGCGTGGCCTTGCACCCCGACGACCGCAACGCCGTTGACCGTCCGCTGCGGCAACAGCCGGAACGGGGCAATGATCCGGTCCTCGTGAAGCGTTGAGGCGATCGTCACGCCTTCGGTCACCGCCTTGTAGCCGGCTTCGCCGGCGCGCAGTGACAGCCACTGGTGGTGGAGCACGGCGACCTCGTCGGCGGTGAAGCCCATGTAGCGGGTGAGCCCCCGCTTGTCGCCGCGGAAGTAGGTCCGAGTTCCGACCACCCGAACGGTGACGTTCCCGCCGTAGATGCTGATGTGCTGGATGCCGCCGGTTGCCGTGTCGTAGTCGTCGAAGGTTGCCGTGCCGATCTTCTTCGAGACGGTGCGAGCGACGGCGTGCACCGAGCCTTTCGCCAGGGCGTTGGTGAGGGCCCTCGTGAGCAGGGCCTGGGCCTGGTCGCTCTCGGCTTTGCGCTGCGCGGACTTGTCGGGTGACGGCGATGCGGTCGGCGACACCGCGCCGGCGGGTTCGCTGCTCGTTGCCCGCGGCGACCCGGTCACGGCCACGGCCGACCGGGGCGAGGAGGACCCGGCGGTGCGAGTGACGGCTACCGCCGCATCGGTCGCGATCAGGGCGATTACGGCGATCGACATGACGAGCGCGACGCGGGGTGCGTCCCGCAGGGCAGCCACCAGAAAGTTGGCAGGCTGCGCACGCCCTGGCTGGGTCACCTCGTAGGTCTCGACCCGCCTCGGGACTTGCTTGAGGCGGTAATCGTGGGCAGGGGCGGGGTCGAACCGCCGACCTTCCGCTTTTCAGGCGGACGCTCGTACCAACTGAGCTACCTGCCCTCGCGGCGCAGCCGCAGGGACCGCACGAGTCTACGGGCTGTCCCGCGGAAGGCATTCGCCGCCCTGGAATCGGTCAATGAGGACTACAGATACCCAGGGATGCTGTCGAAGGACTTGCGTAGCACATTTCGCCCAGCACGCTATTCATTCGGGGAACCACATACATGCGCCCAGCCCGTATCCGGGCTGCGGTCGTTTCGCTGCTTATTGCGCTGTCCGCCTTTGGCGTGGCCGATGAGTCTGCGGCGATCGCGGCCCAGTCCACCTACACCCATGGCTACGACCTCTCCTGGCCGCAGTGCCGCGGCCACGCCGCGCACCACATGCCGGGGGCGCGGCCGAGGTATGTGATCCTCGGCCTCACCCACGGGACCGGTCACACGTCCAACCCGTGCCTGCGCTCACAACTGCGCTGGGCCCGTCACCACCACACCAAGACCGGCGGGTACATCGTCGCGTCGTACCCGTCGCGCTTCCAGATGCGCGCCGCCGGCCGGATCGGTCACTGCCACGGCCGGACGCTGTGCCAGCTGCGGACGGACGGCTCCCGGCAGGCGCTCGACGGCCTGCGCACGCTGCACCGGATGCACATGCGCTCACCGATGGTCTGGCTCGACGTCGAGTTCCGTTCCAGCCACGGCTGGCACCGGTCCAACCG
>DASZYY010000083.1:0-16811 GCA_035545175.1 Mycobacteriales bacterium
GAACGATGAGCGCTCGATGAGCCAGCACCGATGAGTACGACCCTGCACTGACAACGGCTTGCGGATCTCCGTGGGCCACGAAACGGAGAGTCTGTGGCCAAGGAGCGAGTATCCGCACTCGCCAAGCAGATCGGCATGCCGTCGAAGCAGCTGATCGAGTGGCTCAACAACAACGGCGAATACGTCAAGACCCCGTCCTCGACTGTCGAGGCCCCGGTCGTCGCCAAGGTATTCGCGGCGTTCCCGCCGGTCGCTGAGGCTGAGAAGCCCGCACCGAAGGCGAAGAAGGCTGCCCCAGCCCCCGCCGAGCCGCAGGCGCCCGAGGCGCCGAGCGTGCCGGAACCTGCCGTGGCGGCGGAGCCGCCGGCCGCGGCCGCGCCCCCGGTCGTCGAGCAGCCGGCCGCGCCCGTCGTACCCGACGAGCTGCCCGCGCCGCGCCCGGCGATGCCGCCCCGTCCCGGCATGCCGCGCCCGGCGGGCAACAACCCGTTCACCCCGCGACCCGCTGGCAACAACCCGTTCACCACCCGCGACCGGCCGGCCGCGCCGGGTCAGCAGCGGCCGGGTCCCGGCTCCATGCCGCCGCGGCCAGCCGGCCCCGGTGGCATGCGCCCAGGTCCCGGCATGATGCCGCCGCGGCCGATGCGGCCCAGCGGTCCGGGCGGGCCAGGTGGCGGCGGTGGTCGTCCCGGACAGGGTGGTGGCTTCGGCGGTCGCCCGGGCCAGGGTGGTCCCGGCGGCGGCGGGGGTGGCTTCGGTGGCCGTCCCGGTGGCCCCGGCGGTGGCGGCGGGGGTGGCTTCGGTGGCCGTCCCGGTGGCCCCGGTGGTCGCGGTCGCGGCGCGCCGACGCAGGGAGCGTTCGGTCGCGGTCCGGGCGGTCGCCCAGCGCGAGGCCGCAAGTCGAAGAAGCAGCGGCGTCAAGAGTTCGACAACATGCAGGCGCCGACGATCGGTGGCGTGTCGGTTCCGCGCGGCAACGGTGAGCAGATCCGGCTGCCGCGAGGTGCGAGCCTCGCCGACTTCGCCGACCGCATCGGCGCGAACCCGGGTTCGCTCGTCCAGGTCGTCTTCGCCCAGCTCGGCGAGATGATCACGGCGACGCAGTCGGCTCCGGAGGAGACGCTGCAGCTGCTCGGCACCGAGCTCGGCTGGGACGTGCGAATCGTCACGCCGGAGGAAGAGGACGCCGAGATCCTGTCTCGCTTCGACCTCGAGTTCGACGCCGAGGAGGACGAGGCCGATCTGGTGGCGCGTGCGCCGGTCGTCACCGTCATGGGTCACGTCGACCACGGAAAGACCAAGCTGCTTGACGCGATCCGGCAGACCGACATCGTGGCTCGTGAGCACGGTGGCATCACCCAGCACATCGGCGCCTACCAGGTGCACACCACCGTCGAGGGCAAAGACCGCACCCTGACCTTCATCGACACCCCCGGTCACGAGGCGTTCACCGCCATGCGTGCCCGAGGTGCGCAGGTCACCGACATCGCGGTGCTCGTCGTGGCCGCGGACGACGGCGTCATGCCGCAGACGATCGAGGCGCTCAACCACGCACAGGCGGCGGACGTGCCGGTCGTGGTGGCGGTGAACAAGATCGACAAGGAAGACGCGAACCCGGCCAAGGTTCGCCAGCAGCTCACCGAGTACGGCCTGGTGGCGGAGGAGTACGGCGGCGACACGCTGTTCATCGACGTCTCCGCGCGAAACGGAACCGGGCTGCCGGAGCTCCTCGAGGGCATCGCGCTCACCGCGGACGCCGCCCTGGACCTGCGGGCCAACCCCGTCCGGGCAGCCGAGGGTGTGGCGATCGAAGCGCACCTCGACAAGGGCCGCGGTCCCGTCGCCACCGTTCTCATCCAGCGCGGAACGCTGCGGGTCGGTGACTCCATCGTCGCGGGTGAGGCCTTCGGCCGCGTCCGCGCGATGCTCGATGACAACGGCGACAACGTCGAGGAAGCCGGACCGTCAACGCCGGTTCAAGTGCTCGGCTTCACGAGCGTCCCCGGCGCCGGCGACAACTTCCTCGTCGTACCCGAGGACCGGGTTGCCCGCCAGATCGCCGAGCAGCGCCAGGCGCGCGAGCGCTTCGCCGAGCTCGCCAAGGGCCGAGGCCGCATGACGCTCGAGGACGTTCTCGAGCGGATCCAGCAGGGCGAGGTCACGCAGCTCAACCTCATCCTCAAGGGCGACGTCTCCGGTTCGGTCGAGGCCCTCGAGGACGCGCTGGTCAAGATCGACGTCGGGGCAGAGGACGAGGTCGGGCTTCGGATCATCGGCCGCGGTGTCGGTGCGATCACGGAGAACGACATCAACCTGGCGCGCGCGTCCGACGCGGTCGTCATCGGCTACAACGTGCGTCCCGAAGGCAAGGCACGCGAGCTCGCCGATCGGGAGAAGGTCGACGTCCGCTTCTACTCCGTCATCTACGCCGCGATCGAGGACGTCGAGAACGCCCTCAAGGGCATGCTCAAGCCGGAGTTCGAAGAGGCACAGCTCGGTACGGCGGAGATCCGCGAGATCTTCCGGTCGAGCAAGGTCGGCAACATCGCCGGTTGCATCGTCCGTAGCGGCACGATCGTGCGGAACTCGAAGGCTCGCCTGGTGCGCGACGGAGTCGTCGTTGCCGACAACCTGAGCATCTCCACGTTGCGTCGTTTCAAGGACGACGCGACCGAGGTCCGTGAGGGCTTCGAGTGCGGTATCAGCCTCGGCAGCTACAACGACATCAACGTCGGCGACGTCATCGAGACCTTCGAGATGCGCGAGAAGCCCCGCACGTAACGGAGCGAGAGATGGCAGATGACGCGCGCGTTCGCCGGATGAGCGTGCGGGTCCGCGAGGTGGTCGCGCAGGCGGTTGAGCACCACGTCAAGGATGCGCGCCTCGGCATGGTGACGATCACCGACGCCCGCCTCACCCCGGATCTGCGTGAGGCGACGGTGTTCTGGACCGTGTGGGGCGACGACACCGTGCAGGCGGACAGCGCGGCGGCGCTCGAGGCCTCCAAGGGCATGATTCGCACGGCCATCGGCCGAGCGACGGGCCTGAAGCACACCCCGTCGGTGACGTTCGTGTTGGACGCGATACCCGAGAACGCGAAGCACATCGAAGATGTGCTGGCCAAAGCACGCGAGGAAGACGAGCGCGTGCACCAGCTCGCGGAGCGCGCCGTTCCGGCGGGCGAGGCGAACCCGTACCGCGACAGCGAGTCCTCAGCGGAGTGAACGACGGCCTCGTCGTCGTCGACAAGCCGGCGGGCTGGACGTCCCATGACGTTGTCGGCAAGGTCCGGCGCCTCGCCGGCACCCGCCGGGTCGGCCACGCGGGAACGCTCGACCCGATGGCCACCGGGGTCCTGATCCTCGGCGTCGAGCGGGCGACCCGGCTGCTCGGTCACCTCGCGCTCCACGACAAGGAGTACGAAGCGACCATCCGCCTCGGCAGGGCTACGACGACTGATGACGCCGAAGGCGACTTCATCGGAGCCGAAGCCGACGGCCGGGCCGTGGCGATCGAAGCCGACGAGATCGAGCAGGTCATGCGGAGCCTGACCGGAGCGATCGAGCAGGTTCCCTCATCGGTCAGCGCGATCAAGGTCGACGGTGTTCGCGCGTACAAGAAGGCGCGAGACGGGGAGACCGTCGAGCTGAAACCGAGACCGGTCACCGTCGAGGCGTTCGACCTGCTCGAACGGCGAGGGACCGACCTCGATGTCCACGTCACGTGCTCGACCGGCACCTACGTCAGAGCGCTGGCTAGAGACCTCGGCGCGACGCTCGGTGTGGGGGCGCACCTGACCGCGCTGCGCCGGACCAGAAGCGGCCCGTACGCCATCGCTGAGGCGCGAAGCCTCGAACAGCTCGAGGCGTCCTTCGAGGTCACCCCACTCGCCGAAGCGGTCGGCAAGGCCTTCCCGCGCATCGAGGTGACCGAAGCGGAGGCGGTCCGCATCGGGCATGGCCAGCGGCTCGCTCTCGGAGTTCCGGCGAACCCGTCCGGCGTGTTCTCACCGGATGGGAGCGTCATCGCCCTCGTCGAGGACCGCGACGGCGTCGCTGCGCCGCTCTGTGTTTTCGTCTGAGCAGGCAGACTGGAGCCGTGACTGTGAAGAGCGTCGTCCCCATTGGGGTGTTCGACGGCGTCCACCGCGGTCACCAGCTCGTCCTCAAGCACGCGGTCGAGTCGGCGCGGCAGCGCGACGCGCGTGTGGTCGTGGTGACGTTCCATCCGCACCCCACCGCGGTGCTCGCGCCCGGCCACGTTCCGCCGATGCTGGTCTCGCTCGATCGCCGGATCCGCTTGCTGCGCGATCACGGCGCCGATGACGTGCACGTCCTGAAGTTCGACCGTGAGCTGTCGCTGCAGACGCCGCAGGAGTTCATCGAGCAGGTCCTGATCAACGAGCTCGCTGCCGAGCAGATCGTCGTCGGCCACAACTTCCGGTTCGGCCACCGCGCGGCCGGAGACGCCGCGATGCTGCGCCGGTACGACCTCGAAGTGGATGACGTCGCCCTGCTGACCGACGGGGGCACCATCTCTTCGACCCTGGTCCGGGACTTCGTCGTTCACGGCGAGGTCGAGGCGGCTGCCTCCGCGCTGGGCCGGCTGCACCTCGTCGAGGGCCCGGTGGTCCGGGGTGACGCCCGCGGCCGCGCGCTCGGGTTCCCGACCGCGAACGTGTCCGTCGATGAGGGGATCGCCGTACCGCAGGACGGGGTGTACGCCGGCTGGCTGACGCGGGCCGAGGGGCAGCGCATCAAGGCGGCCATCAGCGTGGGGACGAACCCGACCTTCGATGGCGTCGAGCGGCGGGTCGAGGCCTACGCCATCGACGTCGGACACGAGCTGGACCTCTACGACGAGCACGTGGTCGTCGAGTTCGCCTCCCGGTTGCGCGGGATGGAGCGCTTCGCGAGCGTGGACGACCTGATCGAGCAGATGCACCGGGATGTCGACGCATCGCGCTCCAGACTGGGCTGACCGCCGATTCCGCTACACTTGACCGGTCTGAATGAGTCTGCCCCTGCGGTGTAACCCTGCGGGCTGATGTAACAGGAGAAACACACGTGCCGCTCGACGCCGCCGTAAAGCAAGAGATCATCAAGGAATACGCCACCGCCGAGGGCGACACAGGCTCCCCTGAGGTGCAGGTCGCGCTGCTTTCGCGGCGCATTGCAGACCTCACCGAACACATGAAGGCGCACAAGCACGACTTCCACACGCAGCGAGGGCTGCTTCAGCTGGTCGGCCGTCGCCGCCGGCTGCTGCGTTACCTCGAGACGGTGGATGTCCAGCGCTACCGCGCACTGATCGAGCGACTCGGCTTGCGCCGCTAGCTCGATCGCCACACCGCGCGCCGGCCGCGAAACGCGAGCCCCGGTCCTCGGTAGTGGCGGCCGGATCACAAATCCGTCCGCTTCGATCGATGACCGGGCCCTGCGAGTCGGCCGAGCGCGCCGAGACGAACGGAGTAGCCCGTGACGGGCCTCGCAGACAACGAAACCTATTCAGCCAACGCCGTACTCAAGTGCTCGCTCGGCGAGCGCACCATCCGGTTCGAGACCGGTCGGCTGGCACAGCAGGCCGCGGGTTCCGCGGTCACCTACCTCGACGACGAGACGATGATCCTGTCGGCCACCACGGCGTCGAAGAACCCGAAGGACCAGTTCGACTTCTTCCCGCTGACGGTCGATGTCGAGGAGCGGCAGTACGCCGCAGGCAAGATCCCCGGCTCCTTCTTCCGCCGGGAGGGGCGGCCGAGTGAGGACGCGATCCTCACCTGCCGTCTGACCGACCGGCCGCTTCGCCCGAGCTTCGCAAACGGCCTGCGCAACGAGATCCAGATCGTCTCGACGGTCCTCGCGCTGCACCCCGACCACCTGTACGACGTGCTCGCGATCAACGGCGCCGCCTGCTCGGTGCTGCTCGCCGGCCTGCCGTTCTCCGGTCCGGTCGCCGCCGCACGCGTCGCGTTGATCGATGGCGAGTGGGTCCCGTTCCCGACGTACTCCGAGCTCGAGCGCGCCGTCTTCGACATGGTCGTCGCCGGTCGTGTGGTCGAGGGCGGCGACGTCGCGATCATGATGGTCGAGGCCGAGGCCACCGAGAACACCTTCGAGCTCGTCGCCAACGGCGCGGTCGCTCCGACCGAGGACGTCGTGGCGCAGGGCCTCGAGGCCGCCAAGCCGTTCCTCGCCGAGATCGCCGCGGCGCAGCAGAAGCTCGCCGACCAGGCGGCCAAGGAGACCCGCGAGTTCCCGGTCTTCCTCGCCTACCAGGACGACGTGTACGAGGCCGTGCTCGCCGCGACCGCGACCGACGTCGCCAAGGCGCTGACCATCGCGGACAAGCAGCAGCGCGAGGCGGAGCTCGACCGGATCAAGGAAGCCGCGAAGGAGCAGCTCGCTGCCCAGTTCGAGGGCAGCGAGAAGGAGATCAGCGAGGCGTTCCGCTCGGTGACGAAGAAGCACGTTCGCCAGCGCGTCATCAAGGACGGCGTCCGGATCGACGGTCGTGGCGTGCGGGACATCCGCAGCCTCTCGGCCGAGATCAACGTCGTTCCCCGCGTGCACGGTTCGAGCCTCTTCGAGCGTGGCGAGACGCAGATCATGAACGTCGCGACGCTGAACATGCTCCGCATGGAGCAGCTTGTCGACACGCTCTCGCCGGAGACGCGCAAGCGCTACATGCATCACTACAACTTCCCGCCGTACTCGACCGGTGAGACCGGCCGAGTCGGGTCGCCGAAGCGCCGCGAGATCGGTCACGGTGCGCTCGCCGAGCGGGCGCTGGTCCCGGTCCTCCCGAGCAAGGAGGACTTCCCCTACGCGATTCGTGCGGTGTCCGAGGCGCTCGGTTCCAACGGCTCGACGTCGATGGGTTCGGTCTGCGCCTCGACGCTGTCGCTGATGGCGGCAGGTGTGCCGCTGAAGGCACCCGTCGCCGGCATCGCAATGGGCCTGATCAACGAAGGCGACGACTTCGTCACCCTCACCGACATCCTCGGTGCGGAGGACGCGTACGGCGACATGGACTTCAAGGTCGCCGGCACGCGGGAGTTCGTCACCGCCCTTCAGCTCGACACCAAGCTGACCGGCATTCCGGCGTCGGTGCTCGCGGGCGCGCTGCAGCAGGCTCGCGACGCCCGGATGACGATTCTCGACGTGATGGCTGACGCGATCGACGCTCCTGCGGAGATGTCGCCGTTCGCGCCGCGGATCATCACCGAGAAGATCCCGGTCGACAAGATCGGTGAGGTGATCGGGCCGAAGGGCAAGATCATCAACCAGATCCAGGCTGACACGGGCGCCGACCTCACCGTCGAGGACGACGGCACGATCTACATCTCGGCAGTCGGTGGCGACGCCGCTGAGGCTGCGCTTCGCGCGATCCGCTCGATCGTGTCGCCGCAGCTGCCCGAGGTTGGCGAGCGATACCTCGGCACGGTGGTCAAGACGACGACGTTCGGCGCCTTCGTCTCACTCACTCCCGGCAAGGACGGACTGCTGCACATCTCGCAGATCCGCAAGCTCGCCGGCGGCAAGCGAGTGGAGAACGTCGAGGACGTCCTGGCGGTCGGCCAGAAAGTCCAGGTCGAGATCGGCGAGATCGACCCGAGAGGCAAGCTCTCCCTCGTGCCTGTCCTGGACGAGGCCGCCTCCGAGTCCTCGGACGAGGCAGCGGAATAAGCGGGTAGCGACGTGCCGGTCGACCTTGCTGGGGTAGCTCAGCGTCCGGGGTCGACCCGCACGTTGCTGACGGCGGACGACGGCGGAGTGATCCGCCGTACCGTCCTGCCGGGCGGGATTCGCGTCCTGTCGGAATCCGTCCCGGGCGTTCGCTCGGTCGCCTTCGGCCTGTGGATCGGCGTCGGCTCGCGCGATGAGACGCCGTCGCTGTCCGGCGCCTCGCACTACCTCGAGCACCTGCTGTTCAAGGGCACGAAGAAGCGCGGCGCGCTCGAGATCTCCGCTGCCCTCGACGAGGTGGGCGGGGAGCTCAACGCGTTCACGGCCAAGGAGTACACGTGCTTCTACGCACGGGTGCTCGATGTCGACCTGCCGATCGCCGTCGACGTGATCTGCGACATGGTCACCTCGTCGGTGCTGTCCTCGCACGAGGTCGAGAACGAGCGAGGCGTGATCCTCGAAGAGATCGCGATGCACGATGACGACCCCGGTGACTCGGTGCACGACGAGTTCGCCTCACTGGTGTGGCCAGGTGACCCGCTCGGGCGGCCGGTCCTCGGCTCGGTCGAGACGATCGGGGCGATGAGCCGCACCGCGGTCAACGGCTACTACCGGCGGCGCTACCGTCCGGAACAGCTGGTCATCACGGCGGCCGGCAACGTCGACCACGCCAAGCTCGTCCGCCTGGTGAAGAAGGCCTTCCAAGGCATTCCGGTCGATGACGGCGCGGTGCCCGCACAGCCCCGAAAGGGCAAGCAAACGCCCGCCTTCACCGTGGCGTCAGCCACGAAGAGCCGCCAGACCGAGCAGGCCAACCTCGTGCTGGGCTGCGCCGGGCTGGCCCGCGGCGACGAGCGTCGCTTCGCGCTGGGTGTGCTCAACGCCGCGGTCGGCGGCGGGATGTCCTCGCGGTTGTTCCAGCAGGTCCGCGAGCGTCATGGCCTTGCCTACTCCGTCTACTCGTTCGCGTCGCACTACGCCAACGCCGGAATGTTCGGCGTCTACGCCGGATGTCATCCGAAGCGGGTGCGGCAGGTCCTCGATCTGAGCCGGCAGGAGCTTGCCGCGGTCGCCGCCGGCGGGTTGAGCGCCTCCGAGCTCGAGCGCGGTCGCGGGCAGATGCGCGGCGGTTTTGTGCTCGGCCTCGAGGACACCGGATCGCGGATGAGCCGGCTCGGCAAGAGCGAGTTGGTGTACGGCGAGCTGATGACGGTAAACGAGGTGATCGCCGCGATCGACTCGGTGACACTCGACGACGTGCAGGACGTGGCGGCGGATCTCTTCACCCGGCCGACGTCGCTTGCTGTCATCGGCCCGTACGGCAAAGGCGAGGACTTCGCGGCATGATCAAAGTCGGCGTGCTGGGTGCGCAGGGTCGAATGGGTGCCGAGGTCTGCCGGGCCGTCGAGGAAGCTGATGACCTCGAGCTCGTCGCCGCGGTCGACGTCGGTGACGACCTCGCCCCGCTGACGGCCGCTGAGGTCGTCGTCGACTTCACGACGCCTGGCGCGGTCATGGACAACCTGAAGTGGTGTGTCGAGCATGGCTTGCACGCCGTCGTGGGCACGACGGGGTGGGACGACGCCCGGCTCGCCGAGGTCCGGGACTGGCTTGGCGAGTCGCCGAGGGCGAACGTCCTGATCGCACCGAACTTCGGCATCGCCGCCGTCCTGATGATGAAGTTCGCAGCAATCGCCGCGCCTTACTTCGACTCGGTTGAGATCATCGAGCTGCACCACCCGAACAAGATCGACGCGCCCAGTGGGACCGCCCGTCGCACCGCGGAGCTGATCGCCGAGGCGCGAGCCGGCCGGCGCTCGCCCGATGCGACGACCGAGGAGATCGACGGCGCCCGCGGCGCCGAGGTCAACGACGTTCGGATCCACGCGGTCCGACTCGCCGGCCTCGTTGCGCACCAGGAGGTTCTGCTCGGTGGCGACGGCGAGACCCTGACGATCCGCCACGACTCGCTGTCGCGTGAGTCGTTCATGCCGGGCGTGCTGCTGGCCGTCCGTGAGATCCGCTCGAAACCCGGCCTGACGGTCGGGATCGAGTCACTGCTCGGTCTGTAAGACCTCGGGCAGCGCAGCTGCCAGGCGGTCGTAGTCGTCCGGCGTGTTGTAGACCTGCCCGCACACCCGCACCCAGCTCCTGTCGTGCAACGGCATCAGCGAGAGCTCGATCCTTCGGTCTGCCAGAGCCGCCTCGACGCGGCGTGCAGCATCGGCGGCGAGGGTGACCGGTAGCGGGATGATCCGCATGGCGGCGCGGAACTGCTCGTCCACCGGCGAGGTTGTGTCCAGCGCCGCAGCGACCCGCTTCGCGCCGTCGTCGACGATCTCGCGCTGCCGGCGACGAACTTCGTCCCAGCCGCCCTGCGTCGACCAGAAGCCGAACGCGGCGGGGATGGCGAGGATGGTCACCGGGTCGAAGGTGCCGGTCCAGTCGAACGCTTGGTGGAACCCGTCGCCGAACCCGTGCGACGCCACCGCCGGCCGGACGGTGTCACGCCACTGCGGGGCGACGTGCAGGTACGCCGCGGCGCGGGGCGAGCAGATCCACTTGTGCATGTTGCCGACCCAGAAGTCGGCGTCGATCTTCGCCAGGTCGACGTCGATCTGGCCTGGCGCATGCGCCGCGTCGACGAGAACCGGCACGCCGCGCTCATGTGCGGCGGCGACGATCTCGGCCACCGGGAAGACGAAGCCGGACAGGGAGGCGACCGCGTCGATCACCAGAAGCTTCGTCCGCGCCGTGATGCGCTCGGTGATCGCCGCAACGACCTCGGCCGCACTCTTCACATCGAGGGGGACATGCGCGACGACGGGGGTCGTGCCGTACATGGCGGCGCTGCGCGCGAGCTGCGCCGTCACCGCGCCGTACCGGTGGTCTGTCGTCAGCAGCTCGTCGCCGGGAGAGAAGGACGGCTCGAGCGAGGCGATGACCGTGGCGGTGCCGGCGGTCGCGTTCGGCACGAAGACGGCACCCGCCGGGTCTGCGCCGAGCAGCGCGGACACCAGCTCTCGGACGCGGTCGATCTTCTTCGGAAGCGTCCGGGCGAGCAGCGCGGCAGGGTTGCTCTCCATCTGCGCCCGCAGCTCGGCGGCGGCCATCGCCACCGGCTTCGGCAACGCCCCGAAGGCGCCATGGTTGAGGTAGGCCACCTCGGGGTCGAGCATCCACTCCGTCAAGTCGTGCATGCCGCAATCGTTCCGCAGATCCGGCTAGGGACCCAAGCGGTTAAGTCGCGGCGCGCTTGCCGACCGCGGCCACCAGCGTCGGCGTGATGAGGCGTTCCTCGCCGCCGCGCAGCCGGCCGCCGACGTTCTCCGCGTCTTCTGGTCTCATCAGCCCGGCTTCGATCGCGGCGGGCGCGAGCTGCTCGAAGGAGAGGGAGAAGAACGAGAAGCCGGGGTGGTTGCCGTCGATGATCAGCGAGCGCCCTTCGCCGGAGACATCCGACAGACCGGCTTCGACGAGTGCCGCAACCAGCCGCCGCCCGTACTCGCGCTCGAATCCCGCGGCCGCCATCAGCGCGAGGATGCCCTCCGACACGCGCGTCGGCGCCTCGTCCGTGGACTCGAAGCCGAAGCTCCCCCAGTCGTAGTCCTCGAGGACGAGGGTCCCGCCCGGCCGCAGCGCCGCGACGAGCCGGCGCAGGACGTCGGCTCGCTCTGGGATGTGTTCGAGCACCATCCGGCTGTGTACGACGTCGTACTCGCCGACCGGCAGGTCGTCGGTGATGAGATTCGCCTGCCGGACCTCGACCACGTCGGAGGCGAGCGGGTCGACGAAGCGGGTGTCGAGGTCGATCGCGAGGACGTGGCCCGCTGCGCCGACCTGCGTCGCGAGCCACGACACCACCGATCCGCCACCGGCTCCGGCTTCGAGCACCCGCGAGCCCGCACTCACGTAGCGCGACAGGATCGCCTGGGTGCCGGGGTCCCACAGCGCCTCGATGCCCGCGAGCCGCTCCCGCTCCTGCTCCCACGCCTGGTCGTATGCGTACCCCGTGTCCGACATGTCCGTGACCTTAGGGCGATCGGCGCATCAGCGAAACTTGAGACGTGATCGAGGTCGACGAGGACACCTTCGGAAGGGCGGTCGAAGCGGCGCTCGACAGCATCCCGGAGGAGCTGCGACGCCGGATGCGCAACGTCGCCATCGCGGTCGAGGACGAGGGTGCCTCGCCTAACCTGCTCGGCCTCTACCAGGGCATTCCGCTCACCTCGCGAACCACAACGTACGGCGGGGTGATGCCGGACCGCATCACGATCTACCGGCTGCCGATCCTGCGACGCTGCCGCACGATCGACGATGTGGTGCACCAGGTGCGCGTGACGGTGGTGCATGAGGTCGCCCATCACTTCGGCATCGACGACGAGCGGCTGCACGAGCTCGGCTGGGCGTGAGGCGGGTCGGCCACGCGGTCACGTAAATCGGGTGACGCCCACCGCACACCGGGCTACGGTCCGAGGTGACAACAGAGAGCGGGGTGAGGGTCATGAACTTCCTGGTGCAGCCATGCCCCTCACCCATCTCTTCGAAAGAGTCCTCTCTTGTCCTCAATGCTTGCGTCCCTCGGATGGGACGAGTTCTTCGCGGCTGAGCTCGCGCCGCATCAGCACACGCACCTGCCTGCGCGGGTCTGCCGCATCGACCGTGGCGCTGCCGACCTGCGTACGGAATCCGGTGAGCTTCGCGCCGGGTTCACAGCGGGTCAGCTCGACTTGGCGGTCGGTGACTGGGTAGCCGTCGACGAGTCCGGCATCTGCTTTGCGCTCCGGCGCCGTACCGCGATCGTCCGAGCGGCGGCATCCGGCGAGTCGCGCGTACAGACGCTCGTCGCGAATGTCGACGACGTGCTGGTCACGGTCGCTGCCTTCCCGGCGCCGCGGCTCGGGCACATCGAGCGCCTCGTCGCGCTCGCGTGGGACAGCGGTGCCACCCCGTCGTTGGTGGTCACCAAGTCCGACTTGGCGGTTGAGCCAAGGCGATTGCTGTCCGAGGTCACGCGGGCTGCTCCGGGATGCGAGGTCCACATGCTGTCGGCCCACACCGGAGAGGGAGTCGAGTCGCTGCAGCGGTACGACGAGCCCGGGCGCACGCTGTGCCTCCTCGGCCGCTCGGGTGCCGGCAAGTCGACCCTGGCGAACACGTTGGTCGGTGCCGAGTCCATGGCGGTGAGCGACGTACGGCAGGACGGCAAAGGTCGGCACACGACCACCCACCGGCAGCTCGTCGGCCTCCCCGGGGGCGGCGTCCTGATCGACACTCCCGGCCTGCGCGGCGTGGGCGTCTGGCTTGAAGAGGACGGACGCGCGCAGGCCTTCCCGGAGATCGAGGAGCTCGTCGCCGAGTGCCGCTTCCGTGACTGCGCTCACGACGGTGAGCCCGGGTGCGCGGTCCTTGCGGCGGTCGAGTCAGGTGCCGTCGACCAACGGCGGCTCGACAGCTGGCGCAAGCTCGGGCGCGAAGCCGAGTGGATCGCCGCCCGTCACGACGCGCGACTGCAGCGGGAGCGGTCTCGCGAGTGGCGCCGGCTCACGGTCGAGGCGCGCGGACGAGTCAGACCTTAGATGTCCGTCGGCACGGGCTTCGCGTGCCGCGGTTCGTGCTTCGTCAGGTCGATCTGGGTCGGGCCGCCCGCCCGGCCGAGCTCGACGGCGATGGTGGACGCGGCGGCGCCAAGTCCGAGGGCGGCGAGCGAGGCCGGGAACCCGCGACGGCCCTTGCGGCGCAGCGTGTCCACCGAGACGGGGCCTGGGCCGCCGTCGACGATCGCCATGAGGGCGGCGATCACCACGAGGTTGTACTCGTACCCGTGGTCGGTGATCCACGGGCCGTTCTTGCCATGAACCGTCCGGATCGCTGTGATCATCGTGCCGATGAGAGCCGCCGCGGCCAGCGGCGTGGCCGCGCCGAGCGCCAGCATCGCGCCACCGACGGTCTCGGTGACGCCCGCGGCATAGGCGTTCGGGACGGCGGGCCGCAGCTCGATCGACTCCATCATCTCTGCGGTGCCCTCGATGCCCGGGCCGTCGAACTTCCCGGCCAGCTTCTGCATCCCGTGACCGACGAAAAGCCCACCGATGACGACCCGCGCGATTAGGCGCCCTGTGTTCATGTCGTAGGCCTTCCCGGGTGAGGCGCCGAGGTAACGTCAGGGGGTGCCGGACGTGGACTCCCAGTACGAGGACCTGCTCCGTCACGTGCTCGCGAACGGCGCCCACAAGTCCGACCGCACCGGTACCGGGACGACGAGCGTCTTCGGCCATCAGCTGCGCTACCGGTTGGCCGACGGCTTCCCGCTGATCACCACCAAGCGGGTCCATTTTCGATCCGTCGCCATCGAGCTGCTGTGGTTCCTGCGCGGCGAGGGCAACGTCAAGTGGCTGCAGGAGCACGGCGTCACGATCTGGGACGAATGGGCGGACGCCAATGGCGATCTGGGCCCGGTGTACGGCGTGCAGTGGCGTTCCTGGCCGACGCCGGACGGCGGTGCCATCGACCAGATCAGCCAGGTGCTCGAGACGCTGCGCCGCGACCCGGACTCGCGCCGGATGATCGTGTCGGCGTGGAACGTCAGCGCAATCCCGGACATGGCGCTGCCGCCGTGCCACTCGATGTTCCAGTTCTACGTGGCAGACGGACGGCTGTCGTGCCAGGTCTACCAGCGCAGCGCGGACCTGTTCCTCGGCGTCCCGTTCAACATCGCGAGCTACGCGCTGCTCGTGCACATGGTCGCTCAGCAGACCGACCTCGAGGTCGGCGACCTCGTGTGGACCGGCGGCGACTGCCACATCTACGACAACCACCACGAGCAGGTGAACGAACAGCTCTCCCGCACGCCCCTGCCGTTCCCCACGCTCGAGGTACGGCGAGCCGACTCGCTGTTCGACTACGCCTTCGAGGACTTCACCGTCACGGGCTACGAGCACCACCCCGCCCTCCCGGCTCCTGTCGCCGTTTGATCGGGCTCATCTGGGCGCAGGCCGACGGTGGCGTCATCGGGCACGCCGGCGCCATTCCGTGGCGGCTGCCCGAGGACCAGGCCCGGTTCAAAGAGCTGACGCTCGGCTCGACCGTCCTCATGGGCCGGCTCACCTGGCAGTCGCTGCCCGCGTCTGTCCGGCCGCTGCCGGGGCGGCGCAACCTCGTCCTCACGTCGGATCCAGGCTGGTCGGCGGAGGGGGCGGAGCGGGTTGGGTCCGTCGACGCCGCGGTCGATGCGGCCGACGGCGACCTCTGGGTCATCGGGGGCGAGACGGTCTACTCGGCCGCGCTGCCGCTCGCCGACCGCATCGAGGTGACGTTCGTCGACCTGGCGTGCGAAGGAGACGCCTTCGCGCCGGCGCTCGGCCCGGGCTGGCGTCCCGTCCTCGACAGCGAGTGGCTGACCTCCGCGTCGGGCCTCCGCTACAAACTCGCGACCTTTGAGCGCACCGCCGCGATACCGTCGACGCCATGACCAGGCCGTTCGGGCGGATGCTGACCGCCATGGTGACGCCGTTCACCGCGGACGGCGCCCTCGACACCGCCGCCGCCGCCGCGCTCGCCGAAGCCCTGGTTGACGACGGCAACGACGGTCTGGTGATCAGCGGTACGACGGGTGAGTCCCCGACGACGACCGACGACGAGAAGGACCGGCTGCTGCGCGCCGTCGTCGAGGCGGTCGGCAGCCGCGCCCACGTGATCGCCGGCGTCGGGACGAACGACACCGCGCACACGATCGAGCTGGCGAAGCACGCCGAGAAGGCGGGAGCGAGCGGTGTGCTGCTCGTCACGCCCTACTACTCGAAGCCGCCACAGGAGGGCCTGATCGCGCACTTCCTCGCCGCGGCCGACGCGACCGGGCTGCCCGCGATGCTCTACGACATCCCGGGCCGCAGCGGGGTGCCGCTGCACAGCGACACGATCCTTCGGCTGGCTGAGCATCCGCGCATCGTCGCGATGAAGGACGCGAAGGGTGATTTGCCCGCGAGCACCGAGGTGATCGCGCGCAGTGACCTCGCCTACTACTCCGGTGACGACGTGCTGAACCTGCCGCTGCTGGCGATCGGTGCCGTGGGAATGGTGAGTGTCGCCTCCCATGTCTGCTCGCCCGAGCTGGTCGAGCTGTGCGACGCCGTCGAGCGTGGCGACCTCGTGGATGCCCGGCGGATCAACACGGCGATCTGGCCGGCGATCCTCGGGATCATGACCCGCACCCAAGGCGCGATCATGGCCAAGGCCGCACTCGAGCTGCTCGGGAAGATCCCGTGCCGCACGACACGCCCGCCCCTGATCGACGCCACTGCCGAGCAGATCGAGCTGCTGCGCGAGGACCTTCGCGCCGCCGGTCGGCCGGTCTGAAGCGCATCCGTTGAGTCACCCGCACCCTGATCTCGGCGCGCCTCCGGCGCTGCCGGCGCACGGTCTGCGCATTGTCGCGCTCGGCGGGATCGGCGAGATCGGTCGCAACATGACCGTCTTCGAGCACGCCGGCCGGCTGCTCGTCGTCGACTGCGGCGTGCTGTTCCCCGAGACCGAGCAGCCCGGCATCGATCTGATCCTCCCCGACTTCACCTACCTGCGCGATCGCTGGGACGACCTCGACGCGGTGGTGCTGACCCACGGCCACGAGGACCACATCGGCGCGGTTCCCTACCTGCTCCGCGAGAAGCCCGATGTACCGCTCGTCGGATCGCGGCTGACCCTCGCTCTCGTCGAGGGCAAGCTCCGCGAGCACCGAATCGATGCTCACACCCTCGAGGTGCGGGAGGGGTCGAAGGAGCAGCTCGGGTCCTTCGAGTGCGAGTTCTTCGCCGTGAACCACTCCATCCCTGACGCCCTCGGCCTTGCGATTCGCACCTCGGCGGGCACCGTCCTGCACACCGGCGACTTCAAGATGGACCAGCTCCCGCTCGACGGCCGGATCACCGACCTGGGCGGATGGGCGCGGCTCGGCGCTGAGGGCGTCGACCTGCTGATGAGCGACTCCACCAACGCCGAGGTTCCCGGGTTCGTCACGCCGGAGCGCGAGATCGGGCCGGTGCTCGACGAGGTCTTCCGAGGCGCGACGCGGCGGATCATCGTCGCCTGCTTCGCCTCGCACGTGCATCGCGTCCAGCAGGTGCTCGA
>DASZYY010000084.1:0-11873 GCA_035545175.1 Mycobacteriales bacterium
CTAGACGAACTGGCTGACCGCTACCGCGGCGAACAGCAGCGCCAGGTAGCTGATCGAGGCGTGGAACAGCGTCATCGGGCGGGCTTCCTCGCCGCGGGCCACCCGGCGGTGCAGCCGGTGTGCCTCGACGAGGAACACGCCGCCGAGCGCCACGGCGGAGACCGTGTAGACGATGCCGGCCCCGAACGGCACGAGAACCAGGGAGGCGGCGACCATGGCCCAGGAGTAGGCGACGATCTGGCGGGTCACGTACGTCGGCGCCGCGACGACCGGGAGCATCGGCACCCCGGCCGCCTCGTAGTCGTCCTTGAACCGCATCGCGAGCGACCAGAAGTGCGGCGGCGTCCAGAGGAAGATGACCGCGAACAGGATCACCGCCGGCCAGCCCACGTCTCCCCGAACTGCCGACCAGCCGATCAGCACCGGGAAGCAGCCCGCGGCACCGCCGATCACGATGTTCGACGGCGTACGGCGCTTCAGGCCGAGCGTGTAGACGAAGACGTAGAACAGGATCGCGCCGTCCGCCAGCAGCGCGGACAGCCAGTTGGCACCGAGCCCGAGCAGCAGCGTGGCGGCGGCGCCCAGGGCGATGCCGAACCGCAGCGCGTTGGCCGGCGACACCTGCTGGCGGGCCATCGGGCGGCGACGGGTGCGGTGCATGACCGCATCGATGTCGCGGTCGACGACACAGTTGATCGCGTTGGCGCTGCCCGCGGCGAGGGTTCCGCCGACCAGGGTGGCGCAGGCGGTCCAGAGAGACGGCAGGCCCTTGGCCGCGAGCACCATCGCCGGCAGCGTGGTCACGAGCAGCAGCTCGACGATTCGGGGCTTGGTCAGCGCAACGTAACTGCTGACCCGCTCGAGCACGTACGAATCCTAATGGGCCGCCTGGGAAGAACTTTCACTGCGTCGCCATGCCGGCGTTCGCCGTCCCGGCACAGGGGCGCAATTGCAGCGGTCGACGATCTCACTACGCTCGGCTCTGACGACCTATCCAGAGGAGTGCATCAGGTGAGCGCAGCGCGCCAGCCGCTCGAGTGGAGCGAAGCCGACGAGCTAGCGGTGAAGGTGGTCCGGGCACTCGCCATGGACGCCGTCGAGGCTGCCGGCAACGGACATCCCGGTACGGCGATGAGCCTGGCGCCCGCGGCGTACCTCCTGTTCCAGCGCCTGATGCGCCACGACCCGACCGACCCGGGCTGGATCGGGCGGGACCGGTTCGTGCTCAGCTGCGGCCACTCGAGCCTGACCCTCTACATCCAGCTGTTCCTGTCCGGCTACGGCCTGACCATCGACGACCTCAAGCTGCTGCGCCAGTGGGGCTCGCTGACCCCGGGACACCCCGAGCACGGCCACACCGCGGGCGTGGAGACCACCACGGGCCCGCTCGGCCAGGGCATCGCGAACGCCGTCGGCATGGCGATGGCCGCCCGTTACGAGCGGGGGCTGTTCGACCCCGACGCCAAGCCCGGCGAGAGCCCGTTCGACCACACCATCTGGTGCTTCGCCTCCGACGGCGACATCGAAGAGGGCATCTCCGGTGAGGCGAGCTCGATCGCCGGCCACCAGCAGCTCGGCAACCTCGTCCTGCTCTACGACGACAACCACATCTCGATCGAGGGCGACACGAAGGTCGCGCTCTCCGAGGACGTCGCCGCCCGCTACGAGGCGTACGGCTGGCACACGCTGCACATCTCCGACGTCAACGACGTCCAGGCGATGTACGACGCCTTCGCCGCGGCCCGGGCCGAGACGACCCGCCCCACGCTGATCTCGGTGCGCTCGATCATCGGCTGGCCAGCACCCAAGCTGCAGAACACCGGCAAGGCGCACGGTGCTGCGCTCGGCAAGGACGAGGTCGCGGCGACCAAGGAGATCCTCGGCCTCGACCCGGCGGTCTCGTTCTACTGCCCGGACGACCTGCTCGCCCACACCCGTCAGGTCGTCGACCGCGGCCGCGCCGCGCACGAGGCGTGGCAGAAGGACTTCGACAGCTGGGCCAGCGCCAACCCGGAGCGGGCCGCCGAGCTGCAACGGATCAGCGAGCGCCGCGTGCCGGCCGGCTGGGACGCCAAGCTTCCGGACTTCGCGGGCGAGAAGTCGATCTCCACGCGCAAGGCCAGCGGCGCCTGCATCAACGCGATCGCCCCGGTGATGCCCGAGCTGTGGGGCGGGTCTGCCGACCTGGCCGAGAGCAACAACACCGAGATCGAGGGCGCTGAGTCGTTCCTGCCCGAGTCGCACGGCGGTTCGCCGTACGGCCGGATCCTGCACTTCGGGATCCGCGAGCACGCCATGGGCGCGATCATGAACGGCATCACGCTGCACGGCGGAACGCGCGTGTTCGGCGGCACCTTCCTGACGTTCTCCGACTACATGCGCGGCGCGGTTCGACTGGCGGCGCTGATGAAGCTCCCCGTCACCTACGTGTGGACGCACGACTCGATCGGGCTCGGCGAGGACGGCCCGACGCACCAGCCGATCGAGCACCTCGCCGCGCTTCGCGCGATCCCGGGTCTCGACGTCGTGCGTCCCGCGGATGCGACCGAGACCGCCATCGCCTGGCGCACGATCATCGAGCACACCGACCGCCCGGCCGGCCTGATCCTGTCCCGGCAGAACCTGCCGGTCATCGACCGCTCGGTGCACGCCTCCGCCGAAGGCGTCGCCAAGGGCGCGTACGTCCTCGCCGAGGCCTCCTCCGGGCGTGCCGACGTGATCCTGATCGCTACCGGCAGCGAGGTCTCGATCGCCCTGGAGGCGCGGGAGCGACTCGAGGCGGACGGTACGCCGACGCGGGTGGTCTCGATGCCGTGCCGCGAGTGGTTCGAAGCGCAGGACCAGTCCTATCGCCAGGAGGTCCTGCCCACCGACATCAAGGCGCGGGTGTCGGTCGAGGCGGCGGTCGCCATGGGCTGGCGCGACTTCGTCGGCGAGGCCGGCGAGTGCCTGTCCATCGAGCACTTCGGGGCGAGTGCGCCGTACCAGATCTTGTTCGAGCAGTTCGGCTTCACCCCGGACCGGGTAGTGGCAGCAGCGCACTCGAGCTTGTCCAAGGTCGGCGCGACCAAGGGCTCGACGACCGGCAACTAGCAGGCGCTCGACGCAACGAGGAGAGAACATGACCGACCCGCTCAAGCAGCTCTCCGACGCCGGTGTCGCGATCTGGCTGGACGACCTGTCTCGCGAGCGACTGGTCGGTGGTGGTCTCGCCACGCTTGTCCGTGACAGTCACGTCGTCGGCATCACGACGAACCCGACGATCTTCCAGAAGGCGATCAGCGGCAGCGAGATCTACGACCAGCAAGTCCACGACCTCGCAACCCGCAAGGTGCAGGTCGAAGAGGCGCTGCGGGTCGTCACGGCGTACGACGTGCGCGAGGCGTGTGACGTCTTGCGGGCGGCGTACGACGCCAGCGACGGCGTCGACGGCCGGGTCTCGATCGAGGTGAGCCCGGCACTCGCCCACGACACCGAAGCGACGATCGCCGAGGCACGCGCCCTGTGGTGGCTGGTCGACCGGCCGAACCTGTTCATCAAGATTCCGGCGACCGAGGCCGGGCTGCCGGCGATCGCGCAGGTTCTGAGCGAGGGAATCAGCGTCAACGTCACGCTGATCTTCGCCCTGGAGCGGTACGGCAAGGTGATCGACGCTTTCTTCGACGGTGTCGAGCGCGCCCGGGTCGCCGGCCACGACCTGTCGAAGCTGGGATCCGTGGCCTCCTTCTTCGTCTCCCGCGTCGACTCCGAGGTCGACGGCCGGCTCGACAAGATCGGCAGCGACGAGGCGAAGGCTCTGCGCGGCAAGGCGGCCATCGCCAATGCGCGGTTGGCCTACAAGCTCTTCGAGGAGCGGTTCGACTCCGACCGCTGGCGGGCGCTGCGCGACGCCGGCGCCAAGCCGCAACGGCCGCTGTGGGCATCGACGTCGACGAAGGACCCGACCTACGACGACACGATGTACGTCGTCCAGCTCGTCGCAGACGGCACCGTCAACACGATGCCCGAGCCGACGATCCACGCGGTCGCTGACCACGGCAAGATCACCGGCGACACGATCCGGCCGAACTACAGCGACGCGCAGGGCGTGCTCGACGACCTCGCGAAGCTCGGCATCGACTACGACGACGTCGTGAAAGTCCTCGAGGACGAGGGCGTCGAGAAGTTCGTCGCCTCGTGGAACGAGCTCATCGAGTCGACCAAGAACGAGCTCGAACGGCTCGCCCCCAGCACATGAGCGATCCGAACTCGGTGAGCGCCGGTGGCGTGACCGTCCACCTCTCGGGCGACGTAGTCGCCGCGCGCGACCACGCCCTGAGCGCCAACCTCGGCGTCGCGGCCCGCATTGCCGGCAAGGATCCGGGGCTGTGGGGACCCGAGGCTGCCGCGGAGGCAAGCGTCCGGCTCGGCTGGCTGGACTGCCCCACCGTGTCCCGCCCGCTCGTCGCGCAGATCGAGGAGCTGCGCTCCCAGCTGCAGGCGAAGGGCGTCGACCATGTCGTGCTTGCCGGGATGGGTGGCTCGTCACTCGCCCCTGAAGTGATCGCGGCGACGTACGGCGTCGAGCTCACGACGCTCGACACGACCGATCCCGGCCAGGTCACGGCGGCGCTCTCCGACCGGCTGGACCGCACCGTCCTCGTCGTGTCGAGCAAGAGCGGCGGCACGATCGAGACCGACAGCCATCGCCGCGCCTTCGAGGAGGCGTTCCGCAACGTCGGCATCGACCCGGTCGAGCGGATCGTCGTCGTCACCGACCCCGGCTCGCCGTTGCAGCGGCTGGCGACCGACGCGGGCTACCGCGTCTTCGAAGCCGACCCGAACGTCGGCGGTCGCTACAGCGCCCTCACCGCCTTCGGCCTGGTTCCGACCGGGCTGGCGGGCGTCCCTGTCGGCGAGCTCCTCGACCAGGCGGAGAGTGTCGCCGCCACCCTGGCCGGTGACTACGGCAATGCGGCCGTCGCGCTCGGGTCCGCCCTCGGCGGCTACGGAACTGAAGGCCACGACAAGGTGGTGATCGCCGACGGCGGCTCGGGCATCAAGGGCTTCGCCGACTGGGCCGAGCAGCTCATCGCGGAGTCGACAGGCAAGCGGGGGCGCGGGCTGCTCCCCGTTGCGGTGGCGGGACCGGACTCCCCCGGCTTCGAAGCGACCGCCGACACGCATCTGGTGACCATCGGAGCGACTCCCCCGCCGTCGGGCGGCACCGCGGTCGACGGTCCGCTCGGTGGCCAGTTCCTGGTGTGGGAGTTCGCGACGGCGGTTGCCGGGCGGTTGCTCGACATCGACCCGTTCAACCAGCCGAACGTCCAGGAGTCCAAGGACAACACCAAGGCCGTTCTCGAGGCCGCCAAGGACGGACCGCTCCCGACCGGAGATGTCCTGTTCGTCGACGGACCGATCGAGGTGTACGGCGAGCGAGCGGACGTCGGCGACGCGAAAGACGTCGCGGGAGTGATCGACGCGCTGCTGGCATCGGTGTCATCGACCGGCTACCTGGCCGTCATGGCCTACCTCGATCGGCTCAAGGACGCCGCCGCGGCCGAGCTCCGCGACGTCCTCGCCGGCCGCATGCCACATCCGGTGACATTCGGCTGGGGACCCCGGTTCCTCCACTCGACCGGCCAGTTCCACAAGGGCGGTCCGCAGGTCGGCGTCTTCCTGCAGATCACCGGCGAGAACGCCGCCGACCTCGCGATTCCGGGGCAGCCGTTCAGCTTCGGCCGGCTACAGATGGCCCAAGCGCTGGGTGACCTGCAGGCGCTGCACGGCCGGTCCCGCCCCGCCGTACGGCTGCACCTCACCGACCGAGCCGCCGGCATCGCTGCCCTTCTCGAGGCCGCTCGGGCAGGCTCATAGCCATGTCAGTGGTTTCGGGGACAGCGGGCAACCCGCTGCGTGACCCGCGCGACCGCCGGCTCCCCCGGGTGCCGGGACCGTGCGCGGTGGTCGTGTTCGGCGTGACCGGCGACCTGTCACGCAAGAAGCTCATCCCCGCGATCTACGACCTGTCCAACCGCGGACTGCTTCCGCCCGGCTTCGCGTTGCTCGGTTTCGCCCGACGCGACTGGGGTGACGGCGACTTCGAGTCGCTCGCTCGCAAGGCCGCCATGGACTACGCGCGGACGGAGTTCCGGGAGGACGTCTGGCGCCGGGTGGCCGCCTCGCTGAAGTTCCTGCCGGGCGCCTTCGACGACGACGCGGCGTTCGACAACCTCGCGCAGATGTTGCGAGATCTCGAGTCGAGTCACGGCATCCAGGGCAACGCGGCGTTCTACCTGTCGATCCCGCCGGCGGCCTTCCCGGTCGTGCTGAAGCAGATGCAACGCACCGGCATGGCCGACAACGAGCAATCCGGCGGCTGGCGCCGGGTGGTCGTCGAGAAGCCGTTCGGCCACGACCTCGCCTCCGCGCACGAGCTGAACGCCCTCGTTGACGACGTCTTCACCCCCGGCGACGTCTTCCGGATCGACCACTACCTGGGCAAGGAGACCGTCCAGAACATGTTGGCGTTGCGGTTCGCCAACACGTTGTTCGAGCCGATCTGGAACTCCCATTACGTCGACTCGGTGCAGATCACGATGGCCGAGGACGTCGGGATCGGCGGTCGCGCGGGGTTCTACGACGCTGCCGGCGCCGCCCGCGACGTTCTGCAGAACCACCTGCTGCAGCTGCTCGCGCTGACGGCCATGGAGGAGCCGGTCTCGTTCGACGCGGAGGCGATCCGCACCGAGAAGCTGAAGGTCCTCAACGCCATCTCGCTGCCCGACGACCTGCACCGGTACGCGATCCGCGGCCAGTACGACCAAGGTTGGCTGGCCGGTCAGCGCGTCCCGTCGTACCTCGATGAGCCGGACGTGCCGAAGGACTCCAAGACGGAGACGTACGCCGCGGTGCGGCTGGGCATCGAGACCCGGCGTTGGGCCGGGGTGCCGTTCTACCTGCGCACCGGGAAGCGGTTGCCGCGCCGCGTCACCGAGATCGCGGTCGTGTTCAAGACCGCGCCGCACCTTCCCTTCGACGCGACCGACACCGTCGAGCTGGGGCACAACCAGCTCGTCGTACGGGTTCAGCCCGACGAAGGCTGCACGCTGCGGTTCGGCTCCAAGGTGCCGGGGTCGGCGATGGAGGTCCGCGACGTGTCGATGGACTTCCTGTACGGCGAGGCGTTCACCGAGTCCTCCCCGGAGGCCTACGAGCGGCTCATCCTCGACGTGCTGCTCGGCGATGCGACGCTGTTCCCCCGCAATGAGGAGGTCGCGGCGTCGTGGACGGTGATCGACCAGCTCGAGGAGTTCTGGGCGGGCAGCGAGCCGGAGAAGTACCGCGCCGGAGAGTGGGGTCCTCGCGGCGCCGACGACATGCTCGCCGCCGACGGACGGGTGTGGCGGCGACCGTGAGCGGACGGGTGAGGTGCTGATGCCGACGACCTTGTGGGACACCACCGGCACCGACGTCGTGAAGGCGCTGCTCGCCGAGCGCCGCGCGGCGGGCGCTCTCGCGTCGGGCCTGGCGCTCACCCTCGTCGCGGTGGTCGACGAGAAGCGCGTCCAGGAGGCGGAGCAGGCCGCGACCATCGCTGCGGCAGCCCATCCGTGTCGGCTGATCATGGTGGTCCGGCACTCGATCAACGCCGACATCCGGCTCGATGCCGAGGTACAGATCGGCGGTCGGCTCGGCTCGACCGAAGCGGTCGTCATGCGGATGTACGGCCGGCTCGGCCTCCATGCCGAATCCGTCGTCCTTCCCTTGCTCGCGCCGGATGCGCCGGTCGTCACCTGGTGGCACGGCGTACCGCCGGACGAGATCGCCACCGACGCCCTCGGCGTACTGGCCAATCGGCGGGTCACGGACTGCGCGCAGGCCCCGGATCCGGCGGCGGCTCTGCTCGGTCGCGCCAACGACTTCGTCAGCGGCGACACCGACCTCACCTGGACCCGTTGCACGCCGTGGCGTTCTTTGCTCGCCTCCGCGCTCGACGGGGTCGATGGCAGCCCGGTCGCCGCGTCGGTTGCCGCGGAGACCGGCAATGGAAGTGCCTTGCTGCTGTCGGGCTGGTTGAGCTCCCGGCTGGGCATCCCGTCCGAGCTCGACGCGAGCGGCGGGCCGGGCATCACCTCGGCCCGGATCGTGATGCGGCGAAACGACGGCACCGAGTGCGCCGTCTCGGTGGAACGGCCCGACGGGTTCTCCGCGACGCTGCAACGCGGCGACGAGGAGCCGCGCGTGCTGCCACTGCCGAGACGCGGCTTGGGTGATCTGCTGGCCGAAGAGCTTCGGCGCATGGACCCGGACCCCGTCTACGCCGACTCGCTGTCGCTGAGCACCGGGGTGACGGTTGACCGGACGCCACGCAGCCGAGTCCTCGTCTGGCGCGACCCCGCGCTGGCTGACCAGTAAGGATCGACCTGTGAGTGCGCCCCTCGTCGTCGTGCATCGCGACGCGACCCTCCTCGCCCAAGCTGTCGCCGCGCGGATCATTACCGGCCTCGCCGACGCGCAAGCGGCACGCGGGTCAGCCTCGATCGTGCTGACCGGCGGCGGGATCGGTGGCGCGACGTTGCGCGAGCTGTCGACCTCCCCGGCACGTGACGCGATCGACTGGGCGCACCTCGACGTCTGGTGGGGTGATGAGCGGTTCCTGCCGAGCGGGCACGCCGACCGCAACGAGACCCAGGCCTACGAGGCGCTGCTGTCCAAGGTGCCGGTGGACCCCAGCCGCGTGCACCCGATGCCGTCGACGGACGGCCCGGACGGCGAGGACCTCGACGGCGCAGCCGCGCGGTACGCCGACGAGCTGCGCGCCGCCGCGCACCCGGAGGACCACAGCCCGGTTCCGGCGTTCGACATCCTGCTGCTCGGCGTCGGGCCGGACGGGCACGTCGCGTCGCTGTTCCCCGAGGCACCCGCGCTGTACGACGAGCGGACGGTCATCCCGGTCCGCGGCGCCCCGAAGCCACCGCAACTGCGGATCTCACTGTCCGCGGCTGCGATCAACAGCGCGCGCGAGATCTGGCTGGTCGCGGCCGGCGAAGAGAAGGCGGCAGCGGTGCGGATGGCCCTGGAAGGTGCGGGAGCGACTCAGATCCCGGCTTCAGGAGTGAAGGGCCGAGCAGCCACGAGATGGCTGCTCGACGCAGCGGCAGCGTCGCGAATCCCAGCCGGACTGACCCGGATCAGCAGCCCATAGGGGTTTGTGAAGGGAATCCGCTGCCAGGACAACGAGAAGCCTTCACAAAGTGGCTACTTGAGGAGCAGGCCGATCCCGATGATGCAGCCGAACCACAGGACGCCGCAGATGATCGTCAGCCGGTCGAGGTTCTTCTCCACGACGGAGGACCCGGACAGGCTCGAGGAGACGCCACCGCCGAACAGGTCGGACAGACCCCCGCCCTTGCCACGGTGCAGCAGGACGAGCAGCACCAGCAACAGGCTGACGATGATCAGCAGAACGGACAGGGCGGTAACCACGACTTCCTCTTCCTCGACGTACGACGGGCTCCAACCAGTGTGTCAGATACCCGCTCCAGGGGGCGGCTCCGCGCTCAGGAGAGCCGGACCCGCGGGTCCAGGATCGCGTAGATGATGTCGACCACGATGTTGGCGATCACGACGGCCGCCGAAGCGACGATCACGATGCCCAGGATGACCGGCAGGTCCTGGTTGCTGATCGCCTGAATCGCCTGGTAGCCGAGGCCCTGCATGCTGAAGACGGTCTCGGTGATGACCGCGCCCCCGATCAGGACGCCGACGTCGATGCCGAACTGGGTCACGATCGGCGTCAGCGCCGCCCGCAGGCCGTGCCGCAGGATCACGCGGCGCTCGGTGAGGCCCTTGGCGCGGCCGGTCCGGATGTAGTCCTCGCCGAGGACGTCCAGCATCGAGGAGCGGGTCAGCCGGGTGTAGGCCGCCGCACTGACCACTGCGAGCGTGATCCACGGCAGCATCAGGTGGTGGGCCCACTCCCACGGGTTCTGGGTCAGGTCCACGTAACCGGCCGCCGGGAACAGATGTAGGTGCGCCTTCGTCGACAGGTCGAAGTACAGGAAGAGCAGCAGCAACAGCCCGAGGACGAAGGTCGGCAGCGAGTAGAAGAACAGCGCGATCCCGGTGAAGAACCGGTCGAGGAAGCTGCGCGGCTTGACCGCCGACAGGATGCCTGAAGCCACTCCCATCAGCAGCCAGAGGACCGCCGCCCCCAGCGCGAGCGACAGCGTGATCGGCGCAGCCGTCTTCAGCAGGTGCGTGACCGGGATCTGGTAGTAGTAGTCCTGGCCGAGGTCCCCGCGGACGAGGCCCTTCGTGCCGTGACCGTTGCCGAACAAGAAGTACCAGTACTGCTTGTAGAGCGGCCGGTCCAGATCGTGGTCGTGAATGATCCGCTGCAGCAGCTGCGGCGACGCCGCCTTGCCGCCGATCCGGCGCGCCACGGACAGCGGGCCCTGGCCGCCTGCGAAGAACAGCAGGAACGAGGCGATGGACACCAGCCACATGACGAGCGCGCCCTGCGCGATGCGGCGAACCAAGAAGCGCGCCATCAGACGAACAACCTGTCTGACCGGGGGTCGAAGGCATCACGGATGCCGTCGCCCAGGATGTTGAAGGCGAGCGTGGTGATCAGCAGCGCGAGGCCCGGGAACACCAGGAACCACCAGGCGGCCTGATAGACGCCGCCTTGCTGCGCACTCGCGATCATCGCCCCCCAGTCGGCGGTCGGCGGCTGTACGCCGATGGACAGGAAGGACAGCGTCGCCTCACCGACGATGGACAGCGGGATCAGCAGCGAGGCGTAGACGATCACCTGGGCGATCACGTTCGGCAAGATGTCAATGAACATGATCCGCCAGGACGAGGCACCGAGCGACCGCGCCGCCTCGATGTACTCGCGTTCCCGGATCGAGAGCACCTGCCCGCGCACGATCCTCGCGACGGATGACCAGCCGAAACCGGCGAGCACGATGACGACGAGGAGGATGCTGCCGCCGCCCTCGACGGCGGCGAGCGCGACCGCGAACAGCAGGAACGGGATCGACAGCGTGACGTCGATGATGCGGGAGATCAGCGTGTCGACGAACCGGCCGAAGTAGCCCGCCATCAGGCCCATGATCGTGCCGAATGTCACCGTGATGAGCGAGGTGACGACGCCGATCAGCAGCGACACCCGCGCGCCGTACGCGATGCGCACCAGAACGTCGCGACCCTGGTCGTCGGTGCCGAGCCAGAACTTGCCACCGGGCCCCACCGGAAAGCCGTCCGGGGTCTCTCCGATGATGCGGAACTGCTGGTTCACCCCGTGTCCGGTGATCGTCGCGAACAGCGCGGCGCCGGCCGCGCAGGCGACGATGATGACGATGATGACCGCCGAGATGACCGCGGCCCGGTCCCGACGTAGCCGCTCGTAGGCCAGGCGCCAGGGCCCACGTCCCTGGATGACCTTCGCCGCCTCAGGGAGCTCCTCGAGCTCGCCCTCCGCGAGGACATCCAGCTCCGTGCCGCCGCCGACGTTCCCGATGGTCATTGCACGCCCCTCGACCGAGGCAGTTGCCTACCCATTGCCGATCAGTCCTTCCTCGATCACGCGGTTCGCCTCGCTGATCTGCGGAGTGGACAGGCTGATGTCCTCACCGACCTCGACCGGGAAGTGACACGCGGCCGCGTGGTTCTCGCCATCGCCGAGCCGCGGTACCAGCGGCGGGTCTTCAGTGACGCAGACGTCGCGTGCCTTTGGACAGCGAGGGTGGAACCGGCAGCCCGACGGCGGGTCCAGCGGCGAGGGAACGTCGCCCACCAGCACGATCCGGGTGCGGGTCTGCATCCGCTTCGGGTCCGGAATCGGTACGGCGGACAGCAGCGCCTGGGCGTACGGATGCCGG